>NZ_JBFBBK010000011.1:0-181850 GCF_040682635.1 Streptomyces sp. NPDC051133
GCGAGCGATGCGGCTATGCGAGAGCGGGATGAGACGACCGGCGGCAGCCCGATCGGGGCGCGCCTGGCTGCGCCTCCCCCGCACCGGCCCGTCTAGATGGTGCTGCTGCCTGCCTCAGGGATGCCGCGGAACCGGCGCCGGGGTGGCGTGGCCGTGGTGCGGTACGTGCCGCGGGTGGGCCGGAACCGGAACGGGGGCCGGGGCGGCGGGCGGTACGGACGGCACCGGGCTCGGGGCGGCGTGCCCGGGCGACGACGGCACGGGCCGCGGAGTGGCGGGCACGGGACTCGGGGTGGCCGTGCGGGCCGGGGACGGTACCGGGGAGGGGGCCGCCGTACGGACCGGGGACGGCACAGGGGACGGGGTCGCCGCTCGGGCCGGGGCCGGGGCCGCTGTCGGCACGGCGGTGGCACCGGTGTGGGGGTGAGGCGCGGAGTGGGCGGGGGAGTGGCCGCCGGTCTGTGCGGCCTGGGCGGTCATGGTGCCGGCGAGGGCCAGGGCCGCGCCTACGGCGGAGACCCCCAGGGTGGCGCGCAGCCTGCGGGCACGGTTCGGGCGAGGGGCACGGTGTGCGGACATGGGTTCCTTCGGTCGCTCGGGGTCGGACATCTGCTCGAAGTGGAGGCCTCCATCCCGACAGACGTCCGGCCCCGGGCGAGGTTGCAGGCGGGGAGGGAGGAATTTTCGTACCCCCCGGTCCTGGCCCGGGATCCTCGCCTGCGAACTCCTTCCGCGGCAGGCGCGTACCTGGTGGCCGGTGCCGGACGGTCGGTTCTCGGCCTGTCGTCCGTCGCGATCTCCTCTGTGTCCGGGGCCGCCTGCGTGCCAGAGTGGGCACGGACGCGCATCGGACGGCCGGGCGGCGGGGGAATCCATGCACACGGTGTTTCAGCTGGGCACGGGAGTGTTCTGGACCGTGGCCTATGTGCTGCTGATCCGGACGGGGTTACGGGAGCGCACCTTCGGTATGCCCGTGGTCTCCTTCGCCACCAATCTCAGCTGGGAGTTCACGTTCGCGTTCGTGCGACCCGGCAGCGGGGTCGTGTACGTCGCCGACATGGTCTGGTTCGGCTTCGATCTCGCCATCGGTTACACGCTCGTACGCCACGGCCGGTCCGAATTCCCCTACCTGCCGGACCGGTTGCTCCTGCCCTCGCTCGCCGCACTGCTCGCCCTCGCCTACACGGGCATGAACTACGCCTCGCTGCAACTGGACAGGGGCGACGGCACCCTCACGGCGTTCGGCAGCAACCTGGCGATGTCCGCCCTGTTCCTCGGGATGCTCGCCGGCCGCCGGGGCACCCGCGGCCAGTCCCCGGGGATCGCGCTGGCCAAGCTGCTCGGCACGGCCTGCGCCTCCATGGCCATGGTCGCCGCCCCCGACCCGGACCACCGTTACGACAACGCCCTCATGTACTACCTCTACGTCGGCTGCTTCCTGCTCGACCTCGTCTATCTCGTCGCCCTGCTGGCCGTGCGCCGGGCCGAGCGGGCGGCACCCGCCCCGGTGCGCGCCTAGTAGTGCTTCGTTAGGTTCTGTTTCTGCTGGCCGGCAGGGGGCGGCCGCAGGTGGTGCAGGTGCCGGTCCAGCACCTCAGCAGGTCTTGGAAGACGTCGAGGACCTGGTAGAGGGTTTAAGGGGAGTGGGGAAGGTGCCGAGCGGCACGGGGGAGTGGCTCATGGCGTGCGTCCTTCGCTGCGGATCAAGGGCCGGTCGCGGTCGTCCGGGACCAGTCGATCACACCGGCAGCAGACGGGCGATCAGCGCACCGAGCTGGCGGGCCGTCCGGCACTCGTGCATCTCGGCCAGCTCCGCGTAGGCGGGCGCGGCCGAGTCGCCGGTGCCCCACTGAGCGCGCGGCTCGGGGTTGAGCCAGTAGACGCGGCGGGCGCGCCGGGCGAGGTCGCGTACGGCGGGCAGGTTCGGGTCGCTCATGTTCGTCCGGGCGTCCCCGAGGACGAACACCGTCGTGCGCGGGCCGACCGCGGCGCCGTACCGCTCGGTGAACTCGCCCAGCGCCATGCCGTAGTCGCTGCTGCCGTGCCAGCCGGTGAGGGTGGCCTCGGCGCGGATGCGGGCGCTCAGCCCGCCGGGGTCGGCGCGGCCGTGGTCGAGCAGGCCGGTGACCTCGTCGAGCCGGTTGACGAAGGCGAAGACCCGGACCTTGCTGAACTGGTCGTGCAGCGCCTGCACCAGCAGCATCGTGAAGTCCGAGAAGCCCGACACCGAGCCCGAGACGTCGCACAGCAGCACCAGTTCGGGGCGGACCGGCCGGCGCCGGCGCAGCACCGGCCGCATCGGCACGCCGCCCGTGGAGAGCGAGGAGCGCAGGGTGCGGCGCAGGTCGACGGTGCCGCGCGCGGCCCGGCGGCGGCGCGCGGCGAGCCGGGTGGCCAGCTTGCGCGCGAGCGGCTGCACCGCCCTGCGCAGCTCGGCGAGCTGATCGCGGTCGGCGAACAGGAAGTCGACCCGGTCCGCGGTCGGCCGCACGCCGCGCCGCGCGATCTCGTCCCGCCCGCGCCGCTCCGCGACCCGGCGCCGCGCCTCCGTCCCGACCATGCGCCGGAAGTCCTCGATGCGGCGCCGGATCTCGTCGTCCAGCAGCCGGTCCGTGAACCCGGCCCCGCTGTCGCCCTGCCCCCGGACATCGGCCCGCACCCGGGCCAGCAGGGTCTGCGGGCGCAGCCGGTCGAGGGTCTGGTACGCCGAGAAGCCGTCCGAACCCGGCGAACTCCCGTACCCGCCCATGCCGTCGACGGCCTCGGCCGCCAACCGGGCCATCAGCGCCCGGTCGTCGGCGGCCAGCGCCTCGGCGAGCCGGTCGCGCAGGGCGTCGCGGTCCGCCGCGGCGCCGTCCGGGCCGCCGACCCCGCGCGGGAAGTACAGGTCGAAGACCGGGTCGAAGACGGCCCGTTGGGCCGGCCCGTGCAGCAGGGTGGCCGCCAGTCCCTCGCGCAGCCGCTCCCGGTCCGTGAGCCCCAGCGCCTGGACCGCGAGGGCCGCGTCCACGCTCTCGCCGGTGCCGATCCGCACCCCGTGCGCGCGCAGCGCCCCGACCAGGCCGGTGATCCGCTCGGCGACACCGGTCACAGCGCGTCCAGGTCGAGCTTGGCCGCCGCCTTCTGGATGTCGTCCTGGTGCTTGAGGATCACGCCGAGGGTGTCCTGTACGACCGTCTCGTCCAGCGTGCCGGCGCCCAGCGCCAGCAGGGTGCGCGCCCAGTCGATGGTCTCGGCGACGGACGGCACCTTGCGCAGGTCCATCGCGCGCAGCGCCCCGACCACCCGGACCACCGATTCGGCCAGCGCGGCGTCCAGGCCCGGCACCTTCAGCCGGACGATCCGCCGCTCCAGCTCCTCCTCCGGGAAGCCGATGTGCAGGAACAGGCACCGGCGGCGCAGCGCCTCGGACAGTTCCCGGCCGGCGTTGGAGGTGAGGACGACGAACGGGCGGCGGGTCGCGGTGACCGTGCCCAGCTCCGGGACCGTGACCTGGAAGTCGCTGAGCACCTCCAGCAGCAGCCCCTCCATCTCGACGTCGGCCTTGTCGGTCTCGTCGATGAGCAGCACCGTCGGCTCGTCGCCGCGGATGGCGGTGAGCAGCGGGCGGGGGAGCAGGAACTCCTCGCTGAAGATGTCGGTGCGGGTCTCGTCCCAGCTCTCGTCGCGGCCCGCGCTGATCCGCAGCAGCTGCTTGGCATGGTTCCACTCGTACAGCGCCCGGGACTCGTCCACGCCCTCGTAGCACTGGAGCCGGATCAGCCGGGCCCCGGCCACCTGGGCGACGGCCTTGGCCAGCTCGGTCTTGCCCACCCCCGCGGGGCCCTCCACCAGCAGCGGCTTGCCCAGCCGGTCGGCGAGGAAGACGGTCGTGGCGACGGCGGGCGAGGCGAGGTAGCCGGTCTCGGCCAGGCGGGCGGAGACGTCGTCGACGGACGTGAACAACGGGGCCTCCGGCGGGTCGGGAACAGGAGCCGGGTTCCTATCTAAGCGCTTGTTCACCTCGCGCGCCACGGTATACACCGATCGGTTTCTCTTCAGTCCGTCCAGCGGTAACCTCGCCGCATGGCCACCACTGACAAGGCGTCCCCCCGCGACCGGCTCCTCGACGCCGCCGCCCGGCTCTCCTACCGCGACGGCGTCTCCATCGGCATCGAGGCCCTGTGCCGGGAGGCGGGCGTCTCCAAGCGGTCGATGTACCAGCTGTTCGACAGCAAGGACGAGATGCTGGCCGCGAGCCTGGAGCAGCGCATCCCCCGGTACGAGGCGCGGTTCGCGCACCCCGATCCGCAGGCCGCGACCCCGCGCGAGCGCATCCTCCACGTCTTCGGACAGCTGGAGCGGGCCGCCCTGGACGACGGCTACCACGGCTGCCCGTACCTCGCCGTGCTGGTCGAGCTGAAGAACCCGGAGCACCCGGCGAGCGTGGTGGCCAGCACGGTCAAGGAACGGCTGGTTCGGACCTTTCGTACCGAGGCGGAGCGCGGCGGCGCCCACGACCCCGGCCTGCTCGCCCGCCAACTCCTGCTGATCTTCGACGGCGCCGCCGCCCGGGCCGGCACGGGAGTGGAGCGCCTGGACGACGGCCTCGCGACGACGACGGTCACGACACTGCTGGACGCGGCGGGAATGGCGTAACCGCCCCGAAGGGACACGGGCCCGCGTCCGGCCCGCGCGTGCGCGGCCGGCCGCGACGAGGCCGCAGTCGGCCGGCGGCTCCTTCCGGCCTCCGTGTGCGTGGCCGGCGACGACGACGCCGTAGCCGACCGGCGGCCCCCTCGCGGTCCGTGCGTGCTCGGCCGGCGACGACGACGCCGCAGCCGACCGGCGGTCCCTCCACCCCCGCGGGCGCGGTCGGCCACGACGCAGTGCAGCCGACCGGCGGCTCCTTCCGGCCTGCATGTGCGCGGCCGGCGACGACGAGGCCGCAGTTGACCGGCGGCCCTCCCAGCCCGCGCGCGTGCGGCCAGCGGCGACGTAGCCGCAGCCGCCCGGCGGCCCCTCCCGGTCCCTATGGCTCCCTCCCGGTCCCGGCGGTCGCTCCCGGTCCCGGCGGTCCCTCCCCGTTCCGGCGGCCCCTCCCGGTCCCTATGGCTCCCTCCCGGTCCCGCCGGTCGCTCCCGGTCCCGGCGGCCCCCTCCCCGTTCTGGCGGCCCCCTCCCGGTTCCGGCGGTCCCTCCCGGTCCCGGCGGCTCCTCCCGGTCCCCCGCGGAGCGCCCCGTACGGGTCAGTCCAGCGTGCCGACGCGTCGGACGGGCCGGTGCAATGGAGCCGTGACCGCGCCCCCGCACGACTGTCTCGCGCGCAACGCATGGATCTGCGGCGCCTATCTGCGCACCCGCCGCGAGATCCTGCTCGACGCGGTCGTCCAGCACCTCCAGCTGACCGCCCTGTCGGTCCTGCTCGGGCTGGTCATCGCCCTGCCGCTGGCGGTGCTGGCCCGCCGCTGGGGCTGGGCGGCCGGCCCGGTGCTCGCCGTCACGACGATCCTCTACACCATCCCGTCGCTGGCCATGTTCTCCCTGCTCCTGCCCCTCTACGGCCTCTCTGCCGGCCTCGTCGTCGCCGGTCTCGTGCTGTACTCGCTCACCCTCCTCGTCCGGAACATCCTCGCGGGCCTGCGCGCGGTCCCCGAGGAGACCCGGCAGGCCGCGCGCGGCCTCGGCTACGGCCCGGTCCGCCTCCTGCTCACCGTGGAGCTGCCCCTCGCCCTGCCCGCCGCGATGGCCGGCCTGCGCATCGCCACCGTCTCGGCGGTCTCCCTGGTCACCGTCGGCGCGATCGTCGGCTTCGGCGGCCTCGGCAACCTGATCTACGCGGGCATGAACACCTACTTCAAGGCCCAGGTGCTCACCGCGTCCGTACTGTGCGTGCTGATCGCGGTCGCCGCCGACCTGCTCCTGCTGGGCGTGCAGTGGCTGATCACGCCGTGGGCGCGGGCGGCCCGGGCATGAGCACGCTCGCCGCGAGCTGGGACTGGCTCACCGACCCCGCGCACTGGGCCGGCGACGACGGCGTCCGGCACCGGCTGCTCCAGCACCTCGTGCTCACCGTGGTCTGCCTGATCGTCAGCTGCCTCGTCGCGCTGCCCGTCGCCCTGGTCCTCGGCCACCTCGGCAAGGGCGGCGCGCTCGCCGTGAACCTCTCCAACGTCGGCCGCGCCGTGCCCACCTTCGCCGTCCTGGTGCTGCTGCTCCTGACCCCCGTCGGACGGTGGGGCGAGGGCCCGACGGTGGTGGCCCTGGTGCTGTTCGCCGTACCGCCGCTGCTCACCAACGCCTACGTCGGCATGCGCGAGGTCGACCGGAACGTCGTCCAGGCCGCGCGGGGCATGGGGATGACCGGGCGGCAGCTGCTGTTCCAGGTGGAGCTGCCCCTCTCGCTCCCCCTGGTCCTCAACGGGGTACGGATCGCCGCCGTCCAGCTCGTCGCCACCGCCACCATCGCCGCGCTCGCGGGCGGCGGCGGCCTCGGCCGGATCATCACCGCGGGCTTCAACCTCGCCAGCACGCCCATGGTCGTCGCCGGCGCCCTGCTCGTCGCCGTGCTCGCCCTCGTCGTGGAGGGCCTCTTCGAGATCGCCGAGCGGCTGGCGCCGGCGTGGGCCAGGGGCGGCCGATGAGGGGCGCCACGGCGCTGACGGCCCTCGTGCTCCTCGTCCTGCCGGCCTGCACCACCGGCCCCTCCCTGGAGAACCGCGGCCAGGTCACCGCTCCGCCCGGCGACAGCCACCACCTGACCATCGGCTCGGCCGGCTTCACCGAGAGCGACCTGCTCGCCCAGATGTACGCCCAGCTCCTGAACCGGGCCGGCTACAAGACCTCCCTGCTCACGGTCGCCAACCGGGAGCTGTACGAACCGGCCCTGGAGTCCGGCCGGATCGACGTCGTGCCCGAGTACGCGGCCACCTTCGCCGACTGGCTGAACGCCAAGACCCACGGCGCCGACGCGGAACCCGTCGGCTCACCCGACGTCGCCACCACGATGAAGGCCCTGCGCGGGCTCGCCGCACCCCGCGGGCTCACCGTCCTGCCGCCCGGCCGTGCCGTCGACCAGAACGCCTTCGCGGTGAGCGCCTCCTACGCCCGGCAGCACCGGCTCAGCACGCTCAGCGACCTCGGCGCCTCCCGGCTGAAGGTCCGGCTCGCCGCCGGCGACGAATGCGTGCAACGGCCGTATTGCGAGCCGGGCCTGCGCAAGGTGTACGGCATCGACGTCACCGGCGTCGACCCCAAGGGCGTCGGCACCACCCAGGCCAAGCGGGCCGTGCAGCAGGGCCGGGACCAGATGGTGCTGACCACCACCACCGACGCCACCCTAGGCTCCTTCGGCCTGGTCCTGCTCGCCGACGACAAGCACCTGCAGAACGCCGACTACGTGGTCCCCGTCGTCAACCGCTCCCGCGCGGGCGGCCCCGGGGCCGCCAGGGCGCTCGGCCGGCTCAACGAGGTCCTGACGACCGAGGACCTGGCCCGGATGAACCAGCAGGTCGACAGCTGGCGCCGGCTGCCCGCCGACGTGGCCCGCGCCTATCTCCGTGAGAAGGGCCTGCTGAAGTGAGAGGCGTCAGGCGTCCGACACCGAGTCGAACGGCACCTGCCCCCGCGCCACGCCCCGCACCTCCGCGTCCACCGAGCGGCGCAGCGCCTCGTGCAGCTTGGCCGGGGTGAGCACGCCGAGGAACCGCGCGCCGTCCAGCACCGCGACCCACCCGGCGTCGTACTGGAGCATCACCCCGAACGCCTGCTTCAGCGGCGCGCCCACCGGCACCCACGCGGTCATCCGGTGGGCGAGGTCGCCGACCGTGCCGCCCGCCGCCAGCTCGTCGACGCCCGCCCAGCCGTGCAGGTCGCCGTGCGCGTCCAGGACGACGGCCCACCGTGCGCCCTCCGCCCGCAGCCGCTCGCGGGCCCGGTCGGCGGGCTCGTGCAGCCGGGCCACGGGCGGCTGCTGAAGGTCGTCCGGCTCGATCGTGGTGACCGACAGCCGCTTCAGGCCGCGGTCGGCGCCCACGAAGGAGGCGACGTACGAGGTCGCGGGCGCCCCGAGGACCGCGCCCGGCGTGTCGAACTGCTCGATCCGCCCCTGCCCGTACACGGCGATCCGGTCACCGAGCCGGACCGCCTCCTCCAGGTCATGGGTGACCAGCAGCACGGTCTTGCGGACCGCCGACTGCATCCGCAGGAACTCGTCCTGCAGCTGCTCGCGCACCACCGGGTCGACCGCCCCGAACGGCTCGTCCATCAGCAGCACCGGCGGATCGGCCGCGAGCGCCCGCGCCACCCCGACCCGCTGCCGCTGCCCGCCGGACAGCTGCTCGGGGTAGCGCGACCCGTACGTCTTCGGGTCGAGGCCCACCAGCTCCAGCAGCTCGGCCGCCCGGGCCCGCGCCCGGGCCCGCTTCCAGCCGAGCAGCGCGGGCACGGTCGCGGTGTTGTCCAGGACGGTGCGGTGCGGGAAGAGGCCCACCTGCTGGATGACGTAACCGATCCGGCGGCGCAGCCGTACCGGGTCGACCGCCGCGATGTCCTCGCCGCCGACGAGGATCCGGCCCGAGGTCGGTTCGATGAGCCGGTTCACCATCATCATGGTCGTCGTCTTGCCGCAGCCGGACGGCCCGACCAGCGTGACGAGCTCCCCCTCGGCCACCTCGAAGGAGAGGTCGTCCACAGCCGTCGTACCGTCCGGGTACCGCTTGGTGACCTGCTCGAACCGGATCATTCCCTCACGCTAACGGGGCCGTCCGCGCGGCGCCCGGCGGCGGCATCGGCCAGGTGAAGCACCTCAGCCGACCAGCACCACCTCCAAGGTGCGCGGGCCGTGCACGCCCTCCACCCGGTCCAGTTCGATGTCGCTGGTCGCCGAGGGACCGGAGATCCAGGTCAACGGGCGCCCCGGGTCCAGGCGTTCGAGGGCCTGGGGGACGGCGGAGACGACCTGGTCGGGGACGCGGACCACGCAGATGTGGTGGTCGGGGACGAGGCTGATCCGGCGCCTGCCCTGGTCGGGGCCGCCGTCCAGGACGATGGTGCCGGTCTCGGCGATCGCCACCGCGCAGGCGGTGACCACGCTGTCGGCCCGGTCCAGGTCGTGCGGCGTGCTGTCGCCCCGGTCGGCGACCCGTGCGACGTCCGTCCGCGCCAGCCAGCCCTCCGCCAGGCCCGGCGGCACCAGCACCGACGCCGCCTTCCGGTCCGCGAGCAACCGGGCGACGAGGGAAGGGAGTTCGTCCTCGGTGCAGCGGTGCACGAGCGCCCGGTAGTCCGCCAGGTTCTCCGCCAGCAGGTCCACCGTCTGCTCGGCCGTGCGCTGCCCGTGCTCCCGCAGATAGTCCCGCGCCACGGCCTCCTCGTACGGCCGCTCGTCCGGTGTCACGTCGGCCAGCGCCCGCCGCACCCGGCCCAGGACCCTTTCCCTGCTGCTCACTTGCCGCCCTCCTGTCCGCCGCGCGTGCGCCGCCACCAGTCCCGGAAGGGTTCCGCCGGGACCGCCGGCAGATCCCGGCTGCCGGTCCAGGCGCCGCCCGGGCCCGGCAGGGTGCGCGGGTGCAGCCGGCGGGTGCGGGAGGCGAGCCGCTGGCCCGCGAGCAGGGCGCCGGGGCGGGCGAAGGCCCAGCGTGCCGCCCGCATCGCCGCCCGCTCCGCCGCGTGCCCCCGGGCGGGCTTCAGCACCACCCGGTTGCCCTGCCGCACCGCCGGGCCGCCCTGCACGACCCGCTCCCGCAGGTGCACCAGCACCTCGGGGATGTCGATGGCGACCGGACAGACCTCGTAGCAGGCGCCGCACAGGCTCGACGCGTACGGCAGCGAGGCGTCGATCTCGCTCGCCGTGCCCCGCAGCTGGGGGCTGAGGATGGCGCCGATGGGACCCGGGTAGACCGAGCCGTACGCGTGCCCGCCGGCCCGCTCGTACACGGGGCACACGTTGAGGCAGGCCGAGCAGCGGATGCAGCGCAGCGCCTGCCGGCCCACCCGGTCGGCGAGGGTGTCGGTGCGGCCGTTGTCGAGCAGCACCAGATGGAAGGTCCGCGGCCCGTCCTCGTCGGCGGTCCCCGTCCACATGCTCGTGTACGGGTTCATCCGCTCGGCGGTGGAGGAGCGGGGCAGGGTCTGCAGGAACACCTCCAGGTCCCGCCAGGCCGGCACCACCTTCTCGATGCCGACGACCGAGATCAGCGTCTCCGGCAGGGTCAGGCACATCCGGCCGTTGCCCTCGGACTCCACGACCACCAGGGTGCCGGTCTCCGCGACCATGAAGTTGGCACCCGAGATGCCGACCTTGGCCCGCAGGAACTTCTCCCGCAGGTGCAGCCGGGCCGCCTCGGCGAGCTCGGCGGGCGTGTCGGTCAGCCCCTCGGGGGCCGGGCGGCCCCACGCGCCCATCTCGGCCGTGAAGATGTCCCGGATCTCGCCGCGGTTGCGGTGGATCGCCGGGACCAGGATGTGCGAGGGGCGGTCCTTGCCCAACTGCACGATCAGCTCGGCGAGATCGGTCTCGTAGGCACGGATGCCGGCGGCCTGAAGTGCCTCGTTCAGCCCGATCTCCTGCGTGGCCATCGACTTGACCTTGACGACCTCCGACTCGCCGGTGGCCCGGACCAGTCCGGTCACGATCCGGTTGGCCTCGTCGGCGTCCGCCGCCCAGTGGACCGTGCCGCCCGCCGCGGTGACCGACTCCTCCAACTGCTCCAGGTACCGGTCGAGATGGCGCAGCGTGTGGTCCTTGATGCGGCGGCCCGCCTCCCGCAGCCCCTCCCAGTCGGACAGCTCGGCCACCGCCCTGGCCCGTTTGGCGCGGATGGTGTGCGTGGCGTGCCGCAGATTGCCGCGCAGGGTGGCGTCGTGGACGGCCTCCCGCGCGGCCTCGGGGAAGGCCGGCATACCGACGAACGTCCCGCTCATACCGCCGTCTCCTCCTTCGTGCTCGCCAGGATCTGTGCGAGGTGCACCGGCCGCATCCCCACCCGGAGCCGGCTCATGGTGCCGCCGATGTGCATCAGACAGGAGTTGTCGGCCGCGCACAGCACCGACGCGCCCGTCGACTCCGCGTTGCGCACCTTGTCCACGCCCATCGCCGCCGACACCTCCGCGTTCTTCACCGCGAACGTCCCGCCGAACCCGCAGCACTCCTCGGCGCCCGGCAGCCAGACCAGTTCCAGCCCCCGGACCGCCCGCAGGAGCCGGAGCGGCCGGTCCCCGAGCCCGAGGCCGCGCAGCCCGTGACAGGTCGGGTGATAGGTGACCCGGTGCGGGTAGTACGCGCCCACGTCCGTCACCCCCAGCACATCCACCAGGAACTCCGTCAGCTCGTACGTCCGCGGCACCACCGGCGCCAGCGTCCGGGCCAGCGAGTCCCCGCGGCCCTCGGCCCGGGCCCGCTCGCCCATCCGGGGATACAGCTCCCGCACCATCGCCCCGCAGGACCCGGACGGGGTGACGATCGCCTCGTAGTCCCGGAAGACGTCGGAGAAGTGCCGGGCGAGCGGCTCGGCCTGGTGCCGGTAGCCGGTGTTGTAGTGCGCCTGTCCGCAGCAGGTCTGGCCCATGGGGAAGTCGACCTCGACGCCCAGTCTGGTCAGCAGTCGCACCACGGCCCTGCCGGTGTCCGGATAGAGCGTGTCGTTGACACAGGTCAGGAACAGGGCGACACGCATCGCGGCTCCTCGGAGTCGGTCGTCGGACGAGTGCAGGGTAGTGGGCGCGCGCCGGCGCGAGGAGACGGCGGCTCACCGTGCGGCGAGCCGTTGTCCGGCCTCCCGCCAGCGGGCGGTGCCGCCCCGGGGCGCGTACCGGGTCAGCGGCCGGGTACGGGCCAGCAGCCGGCGCATGGCGGCGAGGTCGCCGGTCAGCCCCTGCGCCCTGGCCTGCACCAGGACGTTCCCGAGAGCCGCCGCCTCCGTCGCACCGGCCACCACGGGCAGCCCGCAGGCGTCGGCCGTCAGCTGGCACAGCAGCGCGTTGCGGACGCCCCCGCCGACGACGTACACCACGTCCACCGGACGGTCGGCCAGCCGCTGCGCGTCCCGCACGGCCCGCCGGTGGGCGAGGGCGAGCGAGTCGAGGATGCACCGGGTGACCTCGGCCCGCGACGCGGGCACCGGCTGCCCCGACTCCCGGCACGCCTCGGCGATCCGCTCCGGCATCCGGCCCGGCGCCAGGAACCGCTCGTCCCCGGCGTCCACCACCGAACGCAGCGCCGGCACGCCGGCCGCCTCGCGCAGCAGCGCCGCCAGATCGGGCTGCCCCCAGGACCGTACGCACTCCTGGAGCAGCCACAGCCCCATGATGTTCCGCAGGTACCGGACGGTCCCGTCGAGCCCCAGCTCGTTGCTGAAGTTCGCGGCCCGGCTCTCCTCGGTCAGCACCGGAGCGGTCAGCTCCAGCCCGGCCAGGGACCAGGTGCCGGTGCAGATGTAGGCGAAGCGCTCACCGGTCGCCGGGACGGCGGCCACCGCGGACGCGGTGTCGTGCGAGCCGACGGCCGTCACCGGCACCGGACCCGTCAGACCCGTCTCCTGCAGCACCTCCGGCCGCAGCACCCCGGCCGGATCGCCCGGCTGCCGCAGTGGCGCGAACAGCCCGAGGTCGATCCCCAGCCGCTCGGCCACGCCGTACGACCACGTCCGCGTCCGGGGATCGATCAGCTGGGTGGTGGAGGCGTTGGTCAGCTCGGTGCCCTGCTCGCCGGTCAGCCAGTACGTCAGCAGGTCGGGGATCAGCAACAGCCGTACGGCCCGGGCGAACTGGACCGTGGAGCGGGCGGCCGCGAGCTGGTACAGGGTGTTGAACGGGGCGTACTGCAACCCGGTCGCCGCGTACAGCTCCGGTGCCGGCACGGTCGCCCACACCTTCTCGGCGACGCCCTCGGTGCGGGCGTCGCGGTAGTGCACGGGGTTGCCGAGCAGGGCGCCGTCGGCGTCCAGCAGCCCGTGGTCCACGGCCCAGCCGTCGATGCCGACGGAGTCCACCCGGCCCACCGCCCGCAGCCCGTCCAGGACACCGCCGTACAGCCCGAGCACGTCCCAGCGCAGCCCCTCCGGGACCCGCACCGGCCGGTTGGCGAACCGGTGCACCTCGCTCAGCTCCACGCGGTCCGGGCCGACCCGGCCGAGCATGACCCGCCCGCTGGAGGCCCCCAGGTCGACGGCGGCGTACGACTTCACGTCCGCGCTCACCGCAGGAACGCGGCCGCCACACCCGCGTCGACCGGGACGTGCAGCCCGGTGGTGTGGGTGAGGTCGCCGCCCGTGAGCGCGAACACCGCGTTCGCCACGTGCTCGGGCAGCACCTCCCGCTTCAGGAGCGTGCGCTGCGCGTAGAACTCGCCCAGCCTCTCCTCCGGCACCCCGTACACCGCGGCCCGCCGCGCACCCCAGCCGCCGGCGAAGATCCCCGAACCGCGCACCACACCGTCCGGGTTGACCCCGTTGACCCGGATGCCGTACTCGCCCAGCTCGGCCGCCAGCAAGCGCACCTGATGCGCCTGGTCAGCCTTGGTCGCCGAATAGGCGATGTTGTTGGGTCCGGCGAAGACGGCGTTCTTGGAGACGACGTAGACGACGTCACCGCCCAGCCCCTGCGCGGTCATCACCCGGGCCGCCTCCCGCGACACCAGGAACGAGCCCCGGGCCATGATGTCGTGCTGGAGGTCCCAGTCGTCGGCCGAGGTTTCGAGCAGCGGCTTGGAGACGGAGATCCCGGCGTTGTTGACGACGAGGTCGACGCCCCCGAAGGCCAGCACGGCGGCCCGGAAGGCGGCGGCGATCTGCTCCTCGGACGTGACGTCCACGGTCACGGCGACGGCCTTGTCCGGTCCGCCCAGCTCCTTCGCCACGGCGGCGGCGCTGTCCCCGTCGAGATCGGCCACGACGACACACGCGCCCTCGGCCGCCAGGCGGTGCGCGACGGCCTTCCCGATCCCGCTGCCCGCCCCCGTGACGAACGCGACGCGCGTGGCCAGCGGCCCGGGCTCCGGCATCCGCCGGAGCTTGGCCTCCTCCAGCGCCCAGTACTCGATGCGGAACTTCTCCGCCTCCTCGATCGGCGCGTAGGCGGAGACGGCCTCGGCGCCGCGCATGACGTTGACGGCGTTGACGTAGAACTCGCCGGCCACGCGGGCGGTCTGCTTGTCCTTGCCGAACGAGAACATGCCCACCCCGGGGACGAACACGACCGCCGGATCGGCGCCGCGCAGGGCGGGGGAGTCCGGCGTGGCGTGCCGCGCGTAGTAGGCGGCGTACTCCTCGCGGTACGCGGCGTGCAGTTCCCGCAGCCGGGCGACGGCGTCCTCCAGGGGTGCGCTCGGCGGCAGGTCCAGGACCAGCGGCCGTACCTTGGTGCGCAGGAAGTGGTCGGGGCAGGAGGTGCCGAGCGCGGCGAGCCGGGGGTGCGCGGCGCGGGCGAGGAAGTCCAGGACGACGCCGGAGTCAGTGAAGTGGCCGACCTGGGCCCGGTCCTCGGAGGCGAGCGCCCGGACGTACGGGGCGAGGGCGGCGGCCCGCTCCCGCCGCTCGCCCGGGGGCAGCGCCTCGTACCCCTCGATCACCGGCCCGAACGGCTCGGCCTTCCCGCGCTCGGCCAGGAACGCCTCGGCGGTACGGATGATGTGCAGCGAGTTGCGCTCGCACTCCTCGGAGGAGTTCCCCCAGGCGGTGATCCCGTGGCCGCCGAGGATGCACCCGACGGCCCGCGGGTTGGCCTCCTTGACGGCGGCGATGTCCAGCCCCAGCTGAAAGCCCGGGCGCCGCCACGGCACCCAGACCACGCTGTCCCCGAAACACTCGGCGGTCAGTCTCTCTCCGTCCACGGCACAGGCGAGCGCGATCCCCGAGTCGGGGTGCAGATGGTCGACGTGCGGCGCGTCCACGAGCCCGTGCATGGCGGTGTCGATGGAGGGCGCGGCCCCGCCCTTGCCGTGCAGGCAGTAGTCGAACGCGGCGACCATCTCGTCCTCGTGCTCCACGCCGGGATACACCTCGGCGAGGGCGCGCAGCCGGTCCAGCCGCAACACGGCCAGCCCGCTCTCGGTGAGCGTACCGAGATCACCTCCGGACCCCTTCACCCACATCAGCTCGGCATCACCCCCGGTGACGGGATCGGTGCCGGTGCCCTTGGCGGAGGCGTTGCCGCCGGCGTAGTTGGTGTTCCGGGGGTCGGAGCCCAGCCGGTGGGAGCGGGAGAGGAGGGCGGTGGCTTCGGGATGGGTGGTCATGAGCAACGGTCCTTTTCGCGAGAGAGGGGCATTCCGGGGGCGCGGGGGTGTGTCGCGCTCTACGCCCCCCACCCCGCCTGCCGGCCGCCGACCCGCTCGGTGACGACCTTCTCCGCCCACCCGCACCGGGCGTACGCGGCCATGGGATCGGGATCCAGGCCCATCTCCTCGCGCACCTCGCCCAATAGCCCGCGCACATCGGTGTTGTACGCATCCATCAACACCGCGTTGGCCCCCAGCACGTCACCGGCGGCCTGGGCCGCGGCCAACGCCGGCCGATCGACCGACAGAGCCTTCGCCGTGGCCTCCTGGACGTTCATCACCGACCGGATGATCGCCGGAATCTTCGCCTCGATGTTGTGGCACTGATCCAGCATGAACGCCACCTCGGAGGTGAAACCCCCGCCCCGGACCACCTCGCACATGATCCGGAACAGCTGGAAGGGATCGGCGGCCCCCACCATCAGATCGTCGTCCGCGTAGAACCGCGAGTTGAAGTCGAACCCCCCGAGCTTCCCCTCCCGCAGCAGCGTCGCCACGATGAACTCGATGTTCGTCCCCGGCGCATGGTGCCCGGTGTCGACCACGACCTGCGCCTTCGGCCCGAGCTTCAGACAGTGCGCGTACGCCGTCCCCCAGTCCGGCACGTCCGTCGTGTAGAAGGCCGGCTCGAAGAACTTGTACTCCAGCAGCATCCGCTGCCCCTCACCGAGCCGCGCGTACACCTCGGCCAGCCCCTCCGCCAGCCGGTCCTGCCGCGCCCGTACGTCGTCCTGGCCGGGATAGTTCGTGCCGTCCGCGAACCACAGCTTCAGATCGGCGGAGCCCGTCGCGTCCATGATGTCGACGCACTCCAGCAGATGACCGACGGCCTTGCGCCGCACGGCCGCGTCCGGATGACAGATGCTGCCCAGCCTGTAGTCGTCGTCCTGGAAGGTGTTGGAGTTGATCGCGCCGAGCCGCACCCCGTGCTCCTCGGCGTACGCGGCGAGCGCGGCGTAGTCGTCGACCCGGTCCCAGGGGATGTGCAGGGCGACGGTCGGGGCCACGCCCGTGAACTCGTGCACCTTGGCCGCGTCCTGCAGCTTCTCCCACGGGGAGCGCGGCACACCGGCCTGGGCGAACACCTTGAAACGGGTCCCCGAGTTCCCGTACGCCCACGACGGCGTCTCGACGGCCTGGGTCTTGAGCGCGGCCTTCACCGCGGCGAGGTCGGTCACTTCGGGGCTCCTGGGGTGTCGGTCCGAACGACTGAGCGTGTGAAACGATTCAGAACGGCAAGCTAGGGGCCGCTCAGGGGGGTGTCAAGCATTCCCGCCGACCTACTCTCCCGATACTCCACCGTGACCTTCGACTGTCGAAACTTTTTCGACACGGACCCATTGACGTGACATGGCTGCGCTGCCTACGGTCCCGGCAATCCAGTTGAAACCTTTCATGCCGTCGTGAGGCGCCTGCCCGGGCGTCGTCGAGGAGCCATCCATGACCCACCCGCCCGACACGGGACCGCCCCCGGTGCTGGCGCTGAAGGGCGTCTCCAAGTCCTTCGGCGCCGTACGCGCCCTGAGGGACGTCTCCCTGGAGCTGCTGCCCGGCGAGGTGCACGCCCTCGCCGGTGAGAACGGCGCGGGCAAGTCGACGTTGATCAAGACCCTCGCCGGAGTGCACCGGCCGGACGCCGGCCAGGTGCTGCTCGACGGGGAACCCGTCGTCTTCCACGGCCCCGGCGACGCCCGCGACGCCAAAATCGCCGTGATCTACCAGGAACCCACGCTCTTTCCCGACCTGTCGATCGCCGAGAACATCTTCATGGGCCGCCGGCCCAGGCGGACCCTCGGCCGGATCGACCACAAGGCCACTCGCGCGGCCACGGCCGCCCTGATGAAGCGCCTCGGCGTCGGCCTCGACCCCGACCGGCCCGCCCGCGGGCTCTCGATCGCCGACCAGCAGATCGTGGAGATCGCCAAGGCGCTCTCCTTCGACGCCCGCGTCCTGATCATGGACGAGCCGACCGCCGCCCTGACCGGCAGCGAGGTCGCCCGGCTGTTCGGCGTCGTACGCACCCTGCGCGAGCAGGGCGCGGCCGTGCTGTTCATCTCGCACCGGCTGGAGGAGATCTTCCAGATCTGCCGGACCGTCACCACACTCCGGGACGGCGCCAGGATCGCCAGCGAGCCCCTCGACGGCATGACCGAGGACGACCTGGTGCGCCGCATGGTCGGCCGCGACCTGGACGAGCTGTACCCGAAGCAGGAGGTACGGGCGGGCGAAGTCGCGCTCAGCGTGAGGCGGTTGACCCGGGAGGGCGTGTTCACCGACGTGTCCTTCGAGGTGCGGCGCGGGGAGATCGTCGGGCTCGCCGGGCTCGTCGGGGCCGGCCGCACCGAGGTCGCCCGGGCCGTGTTCGGCGTCGACCGCTGGGACGCCGGCGAGGTCGAGGTCGGCGGCCGCCGGCTCACCAACGGAGCGCCGTCCACCGCGATGGCCGCCGGTCTCGCCCTGGTCCCCGAGGACCGCAGGGCCCAGGGACTGGTGATGGGCATGTCCATCGAACGGAACATCGGCCTGACCGGACTGCGGACGACCGTCAGGGCCGGCCTGATGGACCGGGGCGCCGAACGCAGCCGCTCCCTGGACTGGGCGGTGAAGCTCCGGGTGAAGTACGCCCGGATCGCCGACACCGTCGCCACGCTCTCCGGCGGCAACCAGCAGAAGGTCGTCCTCGCCAAATGGCTGGCCACCGGCCCGAAGGTGCTCATCGTGGACGAGCCGACCCGCGGGATCGACGTCGGCACGAAGGCCGAGGTGCACCGGCTGCTGTCGCAGCTCGCCGCCGACGGGGTGGCGGTGCTGATGATCTCCTCCGACCTTCCGGAGATCCTCGGCATGGCCGACCGGGTGCTGGTGATGCACGAGGGCCGGATCACCGCCGAGATCCCCCGCTCCGGCGCCACCGAGGAGACCGTGATGGCCGCAGCCACCGGGAGGGCCGCCGCATGACGGTGACCACGCCGAACGAGACCGCCGTCGCCGAGACTCCCGAGTCGAGCGGCACCCGGCTCGTGGACCGCGTCTTCAAGATGCGCGAACTGGCCATCCTCGCCGTCTTCCTGCTGATGATCGCCGTCACCCAGGCGGGCAACAGCCAGTTCCTGTCCGCACAGGGCATCAAGGACCTGCTGCTCAACGCCACGATCCTGGTGCTGGTCGCGACGGGCCAGTCCCTGGTGGTCGTCACCCGTAACGTCGACCTGTCCGTCGGCTCCACCCTCGGCATCAGCGCCTTCGCCGCCGGCACCTACCTGCACGGCGGCGGCGACGCGGTCGTCGCCATCCTCCTGGCCGTCCTGCTCGGCGTCGGCTTCGGCCTGCTCAACGGCCTGCTGGTCAGCCTCGGCCAGGTGCCCGCGCTGGTCGTCACGCTCGGCACGCTCTACATCATCCGCGGCGTCGACTCGATCTGGGTCGGCTCCCGGCAGATCACCGCCGCCGACCTCCCGGGCGGCTTCGTCGACTTCGGCTCCGGCGGCGTCTCCGCCGTGCCCTGGCTCGCGATGATCGCTCTGGTGGTCCTGGTGGCGACCGCCTACTACCTCAAGCACTTCGGCAGCGGGCGGGAGCTGTACGCCCTCGGCTCCAACCCGGAGGCCGCACGGCTCGCCGGCATCCCGGTCCGCAAGCGGATCCTGACCGCCTACACCTGCTGCGGCGCGCTCGCCGGACTCGCCGGGGCCCTCTACCTGGCCCGGTTCGGCAACGTCGACTCAGGCACCGGCAACGGCTACGAACTCACCGTCGTCAGCGCCGTCGTGGTCGGCGGCGTCGCCTTCACCGGCGGCTCCGGCAGCGTGTACGGCGCCGCGCTCGGCGCCCTGCTGCTCACCTCCGTCAACAGCGTGCTGCCCGCCCTCGGCGTCAGCTCCGTGTGGGTGCTCGCCATCAACGGCGTCCTGCTGCTGCTCGCCATCGCCGTCGACCGGATCGTCGCGCTGCGGGTGGCCGCCGCCCTGAAGAAGAAGTCGGCCCGAAGGAGGACCGTCATGGCGAAGGAGAAGCCCGGTGCCTGAGTCGCTCACCCGCGCGATCCGCTGGGACACCGTCGTCGGCGCGCTGCTGCTCGTCCTGTCGCTGCTGTCGTTCGGCTTCGTCGACGGCTTCGGCAACGCCCTCAACCTGTCCTTCCTCCTCGGCAACACCCTCCCGATCGCCCTGATCGCCCTGCCGATGACCCTGCTCGTGGTCGCCGGCGAGATCGATCTGTCGGTAGCGTCGACCGCCGGGCTGTCCGGGGCGGTGATGGGCAAGCTGTGGAACGAGGGCATGGCCATCGAGACGATCATCCCGCTGTGCCTGCTGCTGGGCGTCGTCTGCGGGCTGGTCAACGGTCTGCTGGTGACCCGGCTCGGGCTGCCGTCCCTCGCCGTCACCATCGGCACGCTGGCCGCCTACCGTGGCATCGCCGAGATCGTCCTCGGCTCGGACGCGGTCACCGACTTCCCCTCCCGGTACCTGGACTTCGCCGCCGGCCGGCTCGGGAACTCCTTCCTGCCCCAGGCGTTCCCGCCCTTCCTGGTGCTCCTCGCCGTCGCCGTCGTCGTCCTGCACGCCACCCCGTTCGGGCGGTCGCTGTTCGCGGTCGGGGCGAGCGAGGAGGCGGCGCGGTTCGCGGGAATCCGGGTCAAGCGGACCAAACTGATCCTCTTCGTCGCCACCGGCCTCATGGCGGCGCTCACCGGTGTCTTCTGGGCGCTGCACTACGCGAGCGCGCGGTACGACAACGCGACGGGGCTGGAGCTGTCCGTGGTCGCCGCCGTGCTGCTCGGCGGGATCGACTTCGACGGTGGCAGGGGCACGTTGGGCGGTGCGATCGCCGGGGTGTTCCTGCTCGGTGCGCTGCAGAACGTGATGAGTCTGCTGAACGTCTCCGCGCAGTCCCAGATCGTCGTCACCGGTGTGCTGCTCGTCGTCTCCGTGCTGGGGCCGCGCGTGGCGAAACAGATCGCCGTGGCGCAGCGGTCCGTCTGACGGACGCGGCCCTCAGCGGCCGGTCGCGCCCACGCGGCGGCAGCCGCACACCGACAACGCCCCGCGCCCCTTCGCGGCGCCTCCACTCAACCTCTCGCAAAGGACGCCTCCCATGCGTACGTCATCCCTCCGCCGCGCCGGTGCCGCCCTGGCCGCCGTGACCACCCTCGCCCTCGCCGCCACCGCCTGCGGCGGCACCACCAAGAACGACGTCAAGGACGACAACGGCCCGGCCGCCACCGCCGGCAAGGCCGATCCGAACGCCGCCACCAAGAAGGGGCTGACCGTCGGCTTCCTGCCGAAGCAGGTCAACAACCCCTACTTCACCACCGCCGACAAGGGCGGCGAGAAGGCGCTCACCGCGCTCGGGTCGGCGTACAAGGAGGTGGGGCCGTCCAGCGCCACCGACACCGCCGGGCAGGTGAGTTACGTCAACACGCTCACCCAGCAGCAGGTGAACGGCATCGCCGTCTCCGCGCAGGACCCCGGCGCCCTGTGCACCGCGCTCAAGCAGGCCATGAAGAACGGCATCAAGGTCGTCACCTACGACTCCGACACCAACCCCGGCTGCCGCGACGCCTTCGTCTCGCAGGCGTCCGCCGAGGACCTGGGCCGTACCGAGGTGCGGCTGCTCGCACAGCAGATCGGCTACAAGGGCGAGATCGCGATCCTGTCCGCCGCGCAGACCGCGACCAACCAGAACACCTGGATCGGCTACATGAAGGACGAGCTGAAGGACCCCAAGTACAAGAACGTCGAGCTCGTCAAGATCGCGTACGGCAACGACGACGCCCAGCAGTCCTTCCAGCAGACCCAGGGACTGCTCCAGGAACACCCGGACCTGAAGGGGATCATCTCCCCGACCACCGTCGGCATCAAGGCCGCCGCCCAGTACCTGTCGGGGTCGAAGTACAAGGGCAAGGTCAAGCTGACCGGTCTCGGCACCCCCGACGACATGCGCACGTACGTCAAGAACGGCACCGTCGACGCCTTCGAGCTGTGGGACCCGGCGAAGCTCGGCGACCTGGCCGCGCGGACCACCGTGGCGCTGGCCTCGGGGCAGATCACCGGCAAGGAGGGGGAGACCTTCAAGGCCGGCGGGACGACGTACACCCTCGGCAAGGACGGCGTGATCAACCTCGGCAAGCCGACCGTGTTCGACGCGAAGAACATCGACCGGTTCGACTTCTAGTGGCGCGGGGGTCCTTGATGCAGCGCGTGTGCTTCCTGCTGAGGGTCCGGGCGGGCCGCCTCGACGAGTACCGTGCGCGGCATGCCGCCGTGTGGCCGGAGATGCTGGACGCCCTCGGCGCGGCCGGCTGGCACAACTACTCGCTGTTCCTGCGCGAGGACGGCCTGCTCGTGGGCTATCTGGAGACCGAGGACTTCGCCGCCGCCCGGGCCGGTATGGAGGCCACGGAGGTCAACGCCCGCCGGCAGGCGGAGATGGCGCCCTTCTTCGAGTCGCCGGACGGCGCCCGGCCCGACGAGGCCATGAAACCGCTCACGGAGGTGTTCCACCTGCCATGACCGCCGCCTGAGGCGGAGCCGTCCCGGTGCCGCCGGACTCCGGCCGGCGCACCAGGCCGGTCCTGGACCGTCACGACGACGCCTGCGCGGCCGCGCTCTGCCGCATCGCCGGTGCCTCGAAGGCTCGCGGGTGCACCGACCGGGAGGGGGCGAGCGGCACGGCCCCTTCGCTCCCGCACGTGATCGACTTCGCGCCGCCCGCCTGACGGTAGTGTGAAGGCCCCCGCCGCCCCTCGTCTTCCTGGAGGTCAGAAGCCCGATGGCCCAGTCGGTGGGTATCAAGGACGTGGCCCGCGCCGCCGGTGTGTCGGTGGGCACGGTGTCCAACGTCATCAACCGCCCGGACACCGTCGCCAGCGAGACCCGGGCACGGGTGCTGTCCGCGATCGACCGGCTCGGCTACGTCCGCAGCGAGTCCGCGCGGCAGCTGCGCGCGGGCCGCAGCCGGATCATGGGACTGCTCGTCCTCGACATGGGCAACCCCTTCTTCGTCGACGTGGCCCGGGGCGCCGAGCGGGCGGCCCGGGAGGCCGGGCTCGGCGTGATGGTCTGCAACAGCGCGCAGAACGCCGGCGAGGAGGCCGACTACCTGTCGCTCTTCGCCGAACAGCGGGTGCGCGGCGTGCTGCTCACCCCGGCCGACGCCAGCGGCCGGAACATCGCGGCCTTCCGCCGGCACAACATCCCGTTCGTGCTGGTCGACCGGGTCGCCGAGGGCACCACCGAATGCTCGGTCTCCGTGGACGACGTGGCCGGCGGGGCACTCGCGGTCCGGCACCTGGTGGACGCCGGGCACCGGTCGATCGCCTACGTCAGCGGGCCGCCCGGCCTCAACCAGGTCCGTGACCGCCGCACCGGCGCGCTGAACGCCCTGGCCGAGGCCGGGCTCGGCCCGGACGCACTGCGCGAGCTGCCCACCGAACGCCTCGACGTGGCCGCCGGGCGGGACGCGGGCGCCCGTCTGCTCGGCCTCGCCGACCGGCCCACCGCCGTGTTCTGCGCCAACGACCTGCTCGCCCTCGGTGTCCTGCAGGCCTTGTACGCGGCCGGCGTCACCGTCCCGGACGACCTCGCCATCGTCGGCTACGACGACATCGAGTTCGCGGCGGCGGCCGCCGTACCGCTGACCTCCGTACGCCAGCCCGCCGTCACCATGGGCGCCCTCGCCGCCGAACTGCTGCTGGAGGAGACCGAGCAGGGCGAGGGCGGGCCGGCGCACGAGCACCGCCGGGTGGTGCTCCAGCCGGAGCTGGTGGTGCGCCGCTCCAGCCTCGCCGCACGCTGAACCGCCGTACAGCGGGTGCGCGGTCCCGCGCTGACCGGGAGTTCAGTAACAATCCATGATCCCGGGGGGCGGACCGCCCCCGGTCATGTGCTGAACTGGGACGCGTCCGACCCATCCGTCCCGGGAGACCCGTTGAGCCTCAGCTACCGCCAGCCCGGCGTCATCCTCACCGACCGCCGCTTCACCGTGCCCCTCGACCACGCCGACCCGGGCGGCGAGACCATCGAGCTGTACGCCCGCGAGGCGGTCGCGAGCGACAAGGCCGGGCAGGAGCTGCCCTGGCTGCTGTATCTGCAGGGCGGCCCCGGCTTCGGGGCGAATCGTTTCGTCGGACGTCAGGCCTGGCTGGACCGGGCCCTGAAGGACTACCGCGTCCTGCTGCTGGACCAGCGCGGCACCGGCAGCTCCACGCCCGCCACCCGGCAGACCCTCCCGCTGCGCGGCGGCCCCGCCGAGCAGGCCGGCTACCTCACCCACTTCCGGGCCGACTCCATCGTCCGCGACTGCGAGGCCATCCGCCCCGAGGTGACCGGCGGTGCCCCGTGGACCGTGCTCGGCCAGAGCTTCGGCGGCTTCTGCACGGTGTCGTACCTCTCCCTCGCCCCCGAGGGGCTGGACACGGCCCTGATCACCGGCGGCCTGCCCTCCCTCACCGCCCACGCCGACGACGTCTACCGGGCCGCCTACCCGCGCATCGAACGCAAGGTGACCGCGCACTACGCCCGCTACCCGCAGGACGTGGAGCGGGTCCGCCGGATCGCCGACCACCTCCTCACCCACGACGTGGTGCTGCCGGGCGGCTACCGCTTCACGGTCGAGGCCTTCCAGTCCCTCGGCCTGATGCTCGGCGCGAGCGACGGCAGCCACCGCCTGCACCACCTCCTGGAGGACGCCTTCGTCCGCACGCCCGGCGGCCTCGAGCTGTCCGACGCCTTCCAGGAGCAGGCCCAGTCCCTGCTGTCGTACGCCGGCCACCCCCTCTACGCCCTCGTCCACGAGGCGATCTACGGCCAGGACACGCGCCCCACCGCCTGGGCCGCCGAGCGGGTCCGGGCCGAGTTCCCGCAGTTCGACGCGGCGAAGGCGCTCGCGGGCGACGCACCGGTCCTCTTCACCGGGGAGACGGTCCACCCCTGGATGTTCGACTCCGACCCGGCCCTGCGCCCGCTGCGCGAGACGGCCGAGCTGCTCGCCGCCCGCGCCGACTGGCGCCCGCTGTACGACGCCGAACGCCTCGCCGCCAACGAGGTGCCGGTCGCCGCCGCCGTCTACCACGACGACATGTACGTCGACACCGCCCACGCGCTGCAGACCGCCCACACCGTCCGCGGCCTGCGCCCCTGGGTCACCAACGAGTACGAGCACGACGGCCTGCGCGCCGGCGCGCCCCGGGTCCTGGACCGGCTGCTGGCGATGACCCGCGACGAGGTGTGACCCGGCACGTGTGAGGGTCCGGACACCCGCGGGCGTCCGGACCCCTGACATGCGCGGTGCGCGCGGCTCACGTGGGTCCGCGGGTCACACGGCTCACACGGCTCACGCGGCCAGGGCGTGACCCGGGTGCAGGACCACCTTGGTGTAGCCCTCGATCCGCTTGTCGAACTTCTCGTAGGCCTGCGGGGCCTGGTCCAGCGGCAGCTCGTGGGAGACCACGAAGCTGGGCTTGGCCCGCCGCGCGATGATCATGTCGCGCAGCTGGCGGTTGTACCGCTTGACGTTGCACTGGCCGGTGCCCATCTGCTGGCCCTTTTCGAACATCTTGCCGATGGAGACCAGCAGTTGGCCGTGCTTGGCGTGATCGTCGGGCCCGCCCGGGTCGGACGGCACGTACAGCCCGGGGACGCCCAGCATGCCGGTGGGGCGCACCGTCATGACCAGCTCGTTGAGCACGATGGCGGGTTCCTCGTGGCTGGCGTCGTGCGCCTGGGCCTGGTAGCCGACGGCGTCCACGCCCTTGTCGGTCCCTTCTCCGTTCGTCTGTTCCTTGATCTGCTCGGCCGGGTCGCCCTGCGTGAAGTCGATGGGGATGGCCCCGATCTCCTCGGCCTTGGCGAGCCGCTCGGGCACCCGGTCGACCGAGAAGACCTTCGCCGCACCGCGCAGCAGCGCGGAGTAGGCGGCCATCAGCCCCACGGGCCCGGCACCGAAGACGGCCACGCTCTCGCCGGGGGAGACCTGGGCGAGTTCGCAGCCGTGGTAGCCGGTCGGGAAGATGTCGGCGAGCAGCACGAAGTCGGTCTCGAACTCCTCGCCCGGCGGCAGCTTCAGACAGTTGAAGTCGGCGAACGGCACCCGCAGCAGCTCTGCCTGACCGCCCTTGTACGGGCCCATGGCGACGTAGCCGTAGGCTCCGCCGGCGAAGCCCGGATTGACCGTGAGGCAGAAGCCGGTCTTCCCGGCGAGGCAGTTCTTGCAGAACCCGCAGGCCACGTTGAACGGCATGACCACGCGGTCCCCCTGGGACAGGGAGGCCACCCCGGGGCCGACCTCCTCGATGATGCCGAGGTTCTCGTGCCCGAAGACGATGCCGGACTCGGCCGCCGTGCGGCCCTCGTACATATGCAGGTCGGATCCGCAGATGGCGGACGACGTGACGCGTACCAGCACATCGTTGGGGTGCTGGATCTGCGGATCGTCGACGTCCCGCACCGTCACACTGAAAGGCTTCTCGTAGACGACGGCTTTCACCTCTGTCACCTCCGCGTCGAGCGCTGGACGATGGCGGCGAGGAGCGCCGATGGCCCGCGGGAGCACAGGGAGGCGTGGGCCTCGGCCCGTGCCGTGACCCCCTGCGCGCTTCACCGCCGGTACTTCCAGGTAACGCCCGTCGGGCAGGGGCCGCAACTGTCGGTTTTCCGGTGAGACGTCCCCAGTAGGCTGTGTGCATGCCAGATCAGATAGCCGGCCTTCCGGAGCTGCGCGGGGACTGCGCGCGCTGCTTCGGGCTCTGCTGTGTCGCCCTGCCCTTCGCCCGCTCCGCCGACTTCGCGCTCGACAAGCCGGCCGGCAAGCCGTGCCCCAACCTCCGGGGCGACCACCGCTGCGGTGTCCACGCCGAGCTGCGCACGAAGGGCTTCACCGGCTGCACGGTCTACGACTGCTTCGGTGCCGGGCAGAAGGTCTCGCAGGTCACCTTCGGCGGGCAGGACTGGCGGACGGGGCCGCAGGACCGGGCGCGACGGATGTTCGACGTCTTCCCGGTCGTACGGCAGCTGCACGAGCTGCTGTGGTACCTGACGGAGGCGCTGGGACTGCCGGCCGCCCGTCCGGTC
Organism: Streptomyces sp. NPDC051133; assembly: GCF_040682635.1. Taxonomy (NCBI): domain Bacteria; kingdom Bacillati; phylum Actinomycetota; class Actinomycetes; order Kitasatosporales; family Streptomycetaceae; genus Streptomyces; species Streptomyces sp. NPDC051133. The sequence goes on from NZ_JBFBBK010000011.1 coordinate 26,323, forward strand.
CACCCCGACCTGCGGCGGGCGCTGGAGGAGACCGAACGGCTCACCCGGCAGACCCCCGAGGAGCTGGCCGCGCTGGACGTGGCCGCACACCGGCAGGAGGTCAACGTGCTCCTGCTGCGCGTCAGCGAGCTGGCCCGCGCCGCCGCCGTTGCCGGCACCGGCGGCAAGGGCAAGGGGAGGGGCAAGGGCAAGGACCACCGGGGCGCGGACCTCGTCGGGGCCCGGCTGAAGGGTGCCGACCTGCGCGGGGCGAGCCTGCGCGGCGCCTGTCTGATCGCCGCCGACCTCACCGGTGCCGATCTGCGGGGCGCGGACATGATCGGCGCCGACCTGCGTGACGCCGACCTGACCGATGCGGACCTGACCGGGGCGTTCTTCCTCACCCAGCCGCAGGTGAACGCCGCGCGGGGCAGCGCGGGTACGAAGCTGCCCGGGTCAGTCGGCCGGCCGGTGCACTGGGCAGCGGCCGGCTGACGCCGAGCGCCCGGCGGTCGTCGCCGCGGTGGGCGTGCGCCGTGCGGTGCCGTCGTTCGCCTGCCGGTCCGTCGTGGCCGGTCGCGCCCTCGCGGCGGCAGCCGCGGATCCGGTGCTGCCCCGTGCCCCCTCGGGGTGCTCCGCGCCGGCCCCGTTCAGCGGTGCCGCCCTCCGCTCCAGCCCCAGCCGCAGCCCCTGCGGCATCACCGTCAGCCGTTCCGTCACGCTCAGCCGGTAGCCGGGGTCGGCGTGCAGGTCGTAGCGGCGGAGCAGCAGGCCGAGGACCAGGGTGGCCTCGTGCAGGGCGAACTGGCGGCCGATGCAGGCCCGGGCGCCGGTGCCGAAGGGCTTGAAGGTGTGCGGCGGGCGGGCCCGTACGGCCGCCGCCTCGAACCGGTCCGGGTCGAACCGCTCGGTGTCCTCGCCCCAGGCCTCCGGGTCCCGGTGCAGCATCGGCGTCAGCACCAGCGCCCAGGCGCCCCGGCGCATCGGGTGCTCCCCGGCGAGCACGGTGTCGTGCCGTGCCTCCCGGGCGAACGCCGGCGCGGTCGGCCACAGCCGCAGCGACTCGTCGAGCACCCGGCGCAGGTAGCGCAGCTTGGCGACCTGGTCGTAGCCGGGCTGCGCGGCGTCGCCCCAGACGCGGTCCACCTCGGCGCGGGCCCGGGCGGCGATCTCGGGGTGCCGGGCCAGGTAGTACAGGGCGAAGGAGAGCGCGCCCGAAGTGGTCTCGTGGCCGGCCACCAGGAAGGTGATCACCTGCTTGCGGACGTTGTGGGCCGACAGCTTCTCGCCGGTCTCCGGGTGGGCCGTCTGCAGCATCCGGTCCAGCATGTCGCCGTCACCGCCGCCGGACCGGCGCCGGGCCGCGACCAGGTCGTCGACCGTGCGGTCGAGGTGGGCCATGTCGGCCGCGTTGCGCCGGGCGGCGGCGCGCAGCAGCAGCGGGGCCAGCGCGCCGGGCACGCTGTTCAGGCGCTGGGCGTAGCTGAGCGTGCCGACCATGGCGGTGACGAAGGGGTGCGGCCGGTCGCGTTCGAAGGAGCCGAAGTCGTGGCCGAACCCGGTGCGCGCGATCGTCTCCAGGGTCAGCTTCGTCATGTCGCCGGGCACGTCGACCGTGCGCCCGGCCGCCGCCTCCCGGTCCCAGTGGTCGGTCAGCCGGCCGGCGACCGCCAGCATCATGCCGTGGTAGCCCTCCATGGCCTCGCGGCTGAAGCCGGGTGCCAGGACGTCGTGCGCCAGCTGCCAGTTCGGCTCGTGGTTGTAGGCGGTGAACAGCCCGTCCCCGGCCACGGGCCGCAGATTGGCCACGCCGAGCCCGACGTGCTTGGCGAACCGGGACTCGTCGGCGAGGTCGGCGACCAGCCGCGATCCCCAGACGAACACGAACTCCTTGCCGAACGCCCGCCGCCGGAAGACCGGCCCCAGGTCGCGTGCGAAGCGCATGGAGTCCTGCAGCGGCGTGCGCCGGTCGGCGCCGATCACATCGCCGAGCAACGGGAGCCGGTGCGGCGGATGCGGGATGCGGTGGAGCTCCGGCCAGCCCCGCTCGGCGCTGCGGAAACCCTTCGGCAGGCCCGTCCCCGTGGTCTCCGTCGTCTGAGCCATGACGCCGATCTCCCTTGATCCAGCGAGCAGTTCATCCCGTGACGTGCGTGTTGTACGTGAGTTCAATAACGTGTTTCAGTGTGGGCCGCTTGTTGAACTCGCGTCAAGTAAAGTGACGCCATGCCCGCGAACCAGGGGGAGCGCGCCCGGCGCAGACTCAGTACCGGGGAGCGCCGTGAGCAGCTGCTGTCGGTCGGGGCCAGGCTGTTCTCGGAGAGCCCGTACGACGACGTGTGGATCGAGCAGGTCGCCGAGATCGCCGGGGTCTCCCGGGGGTTGCTCTACCACTACTTCCCGAACAAGCGGGACTTCTTCGCCGCGGTCGTGGAGCGCGAGAGCGAGCGGATGCTGCGCATGACGGCGGCCGTGCCCGGGACGCCGGTGCGCGAGCAGCTCACCGCCGGCCTCGACGCCTACCTCGGCTACGTCCAGGCACACGCCCACGGCTTCCGTGCCTTCCATCGCGCGGACGCGGCCGGCGACCAGGCCGTGCGCCGGGTCTACCGGCGGGCGCTCGCCGCCCAGGAGCGGCAGATCCTCGCCGCGCTCGCGGCCGATCCCGAGTTCGGGCCGGCCGCCGGACGCGGCCCGCAGGTCCGGCTGGCCGTGCGCGGCTGGCTCGCCTTCACCACCGCCGTCTGCCTGGAGTGGCTGCGGGACGGGGAGCTGAGCCGGGAGCAGGTGCGCGACCTGTGCGCGCGGGCGCTGCTGGGCGTCATCGGATGACTCCCCGCGCCGGGAGGCGTGGTTGGCGTGCGCCCCGATCTTCGATAGGTTAGGCAAGGCTTACCTAAGGAGGTCTCGGGATGGGTGACACGCAGGACTGGACGGCCGCCCCCGGCGCGGCGGAACGGGCCCGGTCGGTGACGGCCACCGCGTGGTCGTGCGCGGTGACCGCGGACGGCGCCCGCGAGGAGTACGTCGGCGCGCACACCGTGACCGACGACGGCGAGGTGGTGCTCGGCGTCCCCGGCGACAGCGCCCTGTGGGCGGCGAGCCTGTGCGCCCCGCGCCAGGAGCCCTCCGCCGTGCTGGAGTTCGCCGACGTGGCCCCCGTCCCGGTGCGCCACCGGATCCGCGCCCGGCTGTGGCTGTCCGGCCGGCTCGTCCCGTCCGGAGACTCCCTGCGCCTGCGCCCCACCCGGGTCGTGCTGCGCCGGCCCTCCGGGGCCGTCGTCGTCGACCCCGACGAGTTCACCGCCGCCCGCCCCGACCCGCTCGCCGGCGCCGAGGCCGGCCTGCTCACCCACCTCGCCGACGCCCACCCGGACGCCGTCGAGCGGCTCACCCGTCTGGTGCGGCCGGAGAGCCTGCACGCCGTGACCCGGGTGGTGCCCCTCGCCGTCGACCGGCACGGACTGACCCTGCGCATCGAGCGCACCCGCGCCCACGGCGACGTACGGCTGACCTTCCACACGCCCGCCGACGACGTCACCCAGCTCACCGAGCGGATGCACGCCCTGCTGAACCAGGCGAGCGCCGCCGTCTGCCCCCGCGCGCTACAGCGGCAGCGCGCAGACGGCGACGGGTGACGCGAAGGGCTCGCCCGCCCGGAGCAGTTCACCCCGGTCCGCGTCGACGTGGAAGACGGTGACCGTCCCGGAGCGCTGGTTCGCCGCGAACAGCAGCCCGCCGTCGGGCGAGAAGGCGATCTGCCGCGGGAAGTCCCCGCCGACCGGCACCGTGCCGAGCAGCCGCAGCCGGGCGCCGCCGCCCTCGACGGCGTACCGCGCCAGGCTGTTGTGACCCCGGTTGGCCAGGAACGCGTACCGGCCGTTCGCCGTCACCAGGAACTGCGCCGGGTAGTTGGTGCCGCCGCTCGACCCGGTGGCCTGCGGCTCGCCGACCGTCAGGCGGCCGGTCCGCGGGTCGTAGGCGCACACGGCGACCGTGTCGTTCACCTCGTTGGCCAGGTACGCGTGGCGGCCGTCCGGGTGGAAGGTCAGATGGCGGGGGCCCGCACCGGGCCGGGTGTGCGCCTGCGCCACCTCCGTCAGTGTGCCCTTCGCCTGGTCGAGGCGGTAGCTGTAGACGGTGTCGGTGCCGAGGTCCACGGCGAGGACGTGCCCGCCGTCCGGGCCGGTGAGGAACTGGTGGGCGTGCGGGCCCTGCTGCCCCGGGCCGGGCGCGGGCGAGGTGTGCGTGACCAGGTCGGCGCGCTCGCCCAGGGCGCCCGAGGCGTCGATCGGGTGCACCGCGACACTCCCGGAGCCGTAGTCGGCGCTCAGCAGCCAGCGGCCGGAGGGATGCACCGACAGGTGGCAGGGGCCCGCGCCGCCGCTGTCCCGGGTGCCTAGCACCCGCCGGTCCGCGAGGCGTACGGCCGTCAGCCCGCCGTCCTGGCGCTCGTCCACCGCGTACAGCGTGCGCCCGTCGGGATGGACGGCGAGATACGACGGGTCGGGCACGCCGGGGAGCGTGCCGGACCCGGTGACGCGACCGGACTCCGGGTCGTACGTGGCCAGCCCGATACCGGAGCCGCCGCCGGCGACCGAGGTGTACGTGCCGATGTACAGCGGGCGGGGCCCGGGCGGCGGGCCGGAGGCCGGCCGCCGCCCGGCGGCCGGTGCGGGGTCCGCCCGCCGGTCCGCCGGCGGGGCCGCCGGGGACGGCATCACCAGCACGGCCGCCGCGCCCGCCACGGCCCCGACGAACCGGCGCCTGCTCCAGCCTTCGCGCACCCCGTGCCTCTCGTGTCCGTGCCGCACCTCAGGGCGTGGGCCGCCCCGGTCGTGACAGCCACCCTGACCCGGCCCGGTCACCGCGGGCAAGCGCGGCACCGGGCGGGGCACGAAACGCGACGGGAATCACCACTCCCCGTCCTCGACCGGCTTGCCCGGCGCGTCCTTCAGCGGGGCGACCTGGCCGGGGGACGGCGCCTGCCACGGGTCCAGGTCGTCCCCGAGCCAGTCGCCCACCGGCTTGACCGCCTGCAGGGTGTCCGCCGGGGCGAGGTCCGCGGCGTCGGCGTCGTAGTAGTCGTACCAGGGCAGGCCCGCCCGCGTGTACGCCGCCCGGTCCACCGGGGACGGCGGCGGCGCCTCGCCGGTGATCCGGCGCCACTCCGGCGGGGTGACCAGGTGCACGAACACCCGCCCCGCGGGCTGCTCCGACCAGTCCGTCAGCGGCCGGTCGTCCCGGTAGACCTCCTGCCGCATCGAGCCGCCGACGCCCAGTCCCATCGCCGCGGCGGGCCGGGGCGCCGCACCGCCGGCCCGCGGCGGACCCGCCGCGCCCGGGGCGGCCGGCATCGCGGGCGGGGGCCCGCCCGGCGCCGACGCCATCATCGGCGCGCCGTACCCGGCCGCCGGCCCGGCCGACAGGGCCCTTCGCCGCGCCTCCTCCCGCTCCCGCTCGCGGCGCCGCCACTCGGTGAGAAGCGGTTCCTTCAGCGGGAACGACTGCAGCTGCACCCCGCCCCACACCTCCTCGCCGGTGACCTGCCCCTCCACCGTCGCGCCCAGGCCCAGCGGCACGGCGACGAACTGGCGGACCGTGCCCGTGCCGGAATTGATGCCGTCCAGCCAGGGCTGCCGGGGTATCACGACGTAGTTCTGCGGGCCCCGGGCGAGACGGCCGCTCCACGGCCGGCCGGACACCGCGCACACCTTGCCGACCCCGACCTGCAGCGCGGCCGGCTCCCTCGAACCCGAGAAGCTCAGCCACATCGCCTCGCGCAGGTACACCGGGAGCATCACGCCACCGCGCGCCCGCCACGCCTGAGGGACGGTGTCCGCGTAGTCCTCGACCCGCCGGACCGGGAACTCGCCCAGCCCCGGCGGCAGCGGATGCGTGCCCGTCTCCGGCAGCCGCAGCGTGCGGATGAACCGCACCGCCACCCCGCCCGGCAGCCGCAGCGTGTTCCCGTCGACCCTCACCCCGGAACCGGCCATCCGGTCGCCCCTCGCTCTCCGCGCCGGCTCGTCCCGGCACCCTTCGCACCGAGCCCGTCCGGCATGCGCCGCACCGGGTCCCGCCCGGCACCGCCCTCACAGAGAACGCTCGCCGAACCCCGCACGGTTCCGCCACAGCTCCTCCTGGACGCCGAGCCGCTCCCGCAGCCGGGTCATCCGCGGCAGCTTCTCCCGCTGCTCCCGCGAAACCCGGTCCAGCTCCTCCAGCAGCCTGCGGGTGCGGTGCTCGGTGTTCATCTCGTCGATGATCCGGGTCGTCTCGGTCAGCACCGCGCCCAGCAGCTGCCAGTTCGCCCAGTCCTTGCCGATCTCCTCGCGCAGCAGCTCGGCCAGCCGGTCCCGGGTGCCGGCCGCGGTGTGCAGCTCGGCCGTCAGCCGCGCCTCCGCGGACTCGGCGTTCTCACTCAGATGCGTGGTCACCAGGACGGCGAAGCTCACGATCGCGTCGGCGATCTCCGACAGCAGCTGCTCCACGGTCTCCCCGGCCGGCGGCGGGAACAGCTCCTCGGAGCCGCGGGCCTTGGCCAGGTCGGTGAACGAGCGGGCCAGCACCCGCAGGACCACCGTGCAGATCTCCAGCGTGTCCAGACCGGTGCGCAGCACCACCCGGTGCAGCAGTCCCTCCTTGACCCGCGGATTCAGCCGCAGGCTGTCCTCCGCCTGCCGCAGCACCGCGTCCACCTGGGCGATGTCCTGGTCCAGCCGGCGTGCCTCGTGCAGCCGCTCGGCCGCCTGCTCCCAGGGGGTCCGGCCGGCGGCCTCCTCGCCCATCCGCAGCATCAGCTGCCGCACCCGGCGGGCCATGTCCTCGATCGACCGGCCCGCCTCGTCCACCCAGACCGGCGGCGGCAGCAGCAGGTTGCAGGCCGTCCCGACGACCGCGCCGATCAGCGTCTCCACGATCCGCGCCCACGCGGTGAAACCGATGGTGGTCACCCCGAGCACCAGCATGGCGCTGATCGCCACCTCGGCCACGTACTCGTCGACCCGCACCAGATGGCCGACGGCCAGCGACGCCACGATCAGCAGCGCCAGGCTCCACCAGGTCAGCCCCACCAGCACGCTGAAGGCGATGGCGACCAGGACACCCGCCACCACCGAGTTCACCCGGCGGATGCCGTTGGTGAGGGTGGCGTAGAAGGTCACCTGGACGACCAGCAGGGCGGTCAGCGGTGCGGTCAGCGGGGCCGGCTCGGGGCTCAGCCGCAGCGCGATCACATAGGCGACCGTCGCCGCGGCGGCCGACCGCAGCGTCTGGACGACCACCGGCTTCCGGCGACGCTCCAGCAGGCGCAGCAGTCCCGTGGTCCACTTCCGTACGTCGTGCATCCTTTCGCCTGTTCCCGTTCCTCGGGTGCGTCGAACGTGCTGGAAGAGGGAGGACGGGACGTCACGGCCGCGACCGGCCGGGCACGGGCGGCGTCAGGCGTAGAGCTTGTAGACGAAGGAGGACAGGTTGGCCGCCGTCCGGGCGATCTGCTCCTCCAGGGTCAGGCTCTCCTCGAACCGCCCGCCCGACTCGGGCACCTTCCGGCCCCGTACGTACAGCGAACACGCCAGGTCCGTGCACATGTACAGGCCCACCGAGTTGCCCTCACGGCCCGCGGCCCCCGCCTTCCTCGCCGTCATGAGCGACACACCGCCGCCGGGATGCGTGGTCAGGCAGAGCGAGCACATGCTCCGGTGCAGGAATCCGCGCTGCGCGGCCGGGAAGCGCAGGGTGATGCCGACGAGCCGGCCGTCCCGCTCGGTTACCAGGTAACTGCGGTCGGGGGCGCCGGGATCGCGCCAGCCGAGGAAGTCCAGATCGTCCCAGGGGCGCTCGTCGAGGTCGCGCGGGACCGCCAGGCGCTTGGCCTCCCCCTTGGAGCAGTTCACGAAGGAGTTGCGGATGTCCTGCTCGGTGAGCGATCTCATGAGGGGGGTCCTTCCGGATCCGTCGCCATAACCTAGGGGGTCTAGGTTCATGGCTAGCCTAAGTAGCCGAGGGAGGGTGGGCCAATGGATTTCCCAGGCACTGACCCGGGACGGCGCGTACCACTCGCAGTACGTCACCGGCACGAGCGACGGCGGCCCCACCGCCCACCCCGGAGGCGACCGGACGCGCCGGCAGAGCCGCGTCTTCGGCGGCGCGTACGACGACGCGGACCCGGGGGAGCGGCCGGTGTACGGCGCGCCGGACTTCCGGCGCCGGGTGGCCGGCGCGGCCCCGTTCGTCCTCGGCCGGTTCCCCTGCGCGGGGCCGGTCCCGCTCGGTTCCGGGCCGGACATGCGGGCACGCTCGGCTACTGCGGCTACTGCGGCTCCGGCGGCCTCGGTTGTGGGGGCCATGTGCCGGGGGTGAGGATGCCCAGGGCGTAGGCGCGGGCCACCAGTTCCGTGCGGTTGGACGCGTTCCAGCGGGTCGACAGGCGGCGCAGGTGATAGTTCACGCCGTCCACCGTCAGCCCCAGGTCCCGGGCGGCCCGCGCCGTCGTGGCACCCCCGGCCAGCAGCGCCAGCACCCGCGCCTCCGCGGGCGTGACCGGCACCGGCACGGCCTCCTGCGGGGCGGCGCACTCGCCCCGCACCCGGAGCATCACCAGCAGTGCCGGTGTCTCCTCCACGCTGTCGCTCACCGGGTCCGCCGTCAGCTCCCCGTACCGCCCGATCCCGCCGGGCGCCTCCCAGCGCACCGACACCTGGTACCGCGAGCGGCGCCGCAGCCGCAGCGCCTCGGCGATCCGCTCCACCTGGCCGGCCTCCTGCGGCCGGAACAGCTCCAGCACGTCCCGTTCCCGCAGCCGCCCCGGCGTCGTACCGACCTCCGCGGCCATCGCGGGATTCGCCAGCACCACCTGCCCGTACACGTCGCACACCGCGACCGGCACCGAGACCCGGTCGAAGAGGGTCATGGCGCGGTTGCGCCAGACCACGGCGTCGCCCCGGCCCATGTCCACGCCCCACCTCCGTCAGGTCCGACCCGATCCGCGCGCCCCTTCATCCAAGACGAAGACCCAGGTCAGCGACAACTCGGCGGCGGTGCGCAAGTCCTCCGGCCGACTTTTGACTGCAGGATCGTGTAGTGCGCGCGGCCGGTGTCCCCCGGGGAGCGGACCACCCTGGGACAAGTACTCGGTTACCGCGAGTACCCCGTTACCGCGAAAGGCAGTTGTCGCGCCATGTCCCCCACCGCACTGCACCCCGGCCCGGCCGGAACCCTGCCCGGCGTCCCCGTCGTCGACATCACCGCCACCGGTCCCGGCCGTACCCCCATCCAGCAGGTCATGGAGCTGATGCGGGCTCACGGCCCGGTGCTCGTACGCCGGTTCCACGGACGGGACGTCCTGTTCGTCGCCGACGCGGACCTGGTCGCCGACCTGGCCGACGAGGAGCGGTTCGCCAAGCACGTCGGACCCGCGCTGGAGAACGTCCGCGCCTTCACCGCCGACGGACTGTTCACGGCGTACAACGACGAGCCCAACTGGGCCAAGGCGCACGACATCCTGATGCCCGCCTTCGCGCTCGGCTCGATGCGCACCTACCACCCGGTGATGCTCCAGGTGGCCCGCCGCCTCATCGGCTCCTGGGACCGCGCGGCCCGCGACGGGCGGCCGGTCGAGGTCCCGGACGACATGACGCGGATGACCCTCGACACCATCGGGCTCGCCGGGTTCGGCTACGACTTCGGCTCGTTCGAGCGGGCCGAGCCGCACCCCTTCGTGGAGTCGATGGTCCGCTGCCTGGAGTGGAGCATGACCCGGCTGGCCCGCACCCCGGGCCAGGACCACACGGCGGCCGACGCGGCCTTCCGGACGGACGCCGACCATCTCGCGGGTGTCGTCGACGACGTGATCGCCGCCCGCACCGGCACCGACCAGAGCGGCGCCACGGACCTGCTCGGGCTGATGCTCAGCGCGCCCCACCCGGCCGACGGCACCACCCTGGACGCGGCCAACATCCGCAACCAGGTCATCACCTTCCTGATCGCCGGCCACGAGACCACCTCCGGCGCGATGTCGTTCGCCCTGTACTACCTCGCCAAGCACCCGTCCGTGCTGCGGCTGGTGCAGCGCGAGGCCGACGCGCTGTGGGGCGACGCGGCCGACCCGGAACCGTCGTACGACGACATCGGCCGGCTCACCTACACCCGCCAGGTCCTCAACGAGGCGCTGCGGCTGTGGCCGACGGCCGCCGCGTTCAGCCGGCACGCCCGCGAGGACACGCTGCTCGGCGGCCGGATCCCGATGCGCGCCGGACAGGCCGTCACCGTGCTCGCGCCGATGCTGCACCGCCGGCCGGTGTGGGGCGACAACCCGGAGCTGTTCGACCCCGAGCGGTTCACCGCCGAGGCCGAGGCGGCCCGCCCGGTGCACGCCTTCAAGCCGTTCGGCACCGGTGAACGCGCCTGCATCGGAAGGCAGTTCGCCCTGCACGAGGCGACCATGCTGCTCGCCATGCTGGTGCACCGCTACCGGCTGCACGACCACGCCGGCTACCGGCTCGACATCAAGGAGACCCTCACCCTCAAGCCCGAGGGCTTCACCCTCACCCTCACCCCGCGCACCGCCGCCGACCGCGTCCACACCCCGCTGCCCGGCGCCGCCCCCGCACGGGCCGGCCGGAGCTCCGCACCGGACACCCTCCCGGCCCGGGTCCTGCCCGGCACCGGCGCGCTCCTCCTGCACGGCAGCAACTACGGCACCTGCCGGGCCTTCGCCGCCCAGCTCGCCGACGAGGCCGCCGCCGCCGGCTGCGCCACCGAGGTCGCCGCCCTGGACGCCTACGCGGACGGACTGCCCACCGACCGGCCCGTCGTCATCTGCGCCGCCTCCTACAACGGCCGCCCCACCGACGACGCCCGCGCCTTCACGGCCTGGCTGGACGGCACCCCCGACCTGACCGGCGTGACGTACGCCGTCCTCGGCGTCGGCGACCGCAACTGGGCCGCCACCTACCAGCAGGTCCCCACCCGCATCGACGCCCGCCTCGCCGAACTCGGCGCGACCCGGCTCACCGCCCGCGCCGCCGCCGACGCCTCCGGCGACCTGAGCGGCACCGTGCGGGACTTCACGGACCGGCTGCGCACGGCACTGCTGACGGAGTACGGCGACCCCGGCGCCGCACAGGGCGCCCCGGCCGACGAACCCGCCCACGGCTACGAGGTCCGCACCCTGAGCGGCGGTCCGCTGGACGCCCTCGCCGAACGGCACGAGCTGGTCCCGATGACGGTCACCGAGGCCCGCGACCTCACCGCGCCCGGCCACCCGCGCACCAAGCGGTTCCTGCGCGTCGCCCTGCCCGAGGGCGTCACCTACCGCACCGCCGACCACCTGACCGTGCTGCCCGCCAACGCTCCCGACGCGGTGGACCGTGCCGTCGCCGCGTTCGGTCTCGACCCCGACGCCGTCCTGGACATCCGGGCCACCCGCCCGCGCCGCGAGGGCCTCGCTGTCGACCGGCCGCTCACGGTGCGGGAACTGCTCACCCACCACGTCGAGGTGCAGGAGCGGCCCACCGCCCGGCAGCGCGCCCTGCTCGCCGAGGCCGACCCGTGCCCGCCCGAGCGCGCCGCCCTCGCCGCCCTGACCGACGACGACCCGCGCACCCTGCTGGAGCTGGCCGAGGACCACCCCGCCCTGCGCGGCGCCCTGGACTGGCCGCACCTGCTCGACCTGCTGACCCCGCTCAAGCCCCGGCACTACTCGGTCTCCTCGTCCCCGGCGGCGAGCCCGCGCCACGTGGACCTCATGGTCTCCGTCCTCGACGCGCCCGCCCGCTCCGGCAGGGGCCGCTACCGGGGCACGGGCTCCGGCCACCTCGCCGCCCTGCGGCCCGGCGACACCGTGTACGCCCGCGTGCAGCCCTGCCGCGACGCCTTCCGGGTCGACGGCTCGGCACCGGTGGTGATGGTCGCCGCGGGCACCGGCCTCGCCCCGTTCCGCGGCACCGTCGCCGACCGGGTCGAGGCCCTGCGCGCCGGCGCCGAACTCCCGCCCGCCCTGTTCTACTTCGGGTGCGACGCGCCCGGCGCCGACTTCCTGCACGCCGCCGAGCTGAGCGCCGCCGAGGAGGCCGGCGCGGTCGCGCTGCGCCCGGCCTTCAGCGAGGCCCCCGAGAACGGCGCCCACTTCGTCCAGCACCGCATCGCCGCCGAGGCCGACGAGGTGTGGGAGCTGCTGGACGCCGGCGCCCGGGTGTACGTCTGCGGCGACGGCGCCCGCATGGCGCCCGGCGTCCGCGAGGCGTTCCGTACCCTGTACCGGGGACGCACCGCGAGTGACGAGGCGACCGCGGCGCGCTGGCTCGACTCGCTGGTGGCGGACGGCCGTTACGTCGAGGACGTGTACGCGGCGGGCTGACACGCGGCGGGCCGACCCGCATGCGAGGAGGGGGCACGATGGGCGCTCGGCGGTGCCGACCGGACACCGCCGAGTGCCTCACCTCTTAGCTCACAGCGTGAACTAAGGGTTGGAAAAATGTCGCCTTCCCGCTGCCCGAAGGGGTATGTTGCAGGTCGGGCAGGGTTCGTGAAGGGAGCCACATGGCGGCGCGCAACGGGCGTACGGTCCGTGATCTGAGGCGGGGCAACCGCACGGCGGTGCTGCAGCGGCTGTACTTCGACGGCCCGCTCAGCCGCTTCGAGCTGGGTCCCGCGACCGGGCTGAGCTCCGGCTCGGTCAGCAACGTGGTCGCGGACCTGGTCGCCGACGGCCTGGTCGAGGAGGCCGGCAGCGTCGACTCCGACGGCGGCCGGCCCCGCACCCTGCTGCGCGTCGCACCGCACAGCGGCCAGATGATCGGCGTCGACGTCGGCGAGACCCGCGTCCGCGTCGAGCTGTTCGACCTGGCCCTCACCGAACTCGCCCGCACCGAGCGCCCGTTGGCCGCGCAGGGCTACGACGTCGACGTCATCGCCGGTCACATCCGCGACGGCGTCGCCGAGGTCCTCTCCGCCGAGGGCGCCGCACCCGAGCGGCTGCTCGGCGTCGGAGTCGGCGTCCCGGGCATCGTCGAGCACACGCCCGACCGGGGCGCCGTCGTGCACGGGCAGACCATCGGCTGGGACGCGGTCCCGTTGGAGCGGCTGCTCCGCTCCACCTCACCCCTGCCCGAGTCGGTCCGCTACTTCATCGACAACGGCGCCAAGACGCTGGGGCAGGCCGAGATGTGGTTCGGCGCGGGGCGCGGCGCGCGCAACGCCGTGGTCGTGCTGTTCGGCTCCGGCGTCGGGGCCTGCCTGGTCACCCCCGAGGTGGAGCACGGCCGGGCCGTGGAGTGGGGGCACCTGACGGTGCGGGTCCGCGGGCGCCGCTGCCGCTGTGGGGCGCCCGGCTGCCTGGAGGCCTACGCCGGTGCCGAGTCGCTGCTCGCCCGCTGGCGGGAGGAGGGTGGCCGGCCGCCCTCGAACGCCGACGAGGAGACCGCGCTCACCGCCATGCTCGCCGCCGCCTACCCGCCCGAAGGCACCGCGCCCGACCCGGTCGCGCTCGCCGTGCTGGAGGAGACCGCCGAGTACCTGGGCGCCGGGCTGTCCGACCTGATCAACCTCTTCCAGCCCGAGCGGATCCTCATCGGCGGCTGGGCCGGGCTCCAGCTCGGCACCCGGTTCCTGCCCGCCGTGCGCCGCCACGCGGCGACGTACGCGCTGCGCCACCCGGCCGACCGGGTGACCATCGACCTGGGCCGGCTCGGACCCGACGCGGTCACCGTCGGCGCCGCGATCCTGCCGCTGGCCGACTTCTTCGCGAGCGGTGGACGGCGCCCCGAACCGGCCGCCGAGGACCGGCTGCCCGCCTGGCGGGCCGCACTCCAGGAGCGCAGCCCACGCTGAGCGGCCGCCCGCTCGGGCCGGCGTCTCGGGCCGTCTGCTCGAACGGACGGCTTAGGCCGCCCGCTCAGGCCGTCTGTTCGGGCTGGCGCCTTAGGCCGCCTGCTCAGGCCGTCTGTTCGGGCTGGCGTCTTAGGCCGCCTGCTCAGGCCGTCTCCTCAGGCCGACGACTGCGGCTGACCACTCGGGCCCGCCCGCGCAGGCCGTCTGTTTGGGTCGGCGTCTCGGGTCGTCTGTTCGGGCTGACGTCTTAGGCCGCCCGCTCAGGCCGCCCGCTCAGGCCGCCTGCTCAGGCCGCCTGCTCAGGCCGCCTGCTCAGGCCGGCGACTCAGGCTGACGACTCGGGCCCGCCCGCTCAGGCCGCCTGCTCACGCCGACGACTTGGCCCGGCGGCTCAGGCCGCTCGCTCAGGCCGACGGCTCGTCCGGTGCCGGATGCTCGGGGTGGGCCGTCCCCGAGCGGGGCGCGCCGCGAGGGCCGGCACCGGCCTCGTCGGGATCGGGCGCGTCCGCGTCGGCCCCGGTCTCGTCGCCCGCCTGCTGCGGCGCGACGTCCCACCGGTCCTCCGCGGCCCCCGCCTGCTGATCGGGCGGGTCCCGCGGGACCGGGCCGGGATCGGGCTGCCTCTTGGCGGTCATGGCGCTTTCTCCTCTCCTTCCTCCGGTCCTCCGGGCGAAGGCCCGGGCGGGCCGGCTCAGCCGACCTTCCGGCCGCGCATCGGTTCGGTGTCCATCCCGCCGCCCTTCTGCAGGCCGTTCAGGAACTCCTGCAGCACCTCGGTCGCCGTGTACCGGGGCTGCCAGCCCAGCTCGGTGCGGGCCCGGCCGCAGTCCATCAGCGGCAGGCGCAGCACCGCGTCGAACAGGTGCGGGGAGGCGGGCAGCAGGTGCAGTCCCCAGGCCGCGGCGATCGCCGACCGCGCCGCCGTACGCGGCAGCCGCACCGGACGGCTGCCGAGCAGCTCGGCGAGGACCCCGGCGTCCAGCGGCGGATCGGCGGCCAGGTTGAAGGGGCCCCGGGCGGAGTCCGAGTGCACCGCCAGCCGGTAGGCCTCGGCGGCGTCGTCCGTGTGCAGCGCCTGCACCCTGAGGCCGGGGACGTCCGGCAGGAACGGCAGCAGGTCGGGGCGGGCCAGGGGTCCGGGCAGGAACTTCCCGCCGAAGATCCGGCGTTGCTCGCTCGCCGACTCCCACTTGAACAGGAACGCCGGGCGCATCCGGACCACGCGCACCTCGGGGTGGTCGCGCTCGAAGACGTCGAGCGTGCGCTCCAGGTAGGCCTTCTCCCGGCAGTAGGCGGCGTCCGGCCAGCCGTGCGTCGGCCACGACTCGTCCACCGGGCGGTCCTTCGGGCCCGGCGAGTACGTGCCCACGGAGGAGGCGTGCACCAGCACCGGCACCCGGGCCGCGGCCACCGCCTCGAACACCCTTATGCCGCCGAGCACGTTGGTCCGCCAGGTGGTCGCCGGATCGTGCGTCGGCTGGAACGCCCAGGCCAGGTGGACGACGGCGTCGGCACCCTCGAACCGCTCGGCCAGGTTCGCCTGTTCGGAGGAGATGTCGGCCGCGGACCACTCGGTCTTCGGCGGCGACCACGCCGGCGTCCGCCGGGCCAGTCCCCGCACCGACTTGATCCCGGGGTCCTCCGAGAGCAGGCGCACCACGCTCGTCCCGACATTGCCGGTGGCGCCCGTCACGACCACCCTGCTGCCCGCTGCAGTGCTCACCTTCGGCTCCTCTCGGCGTCAGGCTCCGGCGGACGGCCGGGTACCCGGGCGTGCCCCGCACACACCCGGCCGGGACCCGCCCCACACCATCGGCCCAACGCCCGCAGGGCCTCCGCGCCCGACGGCCATGACGTGGCAGGTAATCGACCCGCGCCCCGGCCCCGGGGAGTATCGGTGACGTCAGCGCGACGGAGCACGTCGCACCCGGTCAGGACAGCCGAGGAGGCCCCCATGCCGTACTACGAGAGCCCGGTCGACGGCACCCGTCTGCACTACGTCGACCACGGTCCCGCGACCGGCCCCGTCGCCGTCTTCGTCGCGAGCGCCTACCTCGGCCACGAGATGTGGGAGTACCAGACGCTGCCGCTCGCGGAGGCCGGATTCCGGTGCGTGGCCCTGGACCGGCGCGGCCACGGACGCTCGGAGGACACCTGGTCCGGCTACGACCTCGACACCCTCGCCGACGACCTGAACGGCCTGTTCGACCACCTCGACCTGCGCGGGATCACCCTGATCGGGCACTCCGTCGGCACCGCCGAGGTGATCCGCTGCCTCACCCGGCACGGCAGCGCGCGCGTGGACCGGGTCGCCCTGGTCGCCGGGGTCAGCCCCGGTCTCGTGCGTTCGCCGAATCTGCCGGAGGGCATCGACCCCGCGCTCGTACGCGCCGACGAGGAGGTCTTCCGCCGCGACCGGGCCGCCTGGTTCACCCACTTCGCCGACGACTTCTTCGCCGTCCGGCAGCCCGGCAACGACGTCTCCACGGCCTACGTCCGGCACCTGATCGACCGCTGCATGGTCGCCACACCGCGCGCCGCGACCGGCGTCCGGGCCGTCGTGGCCGCCCTCGACATCGCCGACGAGCTGCCCGCGCTGGACCTGCCGGTGCTCGTCGTGCACGGCACCCACGACACGTCCGCCCCCCTCGCCCTCACCGGGGAGCGCCTCGCCCGGCTCGCGCCGCGGGCCACGCTGAAGGTGTACGAGAACGGCGGACACGGCCTGTTCGCCACGCACGCGGAACTGCTCACGGCGGACCTCAGGGAGTTCCTCGACACCGGCCGGGCCCCGGCGGGCGAGCCCGTCGGCGCCGCGACGGACGCCCGCTGAACAGCCGCGGCGGACACCCGCTGATCAGCCGCCGCGGACGCCCGCCGAACACATGAGAGCCCCGGCCGTGACGGGGGATTCACGACCGGGGCGGCCAGGGGGTGGGCACGGATGGCGGTCGCCTCTCGGCGAGACGCTCCACAGGGCTTCAGCCGGACGATCGTCCCTGTGGGCAGATGGTGAGGCCCGGGGACACTGTCCCATCCGCACCCACGGTTGGTTCAACGGGCAACCACCTCCGGGTGTTCCGGCAGGTCACGTGACCCGCATCACCCCGGCACGGGCTCAGCCCAGCGGACTCCCCTCGAGCCGCGCCAGCAGGTCGGCGGGATCGGCGTACACCGCCTCCGCCCCGGCCTCCTCCAGGTCCGCCCGCGGAATCCCGCCGCACAGCACGCCCAGGCAGCGCACCCCGGCCTTGCTCCCGGCCCGCATGTCCCACACCGTGTCCCCGACGAACACCGCCCGCGAGGCCGGCACCCCGGCCAGTTCCAGGGCGTGCTCCACCGGCTCCGGGGCGGGCTTGCCCTCCTCGACGTCGTCGGCGCTCGCGGTGGCCGCGATGGCGTCGTCCGCGTCGATCGCCCGGCGCAGCGCGCCCAGCTCCGGACCGCTCGCCGAGGTGGCGAGGACGACCGTCCAGCCGTCCCGGTGCAGCCGCCGCAGCAGCCGGCCGGCCCCCGGCAGGGCGGGCAGCCGGTCGAAGTACTGGCCGTACAGCGTCGTGTGGGCCTGGCTCAGCTCGTCGTCCCGCCCCCGGTCGCGGTCGTCGCCGAGCAGGTGGGCGATCAGGTCGGACGAGCCGAGGCCGACGGCCCGGTGCACGGCGTGCATGGGCACCTCGTGCCCGGCCTGCCGGAACGCCTCCCACCAGGTCACGACATGCAGGTGATTGGTGTCGACGAGGGTTCCGTCGACGTCGAACACGGCGGCACGGTCCATGCGGGGTTCCTCTCCTTGCTCTCGCTGCGCTCCGGGTACCACGTCAGGCATCCGCCACGCGTGCCGGGACCCGGCCCTCCCGCGTCCAGGCCAGCAGTTCGTCGGCGGACCAGGTGGTCACCACCCGCTCGGGCGGCACCCCGCACTCCTCCGCGCGGGCGCAGCCGAGGATCTGCCAGTCCAGCTGGCCGGGCGCGTGCGCGTCGGTGTCGACCGCGAACAGCACCCCCGCGTCCACGGCCGCGCGCAGCAGCCGGCGCGGCGGGTCCAGCCGTTCGGGCCGGCTGTTGATCTCCACGACCGTCCCCGACTCGGCGCAGGCGGCGAACACCTCGTCCGGGTCGAACTCCGACTCCGGCCGCCCCCGCCCGGTCACCAGACGCCCGGTGCAGTGCCCCAGCACATCGGCGTGCGGATCACGCACGGCGGCCACCATCCGGCGGGTCATCGAGCGGGCGTCCATCCGCAGCTTGGAGTGCACGGACACCACGACCACGTCCAGCCGCTCGAGCAGCTGTGGTTCCTGGTCCAGCGAGCCGTCGTCGAGGATGTCGCACTCGATGCCGGTGAGCAGCCGGAACGGCGCCCAGCGCGCGTTCAGCTCCGCCACCACCTCCAGCTGCTCCCGCAACCGCTCCGGCGACAGCCCGCGGGCCACGGTCAGCCGCGGGGAATGGTCGGTGAGCACCGTCCACTCATGGCCCAGCCCGGCCGCGGCCCGCCCCATCTCCTCGATCGGGCTGCCCCCGTCGGACCAGTCCGAGTGGGTGTGACAGTCGCCCCGGATCAGCGCCCGCAGCGTCGCCCCGGGACCCGTGGCGGGTGCCGCGCCGGCCTCCTCCTCCAGCTTGCGCAGATACCCGGGCACCTCCCCGGCCAGCGCCTCCCGCACCACCTGCGCGGTCTTGGGCCCGACCCCCTTGAGCGACTCCAGCGTCCCCGCCGCCGCGCGCTCGGCGATCTCCCCCTCGGGCAGCGCGGCCAGCGTGCGAGAGGCCGTACGAAAGGCCTTCACCCGATAGGTGGGCGCGAGCGCCCGCTCCAGCAGGAAGGCGATCCGGTCCAGGGCAGCCACGGGATCCATGCGACCAAGGTCGCACGAGGCGCCCCCCGGGGGCGCGGGGAGCGCCGGTGTGCGGCTCCGCCGCGTGGGCGCGACAGGCCACCGCGCACCCCGGGCCCGCGACGGTGCCCCGCACGCACACGGGTCCGGTTTGCCCACCTTGCCCCCGGGTACTGCGATGCCCACCGTCAACGAGGGAGGCCGCCCATGCCCAGCGCAGCGATCGTCACCGGGGCGGACTCCGGCATCGGCCGCGCCACCGCCGTCCGTCTGGCCGAGGCGGGTCTCGACGTCGGCATCACCTGGCACACCGACGAGAAGGGCGCCGAGGAGACGGCGGAGGAGGTCCGCGCGAAGGGCCGACGCGCCGTCGTGGCCCGGCTCGACCTCACCCGGCTGCCCGAGGCGGCCGACACCGTGGACGAGCTGGGCGACGCCCTCGGCCGCATCGACGTCCTGGTCAACAACGCCGGTACGGGCACCATGACCCCCTACCTCGACCTGACCCTGGCGGACGTGCGCCGGGTCCTCGACGTCGATCTCGTCGGCCCGTTCCTGTGCGGACAGCGGGCGGCCCGGCACATGATCCGGCAGGGCGACGGCGGCCGGATCGTCAACGTCACCTCCGTCCACGAGCACCAGCCCCGGGTCGGCGCGGCCCCGTACTGCGCGGCCAAGGGCGGCCTCGGGCTGCTCACCCAGGTGATGGCCCTGGAACTCGCCGAGCACGGCATCACCGTGAACGCGGTCGCGCCGGGCGAGATCGCCACGCCGATGACCGGCCAGGAGGACACCGACGTGCACACCGAGCGGCGGCCCGGTGTGCCGCTCGGGCGGCCCGGTGACGCCCGGGAGGTCGCCGCCGTGATCGCCTTCCTGGCGAGCCCGGACGCCTCGTACGTCACCGGCGCCTCCTGGAGCGTCGACGGCGGCATGCTGCGGATGGGCCCACAGGCCGGTTCGCACCTGACCGGCGACGACTGGCGCCGTCCGTGAGGTGACCGTGCGCCTGCGGACCAGCTCCTGCGACGACCCCGGCTACACCCGCCTGCGCTGCGGCCGGGGCTTCCGCTACGCCGACGACACCGGCGAGCCCCTCACCGATCCCGGGCAGCTCGCCCGGATCCGCGCCCTGGCCATCCCGCCCGCCTGGCGCGACGTGTGGATCTGCCCCTGGCCGGGCGGCCATCTCCAGGCCGTGGGCACGGACGACGCCGGGCGCCGCCAGTACCTGTACCACGAGCAGTTCCGGGCGGAGCAGGACAAGGCCAAGCACGCGCACGTGCGGCAGGTCGCGCGGGCCCTGCCCGAGCTGCGCGCCGAGGTGGCCGCCGACCTGGCGGGGCGCGGGCTGAGCCGGCCCCGGGTCACCGCGTGCGCGGTCCGCCTGCTCGACCTCGGCTTCTTCCGCATCGGCAGCGACCGGCACACCCGCACCAGCCGGACGTACGGCCTGACGACCATGCTGCGGGAGCACGTCACCTGCCGCCGCGACGAGATCGCGTTCAGCTTTCCGGCCAAGGGCGGGGTCGAGACGGTGCGCGCCGTGGTCGACGACCAGGTGCGGGCCGTCACCCGCGCCCTGCTGCGGCGCCCGCGCGGCGGCGACAGGTTCCTCGTCTTCCATGAGCGGGGCGCCTGGCACGAGCTGCACGGGGACGACCTCAACGAGGCGCTGCGCCGGCTGTCCGGCACCGATGTCACCGCCAAGGACTTCCGTACCTGGCACGCCACCGTCCTCGCCGCGGTGGCCGTCGCCGTGACCGCGAAAGGCGCCCGGACGAGCGCGGCGGCCCGGCGCCGGCAGACCGCCCGCGCCGTCCGCGAGGTCAGCCACTACCTGGGCAACACCCCGGCGGTATGCCGGTCCTCCTACATCGACCCGAAGGTCTTCGAGCTGTTCGAGCAGGACGTGACCATAGCCCCCGTGCTCACCCGGCTGGGCGAACACGGGGACTTCGGGCGCCCCGCCACGCAGGGAGCGGTCGAGGCGGCGGTTCTCGATCTTCTGGACGGTACCGGCGGATGACCCGCCGGCGCGGGTTGCGTTCTACGCTCGATTGCATGACCGAACAATCAGCTCCCCACATCTCCCATCCGCGGATCATGGTGCTCGGCGTCTGCCCGGGCAAGCCCGGCGAGCGCCCGTTCCGGATCATGGAGATCGACGGTCAGGTGATCGGAGAGGCCAGGACGGTCACCGATGTGCTGGAGACCGCCGCCTCCTACGGCATCCCCGTGCACGACCTGGACGATCCCGACGTGGTCCGCTGGGTCGGCGGCGACAAGTACACCTGGACGCTGCGCTAGGGCCTCTCCTTCGGATCAGGCCGGCTCCGGCCGACCTGTGCGTGCCAGACCCCGCGATTCCGGCAAGATCCGAAGGAGAGGGCCCGGACAGGGGCGTGCCTCAGCCGACCGTCCACTTCTGGTTCGCGCCGCCCGTGCACGTCCAGATCTGCAGCCGGGTGCCGTTGGCCGAGTTGTTCCCGGTCACGTCGAGGCACTTGTCCGCCTGCGGATTGACGATGTCGTGCGCCCCGGTGACGGTCCACCTCTGGTTCGGGCCGCCGGTGCAGTCCCACAGTTGGACGGTCGAGCCGTCCGCCGTGCCGTTGCCCGTGACGTCCAGGCACTTGCCGAGTGCCCGGAGCGTGCCGTCCGAGCCGGCGGTCCAGGTCTGCGCGCCCGTGCCGTTGCAGTCGTAGAGCTGCACCGGAGTGCCGTTCGCGGGGTTCGCGCCGGCCACGTCCACGCACTTGCCGGCCAGGCCCCGGAGCGGGAGCCCGGCCGCGCTGTCGCCGGTCGTCACCGACACCGAGTCGACCACCAGGGCCTGCGGGAACTGCGTCGAGCCGTCCGGGTCGCCCGGCCAGTAACCGCCGACCGCCAGGTTCAGGATCAGGAAGAACGGCTTGTCGTCGTACACCCACGTCTTCCCGCCCAGGTCGGCGGGCGTGCGCCGCTCGTAGACGTTCCCGTCCACGGACCAGGTGATCGAGCCGGGGGCCCAGTCCACGGCGAAGGTGTGGAAGGCGTCCGCGAAGGCCTGCCCGTTCGGCAGGGTGTAGGCGGCGCCTATGCCGCCGGAGCCGGAGTAGCCGGGACCGTGGATGGTGCCGTGCACGGTCGAGGGCTCGAACCCGACGTTCTCCATCACGTCGATCTCACCCGAGTCGGGCCAGTTCACGGGCGTGCCGAGCATCCAGAACGCCGGCCACATGCCCTGCCCGCGCGGGATCTTCATGCGAGCCTCGACATGGCCGTACCGCGCGGTGAATTTCCCGGCCGTGTTCAGCCGGGCCGAGGTGTACTGGCAGCTGCCGTACCAGCACTGGTAGCCGGCCGGGTTCTCCTTGCGGGCCGTGATCACCAGATGGCCCTGGCCGTCCAGGGCCGCGTTGTGCGTGCCCGAGGTGTAGTACTGCCGCTCGTGGTTGTTGACGTTGTCGCCGGTCTCCAGCGTCCACTTCGAGGAGTCGACCGCGGCGCCCGCGGGGCCGTCGAAGGTGTCGGAGAAGGTGGTGACGGTCGCCGCCGCCGGGGCGGCGGTGCCGGCCCGGGCCGGGCCGACGGCGGCCGAGCCGACCAGGACGGCCGACAGGGCGGCGAGGAGGCATCTGTGGAGCAGGCGTAGGGAGGCCATGGCTCTCCGATCCGTGGGGGGCGATTGAGATGCCTCTTGATTTAAGGAATGAGATAAGAAAGCGTCAATACTGCGGTACGGACCTTTCGCTGACGATCAGCCGGCCGACGACGGACGCACCCGGGCATGCACCGCACGCCCGAGCCGCCGCCCCAGCAGCAGCCAACCCAGCAGCGCCCCAGTGGTGTTGAGGATGACGTCGTCGATGTCGAAGGCCCGCCCGGTGATCAGCGCGCCCTGGGCCAGCTCCACCATCAGCATCACGAGCGCCGTCAGCGCCACCACCCGCAGCATGCCCCGCGCACGCGGAGCGAGGACCGGCACCAGGACCCCGAAGGGGACACCGAGCAGCACGTTCCCGCCGATCTGCCGGATCGCGTCCCGCACCGGGGCGTGCTCCAGGTAGGCGCTCAGGGAGCGCCCGGGGTGCAGATTGCTGTGCGTCAGGGCCACCGAGGCGGGGGAGGGGCGCAGGGTGAGCCGGGCCAGGACGACGGCGAACGCCACCATGCACGCGAACGCCACCAGCATGGCGAGCAGCCGGACGGGCAGCGGGAGCGCATGCCGCGGACGGTCCACCGTGTCCGGCTCCCGCCGCCGGAGTGCGAACAGGCCGCCGGACAGCCGCCGACCGCCCTGGTCCCGCCCCCGCTCGCGCTTCTTCCGCGCCCGCGGCGACGCGGGCAGGCCCCGCGTGCCGCCGGCCTCCCCGGCCCGGTCCCGCCGCCGGAACGCGAGCATGCCCCGGGCGCCGTCGGCGTCTTTGGCCGGCTCGGCCTTCCTGCGGGCGCGCAGCCACGAGGGCGGGCCCCACGGGCTGCCGGACTTGCCGGTCCGCCCCCGCTTCCTCGGGGTGCGCAGGATCGCGGGCAGGTGCGGGGCGGTACGGGTCATCGCTGCTCCCGGTCGTCAACTTCGAGGCATTTCACAGCGGTTACCCGCCCGGCGCGCCGGGATGCCCGCGCTCCGACGGCACCGGGCGCACGCCCGCGGTTTCCGTTCACGCTCCCGGGGCACTCCGGGTGCGGACCCGCGTGCCGTCACCCCTGCACGGGCCCGGGGTGCTTGGATGCCCCGAGCGGCACCTGGGATATATCCCCGCACAGCATGACAGAGCGGACCAAACGGACCGAGGAGGTGGCGGATGACCCGGCGTACGGCCCCACGCGCCGTCCTCGTCGCCGTCGGTGAACTCCTCGGCTGGTGGCTGGCGCTGGCCCTGCTGTGGCTGGTGTTCATCACCTCGGTCGACACCCTGGAGCGGATCGTCGGCGCGAGCTGCGCCGCCGTGGGCGCGCTGCTGGCCCGGGCCGGCCGGCGGGCGGTGACCTGGCGGTGAACGGCTGGATCCTCGCGGCGACCGTCGAGCTGGGCGGGGGAGGGGCCGCCGCCCTGTGGGGCGTGACCACCGGCCCCACCGGCCGCCGGGTCATCGCGCAGAACCTCGCCACCTCGGTGGTGTGCCCGGCCCTGCTCCTGCTCTCCCAGGGCTACGGCCGCCCCGCCTACGTGGACCTCGCCCTGCTGCTGGCCGTCCTCGGCCCCGTCGGCACCCTCGTCTTCGCCCGGCTGCTCTCCGACGACCTCGCCGGCGAACGGCCGAGCGCCTGGGGGCTGACCTGGGCCGCCGCCGCCCTGGGCGCGGTCGTCGTGGTCGCTTGTTGCGTGGCCACCGGGCCGAGCCGGGCGATGGCGAAGCTCCTGGTGATCGGCGCCCTGCTGATCGGCGGCAACGTGATCGCCTCGCGCGCCCTGTCGGGCGGGTTCCAGGGGGTGCGCGGTGGCTGACGGCCCGTGGGGAGGTGCGGTGTGTCCGATGCGCTGACCGTCGTGGCCCTGCTGCTGGTGGCCGCCTCCGCCACCGCGGCCGTGGCCCAGCGCGACCCGGCCCGCCAGGCGCTGGTGCTGTCCGTGCTCGGCATTCTCCTGGCCGCGCTGTTCACCGTGTTCCAGGCCCCGGACGTCGGCCTCTCCCAGCTGGCGGTCGGCTCCGCGCTGACCCCGCTGCTGATCATGCTGTCCGTGCGCAAGATCAGGCGCCGCGGCCGGAGCAAGGAGGGGACGAAGTGAACCGGCTGCGGCTGGGACTGCTGGCCTTCGGCGGCGCGGGCCTGGCCGCCCTGCTGGTCGCCGCCTGCCTCGACCTGCCCGGCTTCGGCGGCGGCAGCCACCCCTACGACACACGGGCCGTGCACGCCTCCCTCGCCCGCCACACCGCCAACACCATCGCCTCCGTCAACTTCGACCAGCGCGCCTACGACACCCTCGGCGAGATGAGCATCCTGTTCGCCTCCGTCCTCGGCTGCGTGGTGCTGCTGCGCCAGGCACGCGACGAGCACCGGGCCGAGCCGGAACCCGCCGAGGTGGCCCGCCCCGTCCGCCGCTACGCCCTGATCGTGCTGCCCGTCGCGCTGGTCACCGGCCTGTACGTCGTCGCCCACGGCCAGCTCAGCCCCGGCGGCGGCTTCCAGGGCGGAGTCGTCGCCGCGACCGCCCTGCATCTGCTCTACCTCGGCTCCGACTACGGAGCCCTGGAACGCGTCCGCCCGCTCGCCGTGTTCGAGACCTCCGACGCCGTCGCCGTCTCCGCCTACCTCGTGCTGGGCGTCGCCGGAATCCTGGCCGGCACCGCGTTCCTGGCCAACACGCTGCTGCCGTACGGCACCTTCAACACCCTGTCCTCCGGCGGCACCGTCCCCCTGCTGAACGCGGCCATCGGCATGGAGGTGGCGAGCGCCGTCGTCGTGCTCCTCGCCCACTTCCTGGACCAGGCCGTCGAGATCGAGGAGGAGCACGGGAAGTGACCGCCGTGATGCACGTCCTGCCCTACCTGGTGGCGGTGTACGTCTTTCTGACGGGCTGCTACGGCCTCGCCACCAGCCGCAATCTGATCCACGCCGTCGGCTGCCTCGCGGTCTGCCAGTGCTCCACCTACGTCCTGCTGCTGGCGGTCGGCTACCAGGACGGCGCCACCGCACCGGTCTTCTCCGACATCCGGCCCGGCTCCCGGCCGGTGGTCGACCCGGTGGTGCAGGCCCTCACCCTCACCGACATCGTGGTCGGCGCCACCGTCACCGCGCTGCTGCTCGCCCTGGTCCTGCAGATCGCCAAGCGGCACGGCACGGTCAACCCCGACGAACTGCGGGAGCTGCGCGGCTGATGCACCATCTGCTCCCGCTGCTCGTCGCGGTCCCGCTGCTCGGAGCCGCCGTCCTGGTGGCCGTCGGCCGGCATCTGCCCCGCGTCGCCGCCGAGATCACCGGCTTCGCGGTCTCCGGCGCCACGGCCGCGCTCGCGGTCGTGCTGCTGTTCAACTCCTCGCCGCCACTGGTCGAATGGGTGGGCGGCTGGCTGCCCGTCGGCGGCGAGAGCGTCGGCATCGTCGTGATCGGGGACGGCCCCGCGCTCGGCATGGCCGCGCTGGTCTCGCTGCTGACCCTCGCCGCCCTCGCCTACTCCTGGCGCTACTTCGACGAACCCCCGCGCGGCCACAGCGGCGCCTTCACCGCGCTGATGCTGGTCTTCCAGGGCGCCATGTGCGGCTTCGCCCTCGCCGGGGACCTGTTCAACGCGTTCGTGTTCTTCGAGCTGATGAGCGTCACCGCCTACGCGCTCACCGGCTACCGCATCGACGAGGCGAAGGCCGTGCAGGGCGCCCTCACCTTCGGCGTCGTCAACTCCCTCGGCGCGTACGCCATGCTGATGGGCATCGGCCTGCTGTACGCCCGTACCGGCGAACTGGCGATGACGAAGATCGGCCGGGGACTCGACACGGCGGCCGGGCACGGCGGGCCGGACGCCCTCGTCCTCGCCTCCTTCGTGCTGGTCATGACCGGCCTGCTGGTCAAGGCGGCAGCCGTGCCCTTCCACTTCTGGCTCCCCGACGCGCACGCCGTCGCCCCCACCCCGGTCTGCATGCTGCTGTCCGGCGTGATGGTGGAACTCGGCGTCTACGGCGTCTGGCGGGTGTACGGCACCGTCTTCGCCGGACCCGGCGGCATTCCCGCCGCCGACCTCACCCGGGCGCTGGTGACACTCGGCACCCTCACGGCAGCGACCGGCGCCGTGATGTGCTGGTACCAGCGGCACATCAAACGGCTCCTGGCCTACTCCACCGTCGCCCACACCGGTCTGTTCCTCGTCGGCCTCGGCATCCTGACGCCCGAGGGCGACGACGGGGTCGCCCTGTACATCATCGGGCACGCCGGAGTGAAGGCCGCGCTGTTCGCCTGCGCGGGCGTCCTGCTCGACCGGTACGGCAGCGTCGACGAACACACCCTGCACGGCCGGGCCCGTGAACTGCGCGCGGTCGCGGTGATGTTCGCCGTGGCCGCCCTCGGCCTCGCCGGCCTGCCCCCCTTCGGCACCGGGCTCGGCAAGGCGGTCACCGAGGAGGCGGTGGGCGGCCCGCTCACCGTGGTGTTCGTGGCCGCCTCCGCGATCACCGCCGGCGCCGCCCTGCGCGTCACGGCACGCGTGTTCCTCGGTCTCGGGCCGCAGCCGCAGGACGCCGACTCCGACCTCGAGACCAGCGGATCCGAGGAGGAGCCCGAGACGCCCGGCCTGCTGCGCCGGATCCCGGACACCATGCGGACGGTGCCCGCCGTGCTGCTGGCCGGCGCCCTCGCCGTCGGTGCGGTCCCCGGCTTCGGCGACGTGGTGGCCCGCTCCGCGAACGAGGCCGGGTCGGGCGGTGCCCACGTCTCCGTGCACTGGACCCTGCACGGCGTCCTGCTGGGCGTGGCCTCCACCGCGCTGGCCGTGGCCCTCGCCGGCCTCGCCGTCACCCGCCCGCACTGGACGGCCGCCCCCGACTGGGCCCGGCCCCTGAGGCGCCTGCAGTCGGGCCATGTGGGCGACTACGTGGCCTGGCTGCTGGTGGGCGCGACCGTGCTGGGCGCGCTGGCCGTGCCCGGGGTGCTGGGCGGCTGATCAGCCGTACGAGATGTGCACCTCCTTGAAGCCGAGGGAGCGCAGCAGGCCCTGCAGCATGCCGGTGGTGTTCGACTCGGCGCGTGCGGTCAGCCCGCTGCCGCGCGCCGCGTCACCGATGTGCCGGACGGCGAGCTTCTGCACGGCCTGCTCGCTGTTGGGGTTGTCCGAGAAGAGGTCCCCGAGCCGGTCCAGCAGTCCGCGCTGCTTGGACACGGCGTAGGAGTGGTCGGGGTCGAGGGCGGGGCTGCCGAGCCGGGCGTGCGGCAGCCGCAGGGTGGCGGACGTGCGGTCGCCGTTGACCGACACGTCCTTCTCACCGACCCGCCCCAGGTCGACGTAGGCGTCCACGGTCCCCGCGCCGACGTACAGGGTGCGGGTGCCGCGGATCGCGTCGGGCAGGAACTTCGCGTCCTTCTCCAGGTCGACCACGACCTGGAAGTTGCCCGACGCGGCGTCGTAACGGCTCATGTCCTGGATGGATTTCAGCAGTGCCGGGCCCGAACGGTCGTGCGTCCGCGTGCCGAACAGGTCCTCGATGCCCGGCAGTACGGCCAGCCGGATCCCGGCGAACAGCACGGCGAGCACCAGCACGAGCGCGGCAACGGCCTTGGCCCAGCCGGGCAGGCGCCGGACGGAACTCACGGAAGTCGTCATCGCGACGGTCCTCCTTCCTCACCCTCGCATGCCCCGTCACCCGCCCCGCCAGACCCGCGCACCGACGCGAGCGGCGCGGCGGCACGCGTACGCGGGCGGGGTGACGTGCGGGCGAGGTGATTAAAGAATTGTTCTCGCGGACGTGAGAATTTCCTTGAAGGGGCCTGTTCCGGCGGGGCGGGCGACCGCGGTGGCGAACACTGCCGTGCATGGCCACGAACGTCCTCGACGCGCCCGCCCGCACCGGTGCCGGCCGTCGCCCGCCATGGAGATCACCCGTGGGCGAGCCCGCGTACGCACGCCCGGCGCTGCTGGTCGTCACCGTGCTCGCCGCCGTGCTCTACACCTGGGGCATCGACCACAGTCAGTACCACACGTTCTACGCGGACGCCGTCCGCAGCATGACGGAGAGCTGGAAGGCCTTCTTCTACGGCTCCTTCGATCCCGGCAATTCCATCACCCTCGACAAACTGCCGGGATTCCTCTGGCCGCAGGCCCTTTCCGCGCGTCTCTTCGGATTCCGCCCCTGGGCGCTGATCCTGCCCCAGGTCCTGGAGGGAGTGGCGAGTCTGCTGGTGCTGTACCGGCTGGTGCACCGGTGGGCCGGCGTGCACGCGGCGCTGATCGCCGCGACGGCCTTCCTGGTGACCCCCGTGGCGGTCGGGCTGTTCCGCACCACGGTGGAGGACCCCGCGTTCACCCTGTGCCTGCTGCTGGCCGCCGAGGCCACCGGGCGCGCCGCCCGGGAGGGCCGGCTGCGCCCGCTGCTGACGGCGGGGGTGTGGGTCGGCGTCGGCTTCCAGGCCAAGATGCTGGAGGCGTGGGCCGTGCTGCCCGCGCTCGCCCTGGTCCATCTGATCTCGGCGCCGCTCACGCTCCGGCGGCGGCTGGCGCACCTCGGCCTGGCCGCTCTGGTGATGACCGCCGTCTCGGCGTCGTGGACGCTCGCCGTCACCCTCACCCCGGCCCAGAACCGGCCGTATGTGGACGGCACCACCAACAACTCGGCGCTCAGCATGGTGGTCGGCTACAACTTCCTCAACCGCTTCTCGGCGCTCGGCATCAGCGCGGCCTCCACGGGCAGCGTGAGTGCCGTCCAGGGCGCGGGAGGCGGTCACGGCGGCGCCGGGCGGGCGGCCGGAGCGGAGGGGCGGGCGGCCGGAGCGGACGCTGCCGGTGTCCGCCACCGCGCGGCCGGGGCGCTCGGCGCGGCCGGTCCGCGCGGCGCCGTGGACACGCGGTCCGCCGGGGAGGCCCGCACGCCGTCGGCCGTCGCGGCGGATGCCGGGCAGCAGAGCGCCGGCGGGGGTCAGGAAGGCTGGTCGAAGATGTTCGGCAGCGCGCTCGCCGCCCAGACCGGCTGGTTCTACCCGATCGCCGCCCTGGCCGTCGGGTGCGGTCTGCTCTGGCGCCGGGGACGCCCGCGCACCGACCGGCTGCGCGCCGGCTTCGTGCTCTGGGGCACCTGGCTGGCCACGTTCTTCCTGGTCTTCAGCGCCGGCAGCGTCGGCGGCCACACCTACTACATGGGGGTGATCGCGGTGCCGCTCGCCGCGCTGACCGGGGGCGGCACCGTGCTGATGTGGCGCGCCCACCGGGCCGGCGGGCGCCGCGCCTGGGCCCTGCCGGGCGCCGTGGCGGCGACGGCGGGCTGGGGCGCGTACGTCGCCGGCCACTTCCCGGCGTTCCTGCCGTGGCTCGCGCCCACGGTGGCCGCGCTCGGTGCCGTCGGCGTCGTGCTGCTGGTCCTGACCCGGCCGGGGCGCTCCCGCTCCGGCGGCCGGCTCGCGCTCGCCTCTCTCGCCACCTCCCTGGCGGCCCTGCTCATCGCACCGAGCGCATGGGCGGTGCAGGTCTTCGTCCCCGCGCACCGAAGCTCCGGCGTGGGCGCGGTCGGCCCGTCCGGCACGCACCGCGGCCACCGGCAGAAGGGATCGGGGACCGGCCGGCCGGGGCCGCAGGCACGGGCCGGCACCGCGACGCCCGGGCCGGTCACCTGGGGCGGCGCGGGCGGCATGGGCGGCATGGGCCCGGGGGGACTCGGCGGCCCGGGCGGATTCGCCGTCGAGGAGAGCGGCGGACTGACCGCGGC
The DNA here is from genome assembly GCF_040682635.1 of Streptomyces sp. NPDC051133. Lineage (NCBI taxonomy): Bacteria > Bacillati > Actinomycetota > Actinomycetes > Kitasatosporales > Streptomycetaceae > Streptomyces > Streptomyces sp. NPDC051133. Next base: position 56,300 of record NZ_JBFBBK010000011.1, read on the forward strand.
CCAGCGCCGGTTGTTCGACTACGCCCGCGCGCACCAGGGTTCGGCCCGCTATGTGCTGGCCACCAGCAGGTGGAGCACGGCGTCCCCCTACATCCTGGCGACCGGCGCCGACGTCCTGCCGCTCGGCGGCTTCAGCGGACGGGTGCCGTTCCCGACCCGGACGCAGTTCCGGCGCCTGGTCGAAGCGGGCCAGGTGCGGTACGTGCTGCTGGGCGGCGGGCGCGAGAGGGGCCCGGCGGCCGACGGCACGGACACGACGGCCGCGCGGATCACCGGCTGGGTGCGGTCCTCCTGCGCCAGGGTCCCGGCCGCGGCCTACGGCGGCGGCGACCTCGTGGCCACCGGTCGTTCCCTGCCGGGCGGCCAGGGCGGGACGGCCGAGGCCCAGACGCTCTACCGGTGCGGCCCGGGCCAGTAGCATGACGGCCCAGCCCGTGCCGATCATGCGAGGAGCGGATCGTGCGAGACATCGCCGTGTTCAGCGGCAGCGCCCACCCCGACCTGGCCCGGGAGGTCTGCGCCCAGCTCGGGGTGCCCCTCAGCCCGACCCGGGTCAGCCGGTTCGCCAACGACTGTCTGGAGGTGCAGCTTCAGGCCAACTGCCGGGAGCGGGACGTCTTCCTGATCCAGCCGCTGGTCAGACCGGTGCAGGAGCATCTGGTGGAGCTGCTGATGATGTGCGACGCGGCCCGGGGCGCCTCCGCGGCCCGGATCACCGTCGTCATGCCGCACTACTCCTACGCCCGCTCGGACAAGAAGGACGCGCCACGCATCTCCCTGGGCGGCCGGCTGGTCGCCGACCTGATGGTGGCGGCCGGCGCGAGCCGGGTCCTCGCCATGACCCTGCACGCCCCGCAGGTCCACGGCTTCTTCTCGGTGCCGGTCGACCACCTGAACGCGCTGCGTGAACTCGCGGCGCACTTCCGGAAGTACGACCTCACGCGCACCACGGTCGTCTCCCCGGACCTCGGCAACGCCAAGGAGGCCGCCGCCTTCGCCCGGCTCATCGGGGCGCAGGTGGCGGCCGGTGCCAAGCAGCGGTTCGCGGACGACCGGGTGAGCATCAGCTCCGTCATCGGCGAGATCGCCGGCCGGGACGTCATCGTGCTGGACGACGAGATCGCCAAGGGCCGCACCGTGCTGGAACTGCTCGACAACATAAGGGAGTTGCAACCGCGCTCGATCCGGGTGGCGTGCACGCACGGGCTGTTCGCGGCCGGGGCGCTGAAGCGGCTGAGCGAGCAGCCGGACGTGCTGGAGATCGTCTGCACCAACACCGTGCCGGTCCCGGCGGACGAGCACACCGACAAGCTGCGCGTCCTGTCCATCGCCCCGGCGCTCGCCGAGGCGGTGCGGCGCATCCACAACGGTGAATCCGTCAGCGCCCTGTTCGAGGCGTCGTAGAGCGACCGCACCGGAGGCGGAGGCTCACACGGAGCCGGACGCGGCCTCGGACCGGGCCAGGGCCGCGTCCAGCGTCGGGTGCGCGGGCAGCAGCCGGGTGAGGCCGGTGACCCGGAAGACGCGCAGCGTCAGCGGATGCGTGCACACCAGGTGCAGCTGCCCGCCGCCGTCCCGCACCCGGGCGCGCGCCCGGTACAGCAGGCGCAGCCCCGAGCAGTCGAAGAACTCCACCTGCCGCAGGTCGATCACGACCCGCACACCGGGGCCGCCGGTGGCCCGGTCCAGGGCCGGGCCGATCTCCGCCGCCGCGAGGATGTCGATCTCGCCCCGCAACTCCACGACCGTGTGCCCGCGGTGCGCGTACACGCGCAGCTGCCGGGTGAACGGTGCGGGCTCGTCTCGCGCCACGACATCACCTCCCACCCGTCCCCGGACATCGGTTCCCCAACTGTCAAGTTACCCTCGATGGAAGGAATTTGAGCATGTTCGATTGACATATGTCTTGGAGTTTGGGGCGTGTCGCTCCGCGGCCCGGCGCGGTTCGCCGGGGTCCGGCTCAGTTCGCCACAAGGACCAGCTTTCCGGTCGTACGGCCGGTGTCGCCCCGTTCGTGCGCCTTGGCCGCGTCGGCCAGCGGGAAGGTCCCGGCGATCGTCGCCCTGAGCTTCCCCGCCTCCGCCAGCTCCGCGATCGCCCGCATCCCGGCCCGGTCGGCGTCCACCAGCATGCGCACGGCCCGGACGCCGAGCCGCTCGGCCTCCTCGTGGAACTCCGGTGAACCCACCGGCAGGACCGACACCACCACACCGCCCGGCCGCAGCACCTTCAGCGACGCCACGGAGGTGTCCCCGCCGAGCGTGTCCAGGACCACGTCGACGTCCCGCACCGCCTCGGTGACGTCGGTGCTCCGGTAGTCGACCGGCTCGTCCACGCCGATCTCCCGCAGGAAGTCGTGCTTGCCCGCGCTCGCCGTGCCGATCACGTACGCGCCGCGCGCCTTGGCGATCTGCACGGCCACGTGCCCGACCCCGCCGGCCGCCGCGTGGACCAGCACCCGCTGCCCGCGCCGGAGGCCGGCGTGCTCGGTCAGCGCCTGCCAGGCGGTCAGGGACACCAGCGGCAGCGCGCCCGCCTGGATGTGGTCGATCGAGGCCGGCTTGTGCGTCAGTGCACGCACCGGGGCGACCACGTACTCGGCGTGCGAGCCGTGGCCGTAGGGGTAGGGCAGCATGCCGAAGACCTCGTCGCCAGGCTGGAAGGCGGCCACGCCGATCCCGGTTCCGGCGACCTCGCCCGAGACGTCCCAGCCGAGCACGAACGGCGGCTCGCCCAGGAACCCGCCGGTGGCCCGGTGCTTCCAGTCGGTGGGGTTCACCCCGGCGGCCCGCACCCGGACCAGCACCTGGTTCGGGCCCGGTTCCGGCCGCTCCACCCGGACTTCCCTCAGGACCTCGGGACCGCCGAGGACGTCCTGGCTGATGACTCGCATCGTGTTCATGCAGCTCATGGTCACCCAGCCTGCCGGAACGCGCCCGCGTCTGCGCCGTCTCCCCGGCCCGCCGAACGTTCCGGCCCGCCCCGGCGTCGAAGGGTCCGGTACGGCGCCGGCGGATCCGGCGCCGGTGGCAGGGGAGAGGGGCGGGCATGCGCAGGGGGCTCGTGGCGGTGACGGCGGTGGGGTGCGGCGGCGGGACGGGACCGGGCCCGGTGGTGCCCGGTATCCCACCGGCCTGGCCTCGGGGGCCGCGGGCCGGGCGCTGGAGTGCGACGGGCGGATCTTCGACGGCGCCGGACCCGACGGGTGGGGCGACTCCGACGGCGCGGACACCCCCGAGGAGGGCCCGGCGCTCTGGCTCGACCTGTTCCAGCCGAACGCCCCCGGCCACGGCTACCGGATGGAGCGCCGGGAGCGGAACCGGGTGCTGTACTCCTTCGACGTCGGCGGGCGCACCAAGGTGGCCGTCGTGGTGGCCGAGGACCAGCAGGACCGGCCCGGCTGGGGCCCCGAGACCAGCGCCTCCTGCGATCCGGCCGAACGGCCCGCCCGGTACGCGGCCGCCTGGGGCCGGGAGGTGTGGACGGACCGGCACGGCAGGCGGGTGCCGGTGAGCCGCCTCAACGGCTCGACCGGCTCCGCACACTGCGGCCGGCAGTCCGTCCGCTTCCTCGCCCTGGACGGTGCGACCTACGCCCGCGACCCGGACGGCGTGCTCGGCGAGAGCCTGCTCACCGCGCCGTACCGCGCCCACGTCCGCATGCCCGCGGGCGCCCACGACACCGGATACCGGCACCGGCACCGGCGGCTGTGGCTCACCGCCGACCGGTCGACGGCGTACGTCCGCACCCCGATGGCGTCGAGGCCTGGCCCCGGCTGAAGCGGGGCGCCGCCTGCGCCTGACCCCGCGCCCGGCTCACCCCTCGCCGAACACCCGCTCACCGCCCACGTAGGTGAGCGCCACGGCCGTCTCCGCGAGCGCCTCCGGCGGCCCGGCGAACGGATCGCGGTCCAGCACCACCAGGTCGGCGAGCGCGCCGGCGGTCACCCGGCCGGTGTCGTCCAGATGGTTCACGTACGCCGACCCGGCCGTGTATGCCGTGAACGCGTCCGCGAGGCCCAGCCGCTCCCCGGGCAGGAACACCGGCCCGCCGCCGCCCGGTTCCACCCGGTTGACCGCGACATGGATGCCCTGCAGCGGATCGGGGCTGCTCACCGGCCAGTCGCTGCCCGCGGCGAGCCGTGCCCCGGAGCGCAGCAGCGCGCCGAACGGGTACTGCCAGGCGGCCCGTTCGGGCCCGAGGAAGGGGATCGTCAGCTCGTCCATCTGCGGCTCGTGCGCGGCCCACAGCGGCTGGATGTTCGCCGTGGCGCCGAGCCGCGCGAAGCGGGGCACGTCGTCCGGGTGCACCACCTGCAGGTGCGCGAGATGCGGCCGGGTGTCGCTCGGCCCGTTCGCGGCGCGGGCCGCCTCGACCGCGTCCAGCGCGTCCCGTACGGCCCGGTCGCCTAGCGCGTGGAAGTGGCACTGGAAGCCGAGTGCGTCCAACTCGGACACATACCGCGGGAGTTGCTCGGGATCGATGAAGCTCTTGCCGCGGTTGGCGGTCGCGCAGCCGCACCGGTCCAGATAAGGGTCGAGCAGCGCGGCCGTGTGGTTCTCGGCGACCCCGTCCAGCATCAGCTTCACCGTGCCCGCCCGGAACCGCCCGTGGCTGAACGCCTCCCGCTTCGCGGCGAGTTCGGGGATCTGTTCGGCCCCGCGCTCCCGGTCCCACCACAGGGCGCCCCGCACCCGCGCGGTGAGCGAACCGTCCCGCGCCGCCGCGAGATACGCCTCGGCCGGGTCGTCCATCCCGAGGAAGTCACCGACGAGCGCGTCCTGCCAGGCGGTGACGCCGAGCGCGTGCAGATGCCGCTGGGCGTGCAGCAGCGCGGCCAGCCGGTCGGCCGGGGTCGCGGGCGGGGTGAGCCGGCCCACCAGCTGCATCGCCCCCTCCTGGAGCGTGCCGCTGGGCTCACCGGAGGCGTCCCGTTCGATCCGCCCGTCCGCCGGGTCGGGCGTGTCCCGGTCGATGCCGGCCAGCCGCAGCGCCCGGCTGTTGACCCAGGCGCCGTGATGGTCCCGGTTGGGCAGGTACACCGGCCGGTCGGGCACGACCGCGTCGAGCAGCTCCCTCGTCGGCGTACCGCCCGCGAACGCCTCCATCGACCAGCCGCCGCCCAGGATCCACTCCCGCTCCGGGTGCGCCTGCGCGTACGCCCGTACGGCGGCCACGGTCTCCTCGGCCGTCGCCAGGCCCGACAGATCGCACTGGGCCAGTTCGAGCCCGGCCGGCACCGGATGGACGTGCGCGTCCTGGAAGCCGGGCAGCAGCAACCGTCCGGCGAGGTCCACCACCTCGGTGCGCGGCCCGGCCAGGTCGTGCAGCTCGTCCCCGCCGACCGCGGTGACACGGTCCCCGGTGACGGCGACGGCGGTCGCGGTGCGGCCCTCGGGGGTGAGGACGGGGCCGCCGGTGAACAGCAGATCGGTGTGCATGATGCCTTTCCTGGTCGGTCAGTGAGAGGTGGTGAGCAGCTCGGGCGAGTCGGCGTCGGTGCCGGCCCCGGTATGGAAGTACGGCGACCTGCGCACCCACTTGGCCCACGCGGCCACCGCGAACCCGGACACGATCATCGCGACCGGCATGAGCAGCAGGAACCAGCCGTTGTCGGCGCTCGCTTCCAGATGGTCGGCCGAGTCGTAGAAGGACCAGCCGAGGTAGCCGCCGAGGCCCAGCAGGGCCAGTGCGCTGAGCGTGGGCAGCACCACCGCCCGGACGCCCTGCCGCCAGTCGGTGCGCAGCAGGGAACGGAAGCGCACGGCGGCCGCGAGGGCGGTGAGCGCGTAGGACAGGGCGACGACGATGCCGACGGCGTTCACGACCGCGTCGATCATGTCGGCGAGCCGCGGGATCACCAGCGCGCCCGCTGCCGCCGCGACGGCCAGCGCCCCGATCAGCAGCGTCCCGACGGCCGGCGTCCCGTACCGGGCGCTGACCCTGGACCACACCGGCCCGAGGGTACGGTCCCGGCTCATCGCGAACATCCCGCGGGCCGTCGGGATGACCCCGGCCTGGAGCGAGGCCACCGCCGAGAACATCAGGGCGACGAGCGGCAGCGCGGCCCACGGCTGGTCCGCCAGCCGGTCCCCGTAGTACGCGAGCCCCTGCGCCCCGTGTCCGGCCAGCTCCCCCTGGGAGAGCACCCGCTGGAAGGCGACCGAGCCGAGCAGGAACAGGCCGAGCATCGTCACCAGGGTGATGGTCCCGGCGCGGGAGGCGTCCCGCGGGTCGCGCACCTCCTCGTTGACGGTGAACGCCGCCTCGAACCCCCAGTAGCAGAACACCGACAGCAGCAGGCCCTGCGCCAGCGCGGTCGCCGAGGGGATCGCGAACGGGTCGAACCAGGCCAGGCTGAAGGAGTGCGGCCCGGTGACGATGCCGTAGCCGCAGAACCCGATCAGGACGACGTACTCGAAGACCAGCAGCCCGGTCTGCAGCCGGGCCGCCGTACGGACCCCGGTCACGGCGGTCAGGGTGACCGCGGCCAGCACGACGATCCCCACCGCCGTCGTCTGCGCCGTCGAGTCCGGGTCGAACACCAGCGAGCCGATCCGGTGCAGGCCCGCCTCGCCGGCCAGCTGCAGCAGCGCCGAACCCGTGACGGCCGTGGTGTAGGCGAGGAAGGCCACGCTCGCCACGAAGTTCACCCAGCCGACCATGAAGCCGAGCCAGGGGCTGAGCGAACGGCCCACCCACACGTAGCCGTTGCCCGCGTTCGGCTCCACCCGGTTCAGCCGGGAGTAGGCCCCGGCGATGCCGAGGACGGGCAGGAACGCCAGCAGCATGATCGCCGGCAGATGGGGGCCGACCACCGCCGCGGTCACCCCCAGCCCGATGCCGATGCTGGTCGTGGCGGCCGTACTGGAAGCGGCGACGGCGACGCCGTCCGCCACGCTCAGGGACTTGCGCAGCTCGGGCCGCGCAGGCGGATCCACTGTGAAGGGTCTTTCGCTCATCGCCGGCTCTCCGCTCGCACCGCGGGGCCCCGGACGGCCCCGGTGACCGGACATGAAACTGCCGTGCACTTCACAGGTCAACGGTGTTGTCATAAGGTGCCGGGCAGATCCCAGGGAGGCCCCATGACCGAACGCGTCGTCCCGCCCGCCGCCCGGCAGCGCCGCCGCCCCACCAAACAGGGGGTGATGCTGTCCGAGGAGCTGATCGTCGCCACGGCGCTGCGGCTGATCGAGGAGCACGGGGCCGACGCCCTCTCCGTGCGCCGCCTCGGCCGGGCCCTCGGCGCCGACCCCAGCTCGCTGTACCGGTACTTCCGGCACACCGACGACCTGATGCTGGCCATCGCCGACGAGCTGATCGGCGGCACCATGCGGACCTGGCGGCCGACCGGCGACTGGGTGGCCGACCTGCGCGAACTCGGGCTGCGCATGCACGCCGGCACCCTCGCGCACCCCCGCGCGGCGGTGCTCAGCGCCCACCGGGTCACCGGCCGCGCGCACGAGATCCAGGCCGTGGAGAGCATCCTCGGCGTGCTGCGGGAAGCCGGGTTCCCGGAGCCGGAGGCGGTGCGCATCTACGCCGCGTTCGTGGACCAGGCGCTCGCCTTCGGCGCCCTGGACTCCGCGGGCACCTCGCTGCCCCGGGCCGCCCGCGAGGCCGAGACGGAGGTGTGGCGGACCACGTACGGCCGGCTGCCCGCGGACACCCACCCGCACATCGCGGCGAGCGCCCGCCATCTCGTGGCCACCATGCGCACCAGCTCCTACCCGGCCGCCCTGGAGCTGCTCCTGGAGGCCGCCCGGACACGCCTGACGCACCTGCGTGCGGGGACCGGGGACTGACGGCGGCCACACTGGACGGCGTTCGCACCACGAGGAGGCCGTACGCCATGACCCCACCGCCCGCCCGTACCGCCGAGCAGCGCAAGCAGGACACCCTGCACCGGCTGGAGCACGACGTCGACGCCTGGGTCGCCACCGCCGGTCCCGACGGCGGCGCCGCGCACCTCGTACCGCTGTCGTTCGTCTGGGACGGCGCCGTCCTGCTGTTCGCCACCCCGGAGGACAGCCCCACCGGCCGCAACCTGGCCGCCACCGGCAGGGTCCGGATCGGCATCGGCCCGACCCGGGACGTGGTCCTCGTGGAGGGCGTCGTCCACACGGTGACACCCGAGGACCTGCCCGAGGAGGACGCCGAGGTCTTCGCCGGCAAGACGGGCTTCGACCCGCGCCGGCTCGCCACCCGCTACCTGTACTTCCAGGTCGTCCCGCAGCGCGTCCAGGCCTGGCGCGAGGAGAACGAGTTGCGCGGACGGGAGTTGATGCGCGACGGGCGCTGGCTGCTCGCCGACTGAATCCGGTGCCCCGGGATATCCGCAGCAAGAGGACATCCCCAGGAGGAAACATGACACTGGTTCAAGCGGCCGTCGTGGTGCTGGACTGCGCCGAGCCCGAAAAACTCGCCGAATTCTACAGGGAGTTGCTGGACGGAGAGCGGACGGACTCCTCGGCCAACCTGGTCGGGATCCGGGGCGGCGATGGCGTCCGGCTCGCCTTCCGCCGCGACGTGAACGCCACCCCGCCCAGCTGGCCGCGCCCCGAGAACTCCCTCCAGGTCCATCTCGACTTCCTGGTCGAGGACTTGGACGAGGCCGAGCGCCGAGTGGTGGGACTCGGCGGCCGGCCGATCGACACCAAGGACGCGGCGGGGCCGTACGAGGAACGCGGGTACGCCGACCCCGCCGGGCACTCCTTCACCCTGCGCCGGATGCCCACGACGGCACCCAAGCAGGGCTGAGCGCACGGCTCACGCGCTCAGTCGCGGCCGCCCTTGTCCTGGGCCGGCCACACGCCCGTCGACCGTGCGATCGCCTTGGCGCCCGTGCGGTCCACGGCGCTGCGCACCACCGCGAAGATCGCGCCCTGGACCGCCGCCGCCAGCAGGATCTCGCCCCAGCCGCGGTCCGGGTCCAGGGCGTCCGGGGCGTCCTCCTCGTGCCGGATCGCCATCCACGCCTTGCGGAAGGCCAGACCGGCCAGGGCGCCGCCCGCCCAGCTGAGCACGAAGCCGACCGGTTTGTAGGCGAGCGGGAGTGTCTTCTTCTTGTTCTTGGCCATGTGTCTCTCCTTCCTCGTCAGACGGCCCTCATGCGGGCCGTCCACGGGCGGCGACCCGTTCGCCGGGAGGCACCGGGCCCGGCGGTGTGCCGTCGCCGAACGGCCGGCCGCCGAGTTCCTCGCGGTGGTGCGGGCTCAGCCAGCCGGCGAGATCCGGGCCGAGGGGCACGATGCCGGTGGGGTTGATCCCGGTGTGCACCTGGTAGTAGTGCCGCTTGATGTGGTCGAAGTCGACGGTGTCGCCGAAGCCCGGGGTCTGGAACAGGTCACGGGCGTAACCCCACAGCACCGGATTCTCGGCCAGCTTCCACCGGTTGCACTTGAAGTGGCCGTGGTAGACCGCGTCGAACCGGACAAGCGTGGTGAACAGCCGGATGTCCGACTCCGTGAGGGTGTCGCCGACCAGGTACCGCTGCCCGGCCAGCCGGCCGGCGAGCAGTTCCAGCCGCCGGAACACTCCCGCGCACGCCTCCTCGTACTCCTTCTGCTCGTGGGCGAAACCGGCCCGGTACACGCCGTTGTTCACGTCCCGGTAGACCTCGGCCATCACCTCGTCGATCTCGTCGCGCCGGCCGTCCGGATACAGGTCCGGGGCGCCCGCGCGGTGCAGGGCCGTCCACTCGGTGGCCAGGTCCAGGGTGAGCTGCTGGTAGTCGTTGGTGACCAGTTGTCCGCTGGGCACGTCCACGACCGCGGGCACGCTCACCCCGCCCGGGTAGCCGCTCTCGCGCCGGTCGTAGGCCTCGCTCAGGAACCGGATGCCGAGCACCGGGTCCCGGCCGCCCCGGTCCAGGGTGAACCGCCAGCTGCGGTCGTCCTGTACCGGATCGGTGACCGCCATCGACAGCGCGTCCTCCAGGCCCAGCAGGCGCCGTGAGATCACCGCCCGGCTCGCCCACGGACAGGCACGGGAGACCACCAGCCGGTAGCGGTCCGCCGCCACCGGCCAGCCGTCCCGGCCGTCCGCGGTGATCCGGTCGGTGAAGTGGCTCCTGGACCGGGTGAACTTCGTGTGGCCGTAGGCGCGGTTGCCGTCGCCGCCCATGTCTCCTCCTCGGCGCCCGGGGGTGTCGGGTCAACGCGTTCCCCGTTTTCCGCCCGTCCGCACGGTGTGATCCGTCCCCGGCGGGGCAGTCGGCGAAGGGTGAGCGGGACACCCTCGGAACGGGAGCCGGCCGCACGGACGGCCGAGGACGACACCACGACCCACAACCGACGCACCCCACCGGCCGACCGGCCGCATGCCGGCGAGCACCCTGGTGTCGGGCGGCCGGACGGGAGTGCTGTGGGTGGCGATGGCGCGGGAACCGGTGGTTCGGCTGTGGCGGGCGGTGGTCGGGGAGGCGGCCCGCGGTCGGGCCGGGCATCCGCGGGCGGCGACCCGGCGGTGACCGGCGGGCCGGCCATGCCGGAATCCCGGGCCGTGTCGGACCAAGGGCGGCCGGGCGCCCGGAGTGCTGCGGGCGGTGGGGGCACAGGGGCCGGCGGGTCGGCTCCGTCCGAGCCCCGGGCCTGCGTGCCCGATGGCCGGCCGGACGCCCGGCCGTCTGGCGGAACACCCGTGAGCGGCGGTGCGGCCGGCCCCGACGGCGGGGGCAGGACGCGTCGCGCCGATGGTGACGGGAAGGCCGCCCGGCTGGGGCCGGACGAGGGTGGTGCGGGCGAGGAGCGTGCGCCGCGCGCCGCGCGGGACGACGATCCGCACGGGGACCGGCACACCAGGATCACCGTGCTCGTGGCCCTCGCGGCCAACCTGGTGATCGCCGTCGCCAAGGCGGTCGGCGGTGTCCTCGCGGGCTCGCCCGCCCTGCTGTCGGAGGCCGCGCACTCCGTGGCCGACAGCCTCAACGAGGTGTTCCTGCTGGCCGCGCTGCGCCGCAGCCGCCGCCCCGCCGACCGCCGTCACCCCTTCGGCTACGGCAAGGAACGCTTCTTCTGGTCCCTGCTCGCCGCCGTCGGCATCTTCGTCATGGGCGGCTGCTTCTCCTTCTTCCAGGGCTTCGAGGCACTGCGCCAGGGCACCGAGGAGAAGTTCAGCGGCTACGTGGCGGGCCTCATCGTGCTGGGCGTCGCCCTCCTCGCCGAGAGCGCCTCGTTGCTGCGGGCCCTGCACCAGGTGCGCCGCCAGGGCGGCGGCCTCGCCGGACTGCGCGACCCGGCACTGCGCACCGTGGTCGCCGAGGACGGCACCGCGGTGCTCGGCGTGACCCTCGCCATCGTCGGCATGGCCCTGCACATGGTGACCGGACAGGTCGCCTGGGAGGCGTCCGCCTCGCTGGCGATCGGCGTGCTGCTGGTGTACGTCGCCTACCGGCTCGGCCGCGACGCCCGCGACCAGCTGATCGGCGAGGCCGCCGACCCGGAGCTGAGCGCCCGGATCCGCTCGCTGCTCGCCGCGCAGCCGGAGATCGACAGCGTGGAGGCGCTGTTCACCATGAAGATGGGCCTCGACTCCACCCTGGTGGCCGCGCGCATCGACCTGGTGCCGGGCCTGGACAGCGAGCGGGTGGAGGAGGTCTCCGTCCGCATCAAGGGCTCCCTCGCCCGGACCTTCCCGGACACCGACCAGATCTTCCTCGACGTGACCGACCGGCCGGCGGATGAGGCACAAAAGAGCCCCGCCGCGACGGGGGAACGCGGCGAGGCCTGACGCACGAGTGCCCACTCGGGAGGCGGTTCACACCTCCCCGCCCCGGATTTTTCCGAAAGGCTGTCCCGAACGGCCGGGATCAGCGCTCCGCGTAGGGCTCCAGCACGAACACCGGGATCTCCCGCGGGGTCTTCTTCTGGTAGTCGGCGTAGGGCGGATACGCGGCGACGGCCCGCTCCCACCACTCGGCCTTCTCGTCCCCGGTCACCTCACGGGCCCGCATGTCCTGCCTCAGCGGCCCGTCCTGCAGCTCGACCTGCGGGTCGGAGGTGACGTTGAAGTACCAGACGGGGTGCTTGGGCGCCCCGCCCTGCGAGGCCACCACCGCGTACCTCCCGTCGTGCTCCACCCGCATCAGCGGCGTCTTGCGGATCTTCCCGCTCTTCGCACCCCGGGTGGTGAGGATGATCACCGGGAGCCCGGTGTCGAGCAGCGTCGTCCCCTTCGTCCCGCCGGAGCTCTCGTACAGCTCCACCTGATCGCGCACCCACTGCTCCGGGCTCGGCGCGTACTCGCCCTCGAGAGGCATGGATCCGTCCCCTTCGTCGGTCCAACGGCTTCTGGCACCAGAGTTCAACACCGATGCGCCTGTGAATCATCCGTACCGCGGCACCGTTCGGCCAGACGGGTGGTCGGTGCCGGGCGCGCACCGCGCCACCACACCCGTTCCGGCCTCTCGTCGCGCGGGTCGGCCGGGTCGTACGCCACCATGGGAGTGGGCAGCCCGAATCCGGCCGGAACCCGCCCCTCCGACCCGCTCCTCTTCGGCCAGATCACGCGGATCACCGAAGTGGCCGAACATGGCGTCGTCTCATAGGTGCCTGAGGCATCTAATGAAGATCGGCACGACGCACTTCCTTCGTCTGCGAGGTCTTTCCATGACGGAACTGACGGACAGCACCGGACCGGCGACCCCGGCCGAACCCGTCGCCTTCCCGCAGGACCGCACCTGTCCCTTCCACCCGCCCAGCGGATACGCCCCGCTGCGCGACGGCAGGGCCCTGTCGCGCGTCACCCTCTTCGACGGCCGCGAGGTCTGGCTGGTCACCGCGCACGCCGCGGCCCGCGCCCTGCTCGCCGACCCCCGGCTCTCCAGCGACCGCCGGCGCACCGACTTCCCCGTGGCCGCGCCCCGCTTCCGCGTGCAGCGCGAAGAGCGGCGGGTGGCCCTGCTCGGCCTGGACGACCCCGAGCACCGCCGGCAGCGCCGCATGATGATCCCGTCGTTCACCGTCAAGCGCGCCACCGACATGCGTCCCCGGATCCAGCGGACCGTCGACGGCCTGCTGGACGCGATGATCGAGCAAGGGCCGCCCGCCGAGCTGGTCTCCGCCTTCGCGCTGCCCGTCCCGTCGATGGTGATCTGCGGCCTGCTCGGGGTGCCGTACGCCGACCACGAGTTCTTCGAGGCACAGTCCCGCGCCCTGCTGCGCGGCCCGACCGCCGACGACACCCTGGACGCCCGACGGCGCCTGGAGGCGTACCTCGAAGGGCTGATCGACGACAAGGCGAAGCAGACGGAGCCCGGCGACGGCATCCTCGACGACCTCGTCCACCACCGGCTCCGCGACGGCACGCTGGAACGCACCGACGTCGTCTCGCTGGCCCTCATCCTGCTCATCGCGGGCCACGAGACCACCGCCAACATGATCTCCCTCGGCACCTTCACCCTGCTGCACCACCCCGACCGGCTGGCCGAGTTGCGCGCCGACCCGGCGCTGCTGCCCGCAGCCGTCGAGGAGTTGCTGCGCATGCTGTCCATCGCCGACGGGCTGCAGCGCATCGCGAGCGAGGACATCGAGATCGACGGGACCACCATCCGGGCCGGGGACGGGGTCCTCTTCTCCACCTCGGTGATCAACCGCGACACGTCCGTGTTCGACGACCCCGACACCCTGGACTTCCACCGCTCGGCCCGCCACCACGTGGCCTTCGGCTTCGGCATCCACCAGTGCCTGGGCCAGAACCTGGCGCGCACGGAACTGGAGATCGCCCTCGGCAGCCTGCTCACGCGGCTGCCCGGGCTGCGGCTGGCCGCCCCGGCCCACGAGATCCCGTTCAAACCCGGCGACACGGTCCAGGGGATGCTGGAACTCCCCGTCACCTGGTAAGAGGCTCTGCTCATGCACATCGACATCGACAAGGACGTCTGCATCGGCGCCGGTCAGTGCGCACTGGCCGCGCCGGGTGTCTTCACGCAGGACGACGACGGCTACAGCACACTGATCCCCGGAAGTGCCGGCGGCGAGGGCGACCCGATGGTCCGCGAGGCCGCCCGAGCCTGCCCGGTGCACGCGATCACCGTGACCGAGGGAGGCGGCTGACGGCCCGGCCGGACTCCGGTCCCGGCCGCGTCGGTAGGGTGCCCGGATGACCGAACCAGCCGGGAAGCCCTTCCTGTACGTCGTCGTCTGCGCGGCCGGGATCGCCGCGGGCGTCAGCAAGCTGATCACCGCCGCCCAGGAGCGGAACTGGGAGGTGGGCGTCATCGCGACACCGGTCGCGATGGGCGGCTTCTTCGACACCGGGGCCGTCGAGGCGCAGACCGGCCGGCCCGTCCGGTCGGCCTGGCGCTCCCCGGCCGACCCGCGCCCCTTCCCGCCGCCGGACGCCGTCGCGGTGGCCCCCGCCACCTTCAACACCGTCAACAAGTGGGCGGCCGGCATCGCCGACACCCTCGCCCTCGGCACCCTGTGCGAGGCCGCGGGCCTCGGCGTGCCGATCGCCGCGCTGCCCTGCGTGGCCGACGCGCTGACGGCCCACCCCGCCTACCGGGACAGCCTGACCCGGCTGCGCGGCATGGGCGTCCGGTTCGGCGACCCGTACTCCGGCGAGCCCGGACCCGACGGGCACCGGCCGGAGTTCGCCTGGGAAGCCGCCCTGGACCTGCTCCAGGCGCCCCGCAGGGCGGCCTAGGCCCCGTCGTCGAACGCCCCCTGCCCGCTCGACGACAGGACTCAGCGCGTCCTGCGGACGTAGTCGGCGCTGCCCGGGGTGGACACGTCCCGGTCCCGGCGGACGATGCTCAGCTTTCCGCCCCAGCGGGCGACGGCCCTGCGCAGCCCGCTGTCGGTGTACTCGATGTCCACGACGCGGTCGTCGAACGCCTTCGCGTACACCCCGCACTCGTCGTACTGCCCGCACTCCTCCGCCACCGCGAAGTCCAGTCCGGCGCGCTCCCGCCGTCCGGCGAGTTCCGCGGTGTTCTTCTGGGCCACGGCCAGGTGCCGGGCGTGCGCGTGCCGGGAGAGCAGGGCCATGAAGGCGGTCGCGTCGGCCGCGGTGAGCAGGTGGCGGGAGCGGGTGTAGCTGTCGTAGTTGTCGGGCTCCACGGCGTCGAAGCCCTTGCGCGCACAGCCGTCGATCCAGCGGTTCACGCGCTGCGCCACCCGCTGCCGCCGGGCCGGGGTGCGCAGGTCGAGCAGCGGCTCGTTCCAGTCCTCGTCGATGACCACCCTGCCGTGCGCGTCGCGCAGCAGCAGGTCGGCCGGCCAGGAGGAGCGCTCGGCGGGCTGGGCCTGGAAGGCGTTGACGTAGCAGATGTTGTACAGGCCGGGCGCGGGGGAGTCGGAGCGGTCGCGGCTGACGATGCGCACCCCCCGGGGCGGGGGATAGGCGCCGCCGATCTGGTAGTCGAACCCGGCGTGCCGCGGCGGCAGCCGCACCCCGGCGGGCTTCCGCACGTCGCGGTCCGCCCGTCCCGCGGAGTCGCAGCCGGCCAGTGCCGTCAGGATGACGGCCAGTGCCACCGCCGATGTGCCCGTGGCCCTGCGCGCACCCGCGGCACGCGCCACACCCGTGGGGGGCAAGTCCACTCCATCCTGCCCACGCCGGACGGCGCGGTACGTCCCGGATCCAATCGCCCACGCGCCGCGAACGTCAAGTCGGCCCCGGGCCACGTCGTAGGCTCGGCCCCGACCACCGTCCCGAAGGCAGGAGCGGCAACGATGCAGTACGTGAAGCTCGGCTCGACCGGTCTCGACGTCTCGCGGATCTGTCTGGGCTGCATGACCTACGGGCTGCCGGACCGCGGCGTCCACGAGTGGACCCTCGACGAGGAGGCCTCCCGCCCGCTGATCCGGCAGGCGCTGGAGGCGGGCGTCACCTTCTTCGACACCGCCAACGTCTACTCCGACGGCACCAGCGAGGAGATCGTCGGCAAGGCCCTGCGCGACTTCGCGAACCGTGACGAGATCGTGCTGGCCACCAAGGTGAACGGCCGGATGCGACCGGGCCCGAACGGGGCCGGACTGTCCCGCAAGGCCGTCATGACGGAGATCGACCACAGCCTGCGCCGTCTCGGCACCGACTACGTCGACCTGTACCAGATCCACCGCTACGACCACGCCACCCCCGTCGAGGAGACGATGGAGGCGCTGCACGACCTCGTCAAGGCGGGCAAGGTCCGCTATCTCGGGGCCAGTTCGATGTACGCCTGGGAGTTCTCCAAGCTGCAGCACACGGCCCGGCTGCACGGCTGGACGAAGTTCGTCGGCATGCAGAACCACTACAACCTCCTCTACCGCGAGGAGGAGCGGGAGATGCTGCCGCTCTGCGCGGACCAGGGGATCAGCGTGCTGCCGTGGAGTCCGCTCGCGCGCGGCCGGCTCACCCGTGACTGGGGCACGGTGACCGAGCGCAGCGCGAACGACGACTTCGGCAGCCGCCTGTACCTGGAGAGCGACCGCTCCATCGTGGAGGCCGTCACCCGCGTCGCCGGCGACCGGGGCGTGCCGCGCGCCCGGGTGGCCCTCGCCTGGCTGCTGCACCGGGACACGGTCGCCGCGCCGATCGTCGGCGCGAGCAAGCCGCACCACATCGAGGACGCCGTGGCCGCCGTCGAACTGGACCTGAGCGACAAGGAGATGGAGGAGCTGGAGCAGCCCTACACACCCCGGGCCGTCAGCGGCCACTGAACCCCCGGCGAACTCAGTGCGGTCCGTGCGGCCCGAACTCGGTGCCGCACGGACCGGCTCCCTCGCTGCGCGCCAACGGCACCCGCTCGCCGCTCATCGCCACCGTCCGGTAGTACGCCCCGATCCGCTCGGCCGACCGGCCCACGTAGTGCCCGATGAAGGAGCGCCGGAAGCGGTCGCGGGTGCGGTTGGGGCCCGAGCCGTGCACCAGGCTGCCGTTGAAGAACAGCACGTCCCCCGGCGCCAGGTCCACGGGCACCGGCACCAGCCCGGGCGGCGGCGGGACGTACTCACGGGCGAACGACAGCTCCTCGTCCGCCTCCTCGGGGCAGAACAGGCCCATCCGGTGGGTGCCGGGCACCACTTGGAGGCCGCCGTTGTCCCGGTCGATCGGCTCGCACGCCACCCAGGCGGCCACGCACGTGCCCGGCTCGACCCGCAGATAGAAGTTGTCCTGATGCAGCGCCTGTCCGCGCGCGCCGGGCGGCTTGAAGTAGAACATGCTCTGCGCGGCCAGCACCTCTTCGCCGAACAGCGTTTCCAGCACCGCCCGCAACCGGGCGTCCAGCAGTACCTCCCGTGCCACGGCGTCGAACTCGTGCGGCTGCATCACCCGCGGCCAGCGGCGCAGCGGATCCGGGTCGGCCCGGTCCGGCGCGAAGTGCCCGGGCACCCCGCCGGCCGCGTGCACCGCCGTGAACGCGGCGCACAGCCGCTCGGTCTCCTCCTGGCCGAACAGGGCCCGTACGACGATGAATCCGTCCTCCTCGAACCGCTCCCGGAGCGATTCGGGCCGGAGGGCGTCGATGTCCGTGGCTGTCATGTGCCCGCTCCTCGCCTCCGGTGGCCACGCGGGGCCACCCACCCGCCACGCTAGGGCGACGCGCCCGACGGGAGGATGCCTGTGCGTGCTGAGGACCTGCCCGGGACGGCTGCCGCGGGCGACCCGTCCCCGCCGCCCGGCCTTGTGGTCACCGGCCGCTACGACCAGGGGCCCGGTTACGGCGTCAACCGTCCCGGGGGTTCGGCCAGTTGGCTGTTCACCTTCACCACCGGCGGGCACGGCCTGATCCGCCAGGGCGCCGCCCGCGCCCACGCCGGCCCCGGGCGTCTGGTGGTGCTCGCGCCCGGAGTCGGCCACCGCTACACCGTGGCGCCCGGCGCCGGGCGCTGGCGGTTCTGGTGGACGCACTGCCAGGCCCGGCCGTCCTGGACGTCCTGGCTCGCCCCCTTCGCCGTGGCCGACGGCCTGTACGCCGTCCCGCCCGCCCCCGAAGCCCTGCACGGCCGGATCGAGGCCGCCTTCGGCCGCATGCTCGCCGACGCCCACGGCCCGGGCGGCGAAGCGCCGAGCGCCCCGGACCCGGTGGCCGTGGCGCACGGCAGCCTGGCGCGGGACCTGGCCCTGTGCGCCCTGGAGGAGGCCGTCCTCCTCGCCGTCGCCACCGCACCGACGTCCGCCGTGCGGGCGGGCGCCGACGCCCGTGTGCGCCGCGCCGAGGAGCTGATCGCCGCCGATCCCGCGGCCCCGCACTCCGTCCGCTCCCTCGCCGAGGGCGTCGCGCTGTCCCCGTCCCGGTTCGCGCACCTGTTCGCCGATCGGACCGGCCGGTCCCCGATGCGGGCCCTGCGCGAGGCCCGGCTGCGGCACGCGGCACGGCTGCTGGAGGCCACCGACCTGACGGTGGAACGGGTCGCGGCGGCCTCAGGATTCCCGAGCCCCTTCCACTTCAGCAGGGTCTTCCGGGAGCGCTACGGGGTTCCGCCCGGCGCCTACCGGGCGGGCGAACGGCAATAAGCGGTCAGGAAAAGACCACTCTTGACAGAACGTCGACAGGAAAGCTTTTCAACGCATTGTCGAATAACGGAAGATCTCTTGTTCCAAAGTGCAGGTCTGTGCGAAAGTGTGCGCTGTCGGCGCACGGGAACATATATTCACGCTGTATGCGCCAGGCCGCTCTCCGTACACCCCCCACGCTTCAAAAGAGCCGCCTCAGGTGGACGTTCGAGCTGCCCGAACACCTTTCCATACCAGTTGGTACGGACTAATTTCCGCTTGGCGTCTGGAGGAATGCGGCCGTGAATGAGGCAGGCCTGTCGGACGAGCAGCTCAGTGCCGAACTGAAGAAGTGGACCGGGGCGTCACCGGCGCTCCATCCCGTCGGTGAACTCCTCGACCGTCACTGGGAAGCCGCCTTCGCCTATGCCCGGCTGTGCACCGACGGCCCGCGCGCCGCCGGCATGCTCACCACGGCCGCCTTCACCCGGCTCTTCGGCGAGTCGCTCCGCCAGGCCGGTCCGTCCGCCGCCTGGCGGCCCCAGGTGCTGGTCGCCGTCCGCCGGATCGCGGCCGAGTGGGACACCGACGGGCGCCGGGAACTCCTGCATCCGGAGCTGCGGTCGGGCACCGCGAGCGGTGAACGGGTCGCCGCCCGTCTGCTGCCCCCGTCCGGCCGGCGGCTGCTGTCCCGTGCCTTCCAGCGGCTGCCCCAGGCCTCCCGCGCCGTGCTCTGGCACACCGAGGTCGAGGCCGAACCCCTCGCCGTGCCCGCCGCGTTGCTGGGCCTGGACGGGGAGGACACCCAGGTCGAACTGCGCCGAGCCCGTGAACGGCTGCGCGAGGAGTGTCTGCAGGCCCACCGCGAGCTCGCCCCCGAGGACGAGTGCCGGCGCTATCTGCGCATGCTCGACGTGACCTTCCGGCGCGGCGGCGTCGACCTCGACCCGGACCTGAACCGGCACCTGTCCGGCTGCACCCACTGCAGCCGGACCGCCGACCAGCTCGCCCGGTTCAACGAGGGCCTCGGTCTCGCCCTCGCCGAGGGCGTGCTCGGCTGGGGCGCCCGCGCCTATCTGGAGTCACGGGCGCGCAGCGCCGAGGAGCCGCCGGCGCCGGCCCCGGCTCCGGCCGCACCCCCGTCGGGCGAGCCCTTCACGACGCCCGCGGCCACCGACGCCTTCGACGTACCGCCCGTCCCCACCGGCTCCGGTGGCGCGGAGGGGCCGGCCGTCTCTTGGCCACGCGGGCCGCGTGTCCGGTCCGCGGAGGCGACGGCCGCCACCGCCGGCTTCGAGGGGCCGTCCGCCAGCACTGGCTCCGGTGGCGCGGAGGGGCCGGCCGTCTCTTGGCCGCGCGGGCCGCGTGTCCGGTCCGCGGAAGCGACGGCCGCCACCGCCGGCTTCGAGGGACCGTCCGCCCCCACCGGCTCCGGTGGCGCGGAGGGCTTCCCCTCATCCTGGCCGCGCAGGCCGCGTGTCCGGTCCGCAGACGCAGCGGCCGCCGCAGTCGGCTTCGACGGGCCGTCCGTCCCCACGGCCCCCGCCCCCCAGGAAGGACCGGCCGCTCCCCGAGCGCGCAGGGCGCGTCCCCGGCCCAGCGCGCCGGGGGAGTCCTTCTCCGCCGCCGGATCTCCCGTCCCGGGCGAACCCGCCGCACCCCGCGCGCGCGGCGTCCGTACCCGGTTCACCGTGGCGGGTAACGCTTTCGGCGCCGGCGGGGGCCCCGCCCCCGGTGAGTCCGCCACGCCCACCCGGGGACAGGACCCCGGCCCCGCGCGCCCGGGCTCCGCCACCTCCCGCCGCTCCGCCCTGCGCGCCGCCCGTCGGGCCCGGCGGCGCAATCTCGCGCTGGCCGCCGCCACCGTCAGCGGGCTGGTGGCCCTGCCGCTCGTGCTGTGGGCGGTGCTCGGACCGGGGGACGCCCCGGCCACCGCCGGCGGCGGCACGCCCAGTCGTAGGCCGGGTGAGGACACCGCCTCGCCGGGCGCTTCCCGGGCCGCCGCGAACGCCGCCGGTCAAGGCACCCTGCACGGCCGGCTGCACAACCTCGCCTCGGATCTGTGCGTCGACGTCGTCGGCAAGAAGGCCGTCAAGGGCGCCGAGACCGAACTCGTCACCTGCTCCGCCGCGGCGAGCCAGCAGTGGACGTACGAGACCGACGGACTGCTGCGCAACGCCGACGCCCCCGGCCTGTGCCTGGACTCCACCCTCGGCTACTCGGTCCGTCTCGCCCCGTGCACGGCCACCGGGAAGGCGGCCCGCGCCATCCGGTACGACTTCACCCTCCAGGGCGCCCTGATACCCCGCTGGAACCAGGAACTCGCCCTCACCCCGGCCGCCACCGACGGCTCCGGCGCCCTGGTCCTCAAGAACCGTGCCCCCGGCGACGACCAGCGCTGGACCGTCGACACCGCCACGCCCGACCTGCAGATGCAGAACGTCAACTGGGGCAGCGACAGCGGCCCGTCCCAGGCCCCCGGCCGGCGCACCCCCGCCCCCGCCGGGACCACGGAGGCCCCCCAGGCCTCCAGGGCCCCGTCACCGGCCCCCACCCCGACGGCCGGCCCGTCCGCTCCCGCGACCTCGCCGTCCGCCACCTTCGACCCCTGCTCGGCCTACCCGTACTACTGCGACGGGGGCGGCGGCTACGGCGGCGGCTACGGCGGAGGTGGACACCACCACCGGTGACTCACGGGTGGTGCGGCGGCGCAGGCGGCATCGTCGCCAGGCCCGGGGCCGGTTCCGGCCACACCAGCAGCACCGGGCAGGGCGCGTGGTCCACGGCGAACCGCACCTCAGGACCGAGACTCTTCGGCCCGAGCCGGGAGCGGTCCCCGTCCCGGGCCAGCACCAGCAGATCGGCTCCCTCGGCGGCGGCCACCACCTCCCGCTCGACCCGGCCCGACCGCTCCTCGCGGGCACAGGGCCGGCCCAGCCGCTCGGCAGCGGCGGCCAGCAGCTCCGCCGCCGACGTCCCGCCGAGCGTCTCCAGCAGCGCGCCCGGGTCCCGCTCGGGGTGGCCCCGCCCGAGCAGCCCGGCGAACGCGCCGTGCGCCACCCCGGGCACGTCCGGCCCGCTGACGTGCAGCAGCACCACCTCGCAGTCCTCGGGCGCGTGGGCGCGCACGGCGTCCACGCAGGCGGGCCAGGTGCCCTCGACGAGCCAGGCGATCACACGCATCCGGTCGGCCTCCCTCGGCGCACGCGCCGTCAGAGAATCTGCAGCGACCCCCACAGTGCCACCACCGCGACCGCGAGGGACGACGGCACGGCGATCAGGCCCAGCCGGGTGAACTCCCACAGGTTCACGCCGTGTTCGTGCTGGTGCACGATCCGCCGCCACAGCAGCGTCGCCAGCGACCCCGCGTAGGTCAGGTTGGGGCCGATGTTCACCCCGAGCAGCACCGCGAGCACGGCGCCCGGCCCGGCCGGTGCCGCCAGCGGCAGCAGGACGAGCACCGCGGGCAGATTGTTGATCAGGTTCGCCAGCACGGCGGCCAGCGCGGCGGTCCCCAGCAGCGCGGGCAGCCCGGTGCCGCCCGGCAGCACGTGCCCGAGCGCGTCCGCGAGCCCGTTGTCCACGACCGCCCGCACCACGATCCCGAGCGCCAGCACGAAGGCGAGAAAACTCGGGGCCGCCGCCCGCACAACGGTCAGCGGGGACGCCTTGCGCCGCAGCAGCGCCCGCCCGGCCAGGACCAGCGCCCCGGCCGCGGCGACCCAGGCCGGCTCCACGCCGAACGCCGACGCCACCACGAACCCGGCCAGGGTGCAGCCCACCGTCACCAGCGCGAACAGCGGCAGCCGCGGCGGCTCGCCGGTGTCCCGGCCCGCCGGGGCCGCCGCCGCGAGATCCCGGGCGAAGAACCGCCGGAACACCCCGTACTCGACCCCGATCGCCACCAGCCACGGCAGCGCCATGAGCGCCGCGAAGCGGGTGAAGCTCAGCCCGCTCGCCGCGAACGCGAGCAGGTTCGTCAGGTTGGAGACCGGCAGCAGCAGCGACGCGGTGTTCGACAGATGCGTGCAGGCGTACACATGCGGCTTGGGCCGCACCCCCGTCCGCGCGGCCGTGGCGAAGACGACCGGCGTGAGCAGCACGATCGTGGCGTCCAGGCTGAGGACGGCGGTGATGACGGACGCCAGCGCGAAGACCGCGGTCAGCAGCCGCACCGGGCGGCCCCGCGACCGGTCGGCCATCCACGCCCCGCACGCCTGGAACAGCCCCTCCACGTCGCAGAAGTGGGCGAGCACCAGCACCGCCGCCAGGAACCCGACGACCGGCCCGAGCCGTTCGGCCTCGGCGCGGGCGTGGTCGAGGGAGATCGCGCCGGTGGCGACAGCGACGCCCGCGGCGGGCACGGCCATGACCGCCTCCGGCCACCCGAAGGGCCGTACCACGGCCCAGGCGAGGACGGCGACGAGCAGGACGGCGGACAGTGCCTCGGCGAGCGGCGTGTTCAGGGCGGGTCCTTCCCGGAGCGATCATGTGGTGCCCGCCCATGAAAACAGACGATCCCGAGCGGGTTACGAGCTGTGGGTGCCCGCCGCGCCCAGGAACTCCTCCCAACCGCCCACCGGGGCCTGCCCCGGCGACAGTGTCCGCAGGGTGCGCAGCACCGCCGGGTCCTGTGCCTCCAGCCAGGCAACGAGCTGCTTGAAGGACACGAACCGCACGTCGTCGCCGTGCGCGGCCATCTTCCCGACGGCCTCCTCGACGGCGTCCATGTAGATGCCGCCGTTCCAGCGCTCGAAGTGGTTGCCGATGAAGAAGGGGGCGCGGTTGGTGTCGTACGCCCGCTGGAACCCGGCGACATAGGCGTCACGGGCCTGGGTGCGCCAGGCGTCGTACTGGGCGCGGTCGCCGGTCGGGTTGCCGCCGGACTGGTTGAACATCATGTTGTAGTCCATCGACAGCACCTGGAAGGAGTGCCCGGGGAAGGGTATGGACTGCAGCGGGAAGTCCCAGATCCTGCCGCCCTGCACCTTGCCCGGCCAGATCTGCAGCCCGCCGGGGGAGCTGGCGTCGTACTTCCAGCCGAGCGCGGCGGCGGTGGGCAGCAGGTTGGCCTGGCCCTCCAGGCAGGGGGTGCGGCCGCCGACCAGCTCCTTGCGGTAGTCGAAGGGGAGCGGTTCGAGGTCGGTGAAGCCGGTGTTCGTCTTCCACCGCGTCACGAAGCCGACCGCCTGGTCGATCTCGCTGCGCCACTCGGCCGGAGACCAGTTGCGCACGCCGCTCGCCCCGCAGAAGTGCCCGTTGAAGTGGGTGCCGATCTCGTGGCCCTCCAGCCAGGCGGCCCGCACCTGCTGGAGGGTGGCGTGGATGTGCCGGTCGGCGAGGTAGCCGATCGCGGAGGCGCCGACCGGGTGCTGCGGCGGGTGGTACAGGTGCTTCTTGGACTCGGGCAGCGTGTAGATGCCGCTGAGGAAGAAGGTCATCTTGGCGCCGTGGTCGGCGGCCACCTTGCGGAAGCGGGAGAAGAGCTTGTTGCTCAGCTCGCCGGCGCCGTCCCAGGAGAACACCACGAACTGCGGGGGCTTCTGGCCAGGCTTCAGCCGCTCGGGCTTCGGCTGGTGCGGCTGGGCGCCGGTGTCGGCGGTGGAGCCGTCGCCGATCGGCTTCCCGGCCCGGGCCTGCTCGGTGCCCTTGCCGCCGGCCCGGCCCGGTCCGACCGAGAGGCCGGTGCCGGAGGAGCACGCGGCCAGCGCGCCCAGGGCGCCCGCCGCCGCGCCCGCCGTCAGCACCCGCCTGCGTGAGATCCCGCTCATCGTCTCCCCGATTCCTCGTCGCGGCCCCTCGCCGGGGCCTGCTGCTGTGCGGTCGACGGGTTCGATGAGGGGGGTCCGGGGAAAGATCGCGGCCGACGGCGCCTGTTGCCGTCCTGTGACACTTGTGGCGCGGTCATGACGAACCCCGCCGCCCGGCGAGCGGGCGGCGGGGTTCGGGGAGCGGGTTCCTCCGCGTGGGTCAGGGGCCGGTGCCGGGGCTGAGCGCCGACAGGAACACGGACGAGGAGTTGCCGGAGACCGGCACCGTCCCGCCCGTCCAGGTCACCTTCAGCTGGTCGCGCTCGTCCGGCGGGGTGACCAGCAGCGCGGCCGGGGTGGCCGTCCCGGCGCCGCTGACCCCGGGGTTGGAGAAGGTCAGGCCCGCCCAGGCGCTCTGCCCGGGCTTCAGCGTGACCGTCGCCGGGGAGCCCGGCTCACGCTTGGGGTCCGGGCCGAGCTGGGTGCCGGAGGCGTTCACGAAGGCCGCGCCCGGAAAGCCGTGCAGGGTGCAGGTCCGGGCGGAGCCGTTGGTGAGCACGACGGGGAAGTTCTCCTGGCCGGCGCCCGGGTCGTTGCGGCCCACGGCGGCGCGCAGTTCGGAGGTGTGGCACCGGGAGCTCGCCGGCCGGGCCGTCGTGGCACCGCCGCCCGAGGACGGGGGCGCCTTCCGTGTCGCGGTGGCCGACGAGACCGTGCCGCTGGGCGCCGCCGAGGTCCCCTCGGACGTCGGGGGCGCCGGGGTCTTCGTGGTGTCGGTGGCCGGGGCGGCCGTGCCGGAGGCCGTGACCGGCGGGCTGGTGTGGACGTCTTTGCTGTTGCCGCAGGCGGTCAGGAGGCCCAGCACGGCGACCGTGCCCACGAGCAGGGCCCCGTGCCGCGCGGACCGGGGGGTGTACACCATGTCGCTCAACACTCCTGGTTCTTCACGGCACGCGACGGAACGCGTGCCCACGGCGCCGGGTGCGCCGTCATGACACTCCGATGCGTGGCACGGCGGAAAAGTTCGGAACACGCAGGTTCCTTTCCCCGCTGGGACCGCCGGCTCCCCTCCGCTCACCCCCGGCCGCGCGTTCACGTCACCCGCAGGGAGCGCAGTATCTCCTCGGTCGCGTCCCCCGCGCCCCGCTGACGCACCTGCACATAGAGCTGGGGCTGTGCGGTGCCGCCCGCCGGGGTCAGCGCGGACTCGGTGACCGAGCCGCCGTCCGGGCAGCCGCTCCAGGCCCGGACCGTGCCGTGCCAGTGGGAGTCGCCGAACGTGCGCCGGCCGGAGTAGCGGCAGCCCGCGTGGGCGAGGTCCCGGACCTTCGCGCCGACGTCGCCGTGCTCGCTCACGCCGACGAACACGCCGTCCACCGCGGCCTTCAGGTCGGGCCAGCGGGTCAGGTCGTCGGCGACCACCAGACCGGGCTCGTGCCCCGCCTTCAGGCCGAGGGCCCGCGGGTCCCAGCCCTTGTCCCGGATCTCGCGGCCCCAGCCCGCGGGCACCTCGAGGACCACCCGCCCGGTGGCGTCGGACACCTGCAGCGTCCCCTCCGGGGAGCCGTCGTGGTGGATCAGGACGGTCACCGCTACGGCGGCCGCCGCGGCGGCCGCGACCCCGGCGAGGGACAGCGTCACGAGGTTGAGCCGGCCGCGGACGCCGTCCAGCCGCCGCACGCGCCGGCCGCCGGGCACCGCCGCCAGCCGGTCCAGCTCGTGCGCGAACGCCTGGGCGCCCGGCCAGCGCCGCGCCCGGTCCGGCTCCAGCGCCCGCAGCAGCGCCCGCTCCACGTCCTCGCCGAGGTCCGGCCGCAGCCGCCGGGGCGGTACGACCCTGCCCGGCGGCCCCGGCACGGTCCCGGTGACCAGCTCGTAGCCGACCGCGCCCAGACTGTAGACGTCGGCCCGCTCGTCGATGCCCTCGCCTGGCTCGGCCTGCTCCGGCGGCTGGTAGCCCGCCGAGCCCGCCGCCAGCGTGAGCACCGAGGCCTGCGCCAGGCTCTTGGCCAGGCCCAGGTCGGCCAGCAGCACCCGCCGGGTGCCGTCCGGGGCGGTGTGCAGCAGCACGTTGGTCGGCTTGATGTCACGGTGCACGATGCCCGCCTCGTGCAGCGCGGCGGCGCTGCGCGCGGCCTCGGCGGTCAGCGCGAGCGCGTCCGGCACCGGCAGCGGACCGCCCGCCAGCAGGTCGGCGAGCGTGCCGCCGGCCGCGTACTCCATCACGAAGTACGGCCTGCCGTCCGGCAGTTCACCGATGTCGTAGACCTGCACCACCCGGCTGGAGCCGGCCCTGCGCAGCAGCCGCGCCTCGGACAGGAAGCGGTCCCTGATGTCGAGCCGGTGCGCCCAGTTCTCGGCGAGGACCTTCACCGCGACCGGTGCCTCCAGCTCGGGATCGTGGGCGAGCCACACGGTGGCGAAGGCGCCGGTGCCCAGCGGCCGTTCGAGACGGTAGCGGCCGATCCGCTCCAGGGAGTGCATACGACTATCATGCCTGGCCTGAGATCGACTTGGAGGAGGGCCCGTTCGTGCAGGACCAGGCGCCGACGGAAGACCTCGCCCGGCGGGCCGCCGCGGGCGACAGCACGGCCCTGGACCGGCTGCTGACGGAGATCCGCCCCGAGGTGGTGCGCCGCTGCGGGCGCTTCCTGCCCTGCCGGGAGGACGCCGAGGAGGCCGCCCAGGACGTGCTGCTCCAGGTGGCCCGGCACATCACCGCCTTCGAGGGCCGCAGCCGCTTCGGCACCTGGCTGTACACGGTCGTCGCCAACTGCTGCCGGCAGAAGTACCGCGAGCTGAAACGGCGGGCCGCCGAACAGCCCGCCGCCATCGAACCCTCGTACGCCGTCGACCCGCGCACCACCAGCGTCATCGCGGGCTCCCGGGTGGACCTGCTGGAGGCCCTGGAGCGGCTGGAGCGGACGCATCCGCACCTGGTGGCGCCGCTGGTCTACCGCGACATCTGCCAGCTGGAGTACGCGGACGTCGCGGAGCGCGTCGGCATCCCGCTGGGCACGCTCAAGTCCCGGCTGCACGAGGCCCGCAAGCAGGTGCGGCCCTGGCTGGCCGGCGGCTGAGCGGCTCCCCGCGGGGGAGCACGAGGCTCACCTGGGCGTCGGTGGCGCCGGCGGAGCGGCCGGGACCCCGGCCCCTTGGCGGGCCGGACGTCAGGGCCGGGGGTGCCGTCGGCCCGACGGCCGGCGGTGGCCGCCGTCCCGACCGCCGTGCGACCCCATGCCGGGCCCGGGACGCCGAGCCGGCTCCGAGCCGGCCGGAGCGGCCGCCCAACCGTCCGGGCAGCGCTGCGGCATTGCGGCAGGGGCGCCGTCGGGCCGCCGTCACTCCTCCTCGTATAGCGGCAGCTCCGCCCAGATCGTCTTGCCCTCCGGGGTGTGGCGGCTGCCCCAGCGCTGGGTGAGCTGGGCGACCAGGAGCAGGCCCCGGCCGCCCTCGTCGAAGGTCTTGGCCCGGCGCAGGTGCGGGGCGGTGTGGCTGGTGTCCGACACCTCGCAGATCAGGGTGGTCTCGTCGTGGATCAGGCGGAGCCGGATCGGACGGGCGCCGTACCTGATGGCGTTCGTGACCAGCTCGCTGACCACCAGTTCCGCCGTGAACGCGGCCTCGCTCAGCCCCCAGGTGTCCAGCTGCTCCACGACCTGCTTGCGGATGGGCGCGACGAGCGCCGGGTCGGCCGGGATGTCCCAGGTCGACACCTGCGTGGCGGGCAGGCCCAGGGTGCGGGCGAGCAGCAGCGCCACGTCGTCGGCCGCGGCACCGCCGGACGGGAGCAGGGCCCGCAGGATGCCGTCGCAGGTCCCGTCCAGGGAGCCCGCGTACTGCTGGAGCGCCGCGTACAGCAGCTCCCGGCCGGCCTCGCCCTCCCGGTCCCGGGAGTGCACCAGGCCGTCGGTGTACAGGGCGAGGACGGTGCCCTCGGGCAGGTCCACCTCGACGGACTCGAAGGGCAGTCCGCCGAGCCCCAGCGGCGGACCGGCGGGCACGTCGAGCAGCCCGGGCCGGCCGCCCGGCCGCAGCAGCACGGGCGGGGGATGCCCGGCGCGGGCCAGGGTGCAGCGCCGGGACACCGGGTCGTACACGGCGTACAGGCAGGTCGCACCGACCTCGCCGGTGGTGCCGTCGCCGCCGGACTCCTCCGAGAGCCGGACCACGAGGTCGTCCAGGTGGGTGAGCAGCTCGTCCGGGGCCAGGTCGATGTCGGCGAGCGTACGGACGGCGGTGCGCAGCCGGCCCATGGTCGCCGACGCCTGGATGCCGTGCCCGACGACGTCGCCGACGACCATCGCGACCCGCATCCCGGACAGCGGGATCACGTCGAACCAGTCGCCGCCCACCCCGGCCCGGGCGGCCGGCAGATAGCGGGAGCTGGCCTCCAGCGCGGCCGTGCGCGGCAGCGTGCGGGGCAGCAGGCTGCGCTGCAGCGCGAGAGCGGTCTCCCGCTCGCGCGAGTAGCGGCGGGCGTTGTCGATGCACACGGCGGCGCGGGCGGTGATCTCCTCGGCCAGCAGCACGTCGTCGGCGGTGAACGGGTCGGGCCGGCGGTGCCGGGTGAGCACGGCCACTCCGAGGGTCAGCCCGCGCGCCCGGATCGGCACGGACATCACGGAGTGGATGCCGAACTCGCGCACCCACTTCTCGCGCCGGGGGTCCTCCGCGAGCCACGGCCGCAGCTCGCCGGAGGCCGTCCCGCGGACGATCGTGCGCCCCCTGACGAGGGAGTCGGCCTGCGGGGAGCAGGCGGGATAGCTCGCCAGGGAGCCGAGTTCCATCACCACGTCGGGGGAGCCGTGCAGCACGGAGCGGTGCGCCGCCCGGAGCAGGGTGACCGGCGTGGTGACCCGGGCGGACGGCTCCCCGTCCGGCTCCCGCTCCTCCAGCAGGTCGACGCTGACGAAGTCGGCGAGCCCCGGCACGCACACATCGGCCAGTTCCTGGGCGGTGCGGGTGACGTCGAGCGTGCTGCCGATGTGCACGCTCGCCTCGTTGACCAGCTGCAGCCGCTTGCGGGCCAGATAGTTCTCGGTGAAGTCGTGCGTGGCCATGCTCACCCCGCACACCCGGCCGTCCGGGCCGGTGACCGGGGCCATCTGGGCCAGCCAGGCGTGCGCGTGCTGCTCACCGCCGGTGCGCATGTACGTCCGCACGTCCTGGGGGCGGCCCGTCGCGAGCACCTCGGACAGATGCCGTTCCAGCTCCTCGCTCTGCGGTTTCCCGCCGATCTCGGACGGTCTGAGCCCGCGGACGCGGTGCTCGGGCAGGCCGACCACCTCGTCCATCGCGTCGTTCTGCCGGCGCAGCCGCAGCCGCTCGTCGTACAGGGCCATGGCGCACGGGGACTGCATCAGGGTGGCCGCGGACAGCGGGTCGTCGGCGGGGGCGGGGGCGTCGTCCTCCAGCGGGGTGACGACGAGCCAGTCGGCCGGCCGGTCCTCGCGGGCCGGCCGGCGGTGGGCGAGCACCCACACCGGAACCGTGCGGCCGTCCCGGTGGCGCAGGGCGACCATGCCGTCCCAGCGCGGGCCGGCGGGGGCGCCGGGGACGCCGTCATCGGCCAGCAGGCCGGCGGCCGGGCGGCCCACGACGGCTTCGGCGGGGTGGCCGAGCAGGCGCCGGGCGCCCTCGTTCCACTCCACCAGCGTCCCGTCGTCGTCGATGACGGCCCGGGCCGTCACCGCGTCGTCGAACGGATTGACCCGGCTCATCGTCGCCGCTCCCAAGCGCACACTCACAGTGAACAGGTGGCACCACTCGTGTTCCAGCGTAGTGCTTCGCCCCCTCCCGTGACCGCCAACCTCCGGCAGGCCGTCCGGTAGGTCGAACACGATCAGAAGCCGGTCGGAGCCGGTGCGAAGCCGCTCGCGACACGGTCACGGGAGAAACCCGGCGGACCGGGGCAAGCCGGCGAGCCGCCCGGTGCCGCACCCTTGACGGTCGCATGCGGCAGGGCGTCAGATTCTGTTTGGTCGCGATCAGTTGTGAGTACTTCTGGGACTTGATGAGGGAGAGCCGCCCATGACGGTCACGCGCAGATCGGTTCTGGTCGCCGCCACGGCAGCGCCCGCGGCCGGAGCGGTACTGAGCATTCCCGCGGCCCCGGCCGCCCTCGCCGCCGAGGCGTCCGGCACCGCCCAGGGACGCCACACCGTGCCGCTGCGGGACGGCTGGCGCTTCGCCCTGGCCGACCCGGACGGCATCACCGACCCCACCGGCGCCTACGACCGGGCCGCCGACCCCGCCTACGACGACTCCTCCTGGCGGCGGGTCGCCGTCCCGCACGACTGGAGCATCGAGCAGACCCCGACCACGGACCACGGCACGACCAGCGGCACCGGCTTCTTCCCGGGCGGCCTCGGCTGGTACCGGCTCGCCTTCACGCTGCCGCGCGCCTGGGCCGGCAAGCGGGTCTCGGTCGAGTTCGACGGCGTCTACATGGACGCGCACGTCTACTGCAACGGCACCGAGGCCGGCCGCCACCCCTACGGCTACACCGGCTTCGCCCTCGACCTCACCGACCTCGTGCACACCGACGGCAGCACCCCGAACGTGCTCGCGGTCAAGGTGCAGAACCAGCTGCCCAGCAGCCGCTGGTACTCCGGCAGCGGCATCTACCGCGAGGCCCGGCTGGTGGTCACCGAGCCGGTGCACGTGGCCCGGTGGGGCACCCAGGTCACCACCCCGGAGGTCTCCGCCCAGCGGGCGCTGGTCCGGGTGCGGACCACCGTGCTCGACGCGTCCGGCACCGGGACCGACGTGGAGGTCCGCTCCCGGCTCGTCGACCCCGACGGCCGCACCGTCGCCCGGACGACGTCCACGGTCGCCGTCCTCGGGGAAGCCACCGAGACGCACGAACTGACCGTCACCAGGCCCCTGCTGTGGGACTTCGACACCCCCGGGCACCGCTACACCCTGCACACCGAACTGCGCGTCGCCGGCCGCACCACCGACACCTGCCGCACCGGCTTCGGCATCCGCGGCTACCGCTTCGACCCCGACGAGGGCTTCTTCCTCAACGGCACCCACGCCAAGATCAAGGGCGTCGACCTCCACCACGACCAGGGCGCGCTCGGTGCCGCGATCAGCGTCGACGCGGTCCGCCGGCAGATGCGGATCATGAAGTCGATGGGCGTCAACGCCTTCCGCACCTCCCACAACCCGCCCTCGCCGCAGATGATCCAGGTCTGCGAGGAACTGGGCATCGTGATGATGGTGGAGGCCTTCGACTGCTGGCGGACCGGCAAGACCACGTACGACTACGGCCGGTTCTTCGACGAGTGGTGCGAGAAGGACGCCACCGAGATGGTCCTCGCGGCCCGCAACTCGCCCGCCGTGGTGCTCTGGTCCATCGGCAACGAGATCCCCGACTCCACCTCCGCCGCCGGGCTCGCCATGGCCGACCGGATCATCGGCGCCATCAAGGCCGCCGACGACACCCGGCCGCTCGTCATCGGCTCCGACAAGTACCGCAGCGTGCCGAAGAAGGGCTCGGCGGCCGACCTGATGCTCGCCAAGCTGGACGGCCTCGGCCTGAACTACAACACGGCCAAGTCGGTCGACGCCCTGCACGCCCGGTACCCGCACCTGTTCCTCTTCGAGTCCGAGTCCTCCTCGGAGACCTCGACCCGGGGCACGTACCAGGAGCCCGAACACCTCAACACGGGCGAGAACCACACGCCGGGCAGGCGGGAGGTCTCCTCCTACGACAACAACCTCGCCTCCTGGACGATGAGCGGCGAGTACGGCCACAAGAAGGACCGGGACCGCGCGTGGTTCGCCGGGCAGTTCCTGTGGTCGGGCATCGACTACATCGGCGAACCGACCCCGTACGACGTCTTCCCGGTGAAGGCGTCCTTCTTCGGCGCCGTCGACACCGCCGGGTTCCCCAAGGACATGTACCACCTGTTCAAAAGCCAGTGGACGAGCGAGCCGATGGTCCATCTGCTGCCGATGAGCTGGAACCACGAGGAGGGCGAGACGGTCGAGGTCTGGGCGTACGCCAACGTGCCGTCCGTCGAGCTGTTCCTGAACGGACAGTCCCTCGGCGTGCGGGAGTTCGACACCAAGCGGACCACCGACGGCCGCGCCTACCTGGAGACCACCGAGGCCACCGGCGACGACAAGACCTTCACCGACGGTCCCTACCCCGGCAGTTACACCAGCCCCAACGGCAGCGCGGGGAAGCTGCACCTGACCTGGAAGGTGCCCTACCGGCCGGGTGAACTGAAGGCGGTGGCCCGCAAGGACGGCAAGGCGGTCGCCACCGACGTGCTGCGCACCGCCGCCGCCCCGCACGCCGTGCGCCTCACCGCCGACCGCACCTCCCTCGCCGCCGACGGCCGTGCGCTCGCCTTCGTCACCGCCGACATCGTCGACGCGCACGGCGTGCTGGTGCCCGACGCCGGGCACCTGATCGCCTTCGACGTGACCGGCGGATCCCTGGCCGGCGTGGACAACGGACGCGAGGAGAGCGCCGAGCGCTACCAGGCGAGCACCCGCACCGCCTTCCACGGCAAGGCCCTCGCCATCGTCCGCTCGGGCACCGCGCCGGGCACGCTGAAGGTCACCGCGCGCGTGGACGGCCTGCGCACGGGGACGGTGAGCCTGCGGGCCACCCCGGCCCGGGACGCGGTCCGCACCGCCCCGGCGGACTTCGGCCCGGACCACCCGGCGCCCCACACCTATCCGTACGCCGACGCCGGTTACTCCGGACGCCCGGACACGCTGCCCGCCGCGATGCTGGACGGCGATCCCGCCACCGGCTGGTCCAACGCCTTCGCCAAGTCGGCCACCGCGCTGCTGCCCGCCTTCGCCGGCGCCCGTGCGCGGGACTGGGTGTCGGTGGACTTCGGGCGCACCCGGACCGTCGACCGGCTGACGGTCTCCTTCACGGCCGACGCCACCCACGCGCTGCCCGCCGCGGCCGAGGTGGCGGTGTGGGACGGCCGGACGTACGTGCCGGTGACCGGCGCGAAGACCGACTGGGCCACCGCGTCGGACAGCCCGACGGTCATCACCTTCGACACGGTCCGCTGCTCGCGGATACGGCTGACGCTCACGAGCGCCGCCCCGGGCACGTCGAAGGGGGCGGTGCGGATCAGCCGTCTCGACGTGTGAGCGACCGGGCGGGGACGTCACGTACGGGCTTCCCCGCCCCGGAAGGACCCGTACGCCCGGAGCCCGCCGCGGGGCGCCCGGTCCGGTCAGGCGGCGTCGTGGAACACCAGCCCCAGGGTCCGCC
Organism: Streptomyces sp. NPDC051133; assembly: GCF_040682635.1. Taxonomy (NCBI): domain Bacteria; kingdom Bacillati; phylum Actinomycetota; class Actinomycetes; order Kitasatosporales; family Streptomycetaceae; genus Streptomyces; species Streptomyces sp. NPDC051133. The sequence goes on from NZ_JBFBBK010000011.1 coordinate 89,729, forward strand.
GCCGACCGGACCGCACGGTGCTCACCCCGTGCCGCATCGCCCCGGCCGACCAGCCCCGGCGCGTGCGCACGGGGCGGTCCCGGGTGGTGAACACCAGGCCGTGCCCCTGCCGCAGGGCGGTCGCCGTCCCCCGGGACTGGGCGCGGGGACGCTGCTCGACCATGAGGAACTCGCCGCCGGTGTAGTCGGTCCCGTACTCGTCCAGGGCGATCACCACCTGCAGCGGGAAGACCAGCTCGCCGAACACGTCGCGGTGCAGGGCGTTCCAGTCGCCCGGCCCGTAGCTGAGCAGGATCTGCGCCGACCGGTCCTGGCCGGCCGCACGGCAGCGCTCCAGCCACTCCTGAAGCGCGTCGGGCCAGGGGGCCGGGCGGTCCAGGCGGGCCGCCCAGTCGCGGGCGACCGGCAGCAGCCGCGGATACAGCGCGGCGCGCAGCGCGGCCACCGGGGCGGGCAGGTCGTGGGTGAAGTACCGGTACGCGCCGGAACCGAACCGGTGGCGTGCCAGGTCGACGGTGGTCCGGAACAGCTGCGGCTCGTCGTACAGGGCGGCCAGGGCGGCGCACTCGGCGGGGGAGAGCAACGGGCCCGTGGGGGCGCTGCCGTACTCGTCCAGCTCGGCCGCGAGCGCGGCCCAGTCCGTACCGGCCACCCTGCGGCGGGCCTCGGCCGGGGTCGGCTTCATCAGTCCTCCTCCCGTCACACCAGGGTCGGCTGCAGCGCGCCCTCGTGGCGGAGCAGCCACCGCTTGCGCTCGATGCCGCCGGCGTACCCGCGCATCGAGCCGTCGGCGCCGATCACCCGGTGACAGGGGCGGACGACGAGCAGCGGATTGGTGCCGAGGGCCCGGCCCACCGCGCGCAGTTGGGCGCGCGGCAGGCCCAGGCGGGCGGCCAGCTCGCCGTAGGTGGTCGTGGTGCCGTACGGGACGGAGCCGAGGGCCTGCCACACCGCCTGCTGGAGAGGGGTGCCGGTGGCGGTGAGCGGCAGGTCGAATCGGGTCCGGCGGCCCGCGAAGTACGCGTCCAGCTGCCGGTGCGCCTCGGCGAAGGGCCGGTCGTCGAGGTCCTCCGCACGGACGGCCGGTACGCCGGGCCGCCCCGGCAGGGACAGTGAGGTGAGCGTGGGCCCGGCGGGGGAGACGACGGCGGTCAGCAGCAGGTCGCCCAGCGGGCTGGGGTGGACGGTGTGGACGGTGCGCGTGCTCATCGGGTTCTCCTCGGGGCTCTGCCTATCCGTGTCGAGTCTGCTGGGTCGCGCGCCACGGGACCGGCGGGAATCGGACATGGCGCCTCGGGTGCCGCAGGTACCGCTTGATATGCGCTCTGAACTGCGGATATTTACGGGTGAGTACCCGCGCGGTACCGTGAGGGTCATGCCAGCTCTCAACGTGGAGTTCAGCGATCGGGAACTCGAGGACCTGCGGCAGATCGCCAAGGAGCGCGGGACGTCCATGAAGGCCCTCGTACGGGAGGCCGCCGCCGCCGACATAGCCCGGCACCGGGCGCTGCAGGAGGGCGCCGAGGCCTTCCGGCGCTTCTTCTCCGCCCACGCCGAGGAGTTCGCGGCCGCCTTCCCCGACGACGAACCGCCCGCCCGGGGCGAGGCCGCCTGAGTGATGCCCTCCGTCATCCATATCGACGTCCCCTGGCTGCTCCAGCGCCACGAGGAGGTCATGCCCGACCAGCCCGCGGTGGACGACTTCTCCGCCCTGGTCGCCGCCGTCGCCCGGCACCGCGTCGATCCGCCCCGGCTCGGCGTCGACTCCGACCCGGCCTGGCGCGCCGCGGCCCTGTTGCACACCCTGGCCCTGCTCAAGCCGCTGCCCGCGGCCAACGCCCGTTTCGCCTGTGCGACCGCCGTGGCCTACATGTTCGTCAGCGGCGTCGGCATCGACCCGCCCTACGGCGCGCTGGTCGACCTCGCCCGCGACCTGATCTCCGGCAAGACCGACGTGTACGACGCGGCCGACCGCCTCCGCTCCTGGCAGATCTGACCGACCGGACTTCGGCCCAACGGGCCCTGGCCGAACGGTTCTTGCCGACCGGTCGTGGCCGCGCGGAGCCGGCCGCGCGGGCCCGGCCCGCCCTCAGCGGGCGGGGGAAGCCGCCGGGGCCGCCGGCCGAGGGCGGGAGGAACGGGGCCGGCGGCCGGTCGCGCGCGGGAGAGCCGCCGTCCCGCGCGGGGCCTTCCGAGAGGGCCGGTTCCCAGTCCACCACCGGGCGGCACCGGCAGGGAGCGTGCGCGGCAGGGCGGTGCGTGCGCGCGTTTCACACGGGGCGTGTGAAAAACCGAAAGACATCGGTCCGGACCAGAAGCGGCGCCGTAATTCTGACTTTCTTTCAATCCTGTCGATGTCGCAGGGCGCCTTGTTGCGCGTGCGGAAGTTGTGCAAGGGTTGCAATGACCGTGCGGGGGTAAAAGCCGGAAATCTTCCGGTGGTTGAGGGACGCGACCGGCCGGGCGCCGGTGCATTCCGCTCCCCGCGCGCGCCGCAGAGACGCGCCGACGCATCACGCACCAAAGGATTGCACTCCGTGCTCACCCCCCACCCCCCTCGTCCCCCCTACCCACCCCCGGGCGCCGGTCCGGCGGAGCCGGACGAGTTGCTCGCCGGCCCGCTGCGCGCCGGCTCCGACGCGGAGGGCTCCCGGTCCGCCGCCCTCCTCATGGCCCGGCACTGGCGGCCCGCGCAGGACTACGCGGTCATCTGCCTGGCCGCGCCCGGTCCGCTCGCCCACATGGTCACCGCGACCGCCTTCCACCAGGTCCTGGCCCGGCTGGCGCTCGGCGAGCCCGCCGGCGCGCTGCGGCCCCGCCTGCTGGTGGCCGTCCGGGACACGGTCGCGAACTGGGCCGGCACCGACCGGATCACCGCCGTACTGCCCGGACTCGGAAAACCCGCCGGCGGCCGCGGAATGCGCACCGCGAAAACGCTCATTCCGGAGAACCGCGCCCTGTCCGACCACTCCTTCCACGCCTTGCCCCGGCGGGAACAGACGCTGCTGTGGCACACCGAGGTCGAGGCCGAACCGATAAACGTCCCCGCGGGGCTGACCGGTATCGACACCGAGAGCGCGGGCGCCGCACTCGCACAGGCACGGGAGAAATTCCGGGAAGGCCTGGTGCGCGCCCACCGGGAACTCGCGCCGGGCAAGGACTGCCGCTACCACAACCGTCTGCTCGACGTCCCGATCCGCCGGGGCGGTGCCCTGCTGCCCGACGTCCAGGAACACCTGGCCGGCTGCGCCCACTGCCGGCACGCGGCCGAGCAACTGGCCCAGGCCGACGCGGCCCTGGGCGTGCTGCTCGCCGAAGCCGTGCTCGGCTGGGGCGCCCGCCGCTATCTCGACTCGCGCCCCGGCCGCCGTCCGGGGCCCGCGCGTACCCGGGGCGGCTCCGGCGGACGCCGGCGCGGCGGCGGCAGGCCGGGACTGCTCGCCCGCGCCGGTCTGGCCGGCGCCCGGCGGAGCGCCGAGGGCGCACCCCCGCCGGAGGGCACCGGGTCGCCGGGCCGGCGACACGGCGGCGCGCCCGGGCCGCTCGCCCGGCTCCCGTCGCCCCTGCCGCGGGGGCACCTGCCCGCGTGGTCCTCACGGACCCTGCTCACCGGAGTCGGCGTGGCCTCGGCGGTGCTGCTCGCGACCGTCGTGACGCTCAGCGCCCGGCCGGACGGCGGCGACGGCACGGACCCGGTCGCCTCCACCGTGCCCGGCAGCGCCTCCCCGTCCCCGCCCGCCTCGGCGGGCGCCCCCGGCACCGCGCGACTGCCCACCGCCGGCCGGGCGGCCCGGCTGCGCAACACCGCGTCCGACCTGTGCCTGGACATCGAGGGTGCGCCGAAGGCCGGGGCGGGCGCGGTCCTCGCCGCATGCTCCGCGGCGCCGACACAGCAGTGGACGTACGACGCCGACGGACTGCTGCGCAGCGCGGCCGACTCCGGCCTGTGCCTCGACTCGCACGCCGACGCCGGGGTGGTGATCCTCGGCACCTGCGCGGACGCCGGCAGCGGCCGGGGCGACGACGTGCGCTACGACCTCACCGTGCGGGGCGAGTTGCTGCCCCGCTGGGATCCGGCCCTCGCCCTCGCCGGCGCCGGCGACAAGCCCGGCGCCGACCTCGTCGTCACGGTCCGGGACCGCTCCGCCGGGCAGCGCTGGGTGACCGACACGCCGTCGGCGAGCCCCGGCTCCCTGTCGATCACCGGCCCGGACGGTCCGTCCGCGAGGCCGGCGGAACTGCTCGGCGAGGACACGTGAGGCAGTGCCGGTGGCGGGCCGGCCGCCACCGGCGCGGGCCGTTCAGCCGCGGGTGGCCGCCTCGTTCAGGATGCGGGCCAGTTCCCGGGGCGTGGAGAACATCGGCCAGTGGCCGGTGCGCAGTTCCACCAGCTCCCACCGCCCGCCCCGCAGCGCCTCGGTGACGGCGGGCAACGGGTCGCGGCCGTCCAGCACGCACTTGACGTAGGTCGCGGGCAGTTCGCCCAGCGGCCGCTTCAGGACGGCCGGTTCGGTGAGCGTGGCGGCCGGGTGCGGGGTGCCCTCGGTGCGCAGCCGGCCGATCTGCTCGTCCGTGAGGTCCTGGTGCGCGTAGGCGGCCGGGGGCAGCAGCGGCCACACGTCGCCGTGTGCGGCGAGGGCCTCGCGGATGTGGTCGCTGGGGAACCCGTCGAGGAACGACACGCCGTCCGCCGGCACGTTGGAGTCGACGAACACCACCCGGCGCAGCCGGTCGCCGATCCGCTCGGCCGCCTGTCCGACGGGCACACCCGAGTAGCTGTGCCCGACCAGCACGACGTCCCGCAGGTCCAGCCGGCCGACCTCGTGCACGATGTCCTCGACGTGGGTCTGCTGCCCGGCCGGCAGGTCCCGTTTCTCGGCGAGCCCGGACAGCGTCAGCGCGTGCACGTCGTGCCCGGCGGCACGCAGGTCGGGTGCCACCTCGTCCCACGCCCACGCTCCGAGCCACGCGCCCGCCACCAGTACGAAGTGAGTCATGGCGGTCAATCTAGCCCACGGGTGTGTCAACGCCCGTGGCACACAAGCCCGTTGTGGTTCGATTCGTCCGTCCCCCCGGCCCGGCGGCAGACCGGCTCTCGGTGATCACTTCATGAACACGGGGAGTCATGACGGGGCTTGAAGCGGGCAGAGCCGGAATGTTTCAGGACGATTAACAAAGCGCTGATTTTCAGCCATCCGGTGTCGTCCGAGGGGCCGGAGCCCTGCAACTCCGGGGCCACAGCGTTCGATTTCCGTGACTTCACGCCACTGATTCAACACGAAAGGTTACTGAAACCCATGGGTTCGATGTGAGTTTCGACCGAGGACTCGGCAGAGTGGCGCTCGCCGCTCCGGTGCCCGACCGGACCCCGGACGGCACCCGATCTGTTCCGAGCGGAAGGATGCACACAATGCGTTACACCGCGCGCTGGGCAGCGGCCATCGGCCTGACGGCCGCCGCCGTCTGCGGACCCCTGACCGGGGCCGCCGTCGCTGCACCGGGCGCCGCCCCGTCGTCGCTCTACGCGCCCTCGGCCCTGGTGCTCACCACCGGCCACGGCAGCGACGCGGCCACGGCCACCCCGGAGCGCGCCGTCACCCTCACCTGTGCCCCCACCTCCTCGGGCACCCACCCGGCCGCGGCCGAGGCCTGCGCCGAACTCCGCGGGGTCGGCGGCGACTTCAACGCCCTGAAGGCCTCCCCCGACGTGTGGTGCACCAAGCTGTACGACCCCGTCGTCGTCACCGTCAACGGGGTCTGGCAGGGCAAGCGCGTCTCGTACGAGCGCACCTTCGGGAACACGTGCATGAGGGACGCCGTCGGCGGCACCCTCTTCGCGTTCTAGACCGGGATCGCACGAACCCCGTGTACTCCGGAACAGGTTCGCAACTGGGGAGTGCGGCCTCTGGGGCGGGGAACCTGCGATCTCGCACCGGAGCCGACGGGCGGAGTGGGGCCGCCCGCCGGCCTCCGGGCACACAGCCGCTCCCCGGCTAGGCCCGTGGGGGGCCTTCCGGGGAGCGGCGAAAAACCACCGGTTTCAACCGGTGTCCTTGGCCTTGTGCCGGTGACTCGTGTCGCACCAGGGGTAGCGGCGACTGCGCCGGCAGGTACACAGAGCGACGCGGAAGCGGTCCGAGCAGACCGTTGTCCCGTCCTCGAGTTCGATCTCGACCGGCCCCTCCACCAGCAGCGGCCCCTGCCGCGCCATCGTGATCCTGCGGGCCCGGTCAGCACGGTCGTTCGGCACGGATGACCACCAGCTCTTCTCTGTCGGCGGAGGGCGCGAGCAGACCGCGCAGGCGCAGCCAGTGTGCGCGGGAGCGCAGCACCGGACCGAAGGGGATCCAGCGCCGCCGCACCACCGCGGCCTTCAGACCCCCCGCGCGCAGCAGTTCCAGCGTGCGGTCGGGATCGCTCAGCGCGGAGTGCACGACCAGCAGGACGCCGCCCGGACGCAGCAGCGCGGGCGCGTCCCGGCAGATCCGGTCCAGCAGCAGCCGCCCGTCGTGGCCCGCGTCCCAGGCCCGGGACCGGCCGCGCGGCCCGTGCCCGGTCTCGGGCGCCGGCACGTAGGGCGGGTTCGCGAGGATGACGTCGTACAGCCGTCCCCGGACCGGCCCGAACAGGTTGCCGCGCCGGATCCGCACCGGCAGCCGGGTCAGCCAGGCGTTCAGCCGGGCCGTCCAGACAGCCAGCCGGGACACGTCCACCGCGGTCACCTCGGCGCCGTGCCGGGCGGCGGCCAGGGCCAGCGCGCCGGATCCGGTGCCGACGTCCAGCACCCGCGCGCCCGGGCGCGGCGCCTCCTCACGGAGGGCCTCGGCGAGCAACTCCGTGTCGTCCTGAGGGGCGTACACGCCCGGAAGTGTCACTGCGATCACGACGCGCGGGTACCCCGGCATTCAGGATGTATGGGGTATTTCCTGCTCAAGGGCATTCTGTTCACGGGCGTCCCGCACAAGGGGTGCGCGCTCGGGAGGTTTCCCGTCGGCGGGGGTGCGCCCGTCGAGGGGGGTGCGCAGGGACGACCGTCCCGCGTGCCAGTGCGTGAGCAGCCGCCGCGCCAGCCGGTCCTCCAGGTACTCGGTGGCGTCGATGCCGAAGGCGATGTCCGCCGCGAGCTCCGGTTCCTCGTCGAGGAGCCCGCCGATCACGTCGTGCCGGACGACCTGCTCGTGCACCGCGTCCGCCTCGACGTGCTCGTCGTAGAAGAACTCCGCGGCCGGTCCGGCGCCGGTGCGGCGCATCGCCTCGGCGAGCCGGCGGGAGCCGGGCGAGGAGGTGATCTCCACCTCGGCGAAGTGGCCCACCAGCGCGCCGCGCAGCTCGCGGTGCAGGCCGAACAGGGACATCAGGTTGACGACCGCGAGCATCTCCGCCGGGGCCGCGTCCAGGTAGCGCCCGTAGCCGGTGTCCAGGCCGAGGTCCGTCATGAGGTCGGCGAACAGCCGCGCGTGCACCCGCTCGGCCCGGCCGCCGCCGAACTCGTCGAACTCCACCGCCGCCATCGCCGCCTTCGCCCGCCCCCACAGCCGCGGCAGCACCCAGGCGTGCGGGTCGGCCTCCTTCAGGTGGTACAGGGAGCGCTGGGCCGCGTACTCCCGCAGTTGCCACAACTCGCCCGAGTCGCGCAGGAAGTGGGTCACGCCGGTGCCGTCCACCGGTTCGACCAGGAGGGCGCCGAGGGCGTCGTCCAGGCTCGCGTGCCCCGGCGTGTCGGCGCGCAGCGCGGACAGGAAGCGGTGCTCCAGCGCGCCGCGCACGCCCAGCAGCCCGGGGTCCCACTCGAACCGCGGGCCGACCCCGGCGAATCCCCGGTAGTGCAGCTCGTAGCACACGTACAACGCGAGGTGCAGATCGTCGCCGTAGGGGTCGGCGTCCTCGGCGTCCCCGGGGCGGGGGAGCGGACCGGTGCCGTGCAGATGGGCGGTGACCGCGGCGGACAGCGGTCCGCGGGGCGGGGGCAGCTGGGGTCCTCGCAGATGGTGGTTCATGGGGCTCGGGTACCCGCCCCGCACGCAGGCACCGGTGCGGACCGCCCCGCCGGCCCGGCCCGGTCAGCCGTGTCCGTCGCCCTCCGCCTGCTCCTGCGCTCCGGTGTTCGGCGTGATGGCGTCCCCGGCCTCGCCCCCGTCGCCGCGCCCCTCGCCCCGCTTCTCGGCCTTTTCGACCTCCTGGAGCACTTCCTCCAGGGCCGTCTCGGGCCGTTCCTCGTGATCGTTGCCGCCCGGCATGACCTCTCCTTCCGTCGTCCTCGCCCTGCGGGTTACCCGCCGCGGCCGTCTCAAGCGCCCCGGTCAGGGGGCACGGGAGCACGGCGAGGGGCCGCCGTCTCCCTGCTGACGGCGGCCCCTCGGGCCGGTGTGTCCGCCGCCCGTCACATGTGGACGACCGGAGCGGCGCCCGCGTCCTGCCGCGGCACCCCGCGCCGGTAGAGCAGGAAGGCGATCACCGCGCCCGCGGCGAAGAAGCCCGCGGACCACCAGAAGGCGGTCGTGTAGCTCTCGATCGTCGCCTGCGCCCGGACCAGCTTGCTGGTGGCGTCCCGGCCGGCCACGTAGTGAGTGGCGGCGCTCGCGGCGAGGGTGTTCAGCAGGGCCGTGCCGATGGAGCCGCCCACCTGCTGCATCGCGTTGACGGTCGCGGACGCGACGCCCGCGTCCTCGGCCGCGACCCCGCCGGTGGCCAGTTGCATGGCCGGCGGCATGACCAGGCCGAGGCCCACACCGATCACGACCAGCTGCGGCAGCACCGCGCTCAGGTAGTGCGAGCCGATGCCGATGCCGGTCAGCCACGCCATGCCGGCCGTGGCGACGGCGAAGCCCAGCGGGATGACCGCCTTCGGGCCGATCCGGGGCAGCAGCAGCGTGGTGCCGACCTGCGCGGTCACCATCAGTGCGCCGACCATCGGCAGGAACGCCACACCGGTCTTCGTGGGGCTGAAGCCCAGGTTGAGCTGGAGGTAGTAGGTCAGGAAGAGGAACACGCCGAACATGCCCGCGCCGGTGATCAGCACCGCGAGGTAGGAGGCGGCACGGTCGCGGTCGAGCAGGATGCGCAGCGGCAGCAGGGGGTGCGCGGCCCGGGTCTGCCACCAGGCGAAGGCCGCCAGCAGCAAGCCGCCCGCGATCAGGAAGCCCCAGGTCAGCGGCGAGCCCCAGTGGTGGGTCTCGGCGTTGGAGAAGCCGTAGACCAGGGCGAACAGTCCGGCGGCGACCAGGATCGTGCCCGGCACGTCGAGCTTGGCGTTCGCCGCGTCGCGGTGGTTGCCCAGCAGGATCCAGCCGCCCGCGAAGGCGAGGACGGCGATGGCCACGTTCACGTACAGGGTCCAGCGCCAGTCGAGCGCGTCGGTCAGCACACCGCCGAGCAGCAGGCCCACCGCGCCGCCGGCCCCGGCGATGGCGCCGTACACGCTGAACGCGCGAGCCCGTTCCCGGGCGTCGGTGAACGTGGTGTTGAGCAGGGACAGCGCGGCGGGCGCCAGGAGTGCGCCGAAGGCCCCCTGCAGGGCGCGGGCGACCACCAGCATGGTGAAGCCGTTCGCGGCACCGCCGAGCGCGGAGGCCGCGGCGAAGCCGACGACGCCGACGAGGAAGGCGGGCTTGCGCCCGAACAGGTCGGCGATCCGGCCGCCGAGCAGCAGCAGCGAGGCGAAGGCCAGCGCGTACGCGGTGACGATCCACTGCCGGTTGCCGTCGGAGAAGCCGAGGTCGGTCTGGGCGGAGGGCAGGGCGATGTTCACGATCGTGGCGTCGAGCACGACCATCAGCTGCGCGACGGCGACCACCCCGAGGATCCACCACCGCCGGGGCGAGGCCGCCGCCTCACCGTGTTCGATCGCGACGGCTCCGGCGGGGGAGCCGTCGGCCAGGGTCTTCTGGGACATGAAGAGCCACTCCAGGGAAGTCGTCCGGGGAAGCCGTTCGGGCGCGGACGCGTGCGCGCAGGCACGAGGCGCCTAAACGAAACTGTTTCGTACACCTCGACGATAGGCCACTTCCCGCGAAACGGCAACGTTTCGCTTAGGGGTCTGTAGGGGCCGCCTTGTATTCCTTGACTGGCATATAACGGCCAGGGCATATTGGGACCCATGTCCGACGCCGCGCTCTGGGCCGCACTCGCCGACCCGCACCGGCGGGCCATCGTCGCGCTCCTCCTGGAAGGCCCCCACACCGTCGGGGAGATCGCCGGCGCCTGCGGGCTGAGCCAGCCGAGCACCTCCAAACACCTGAAGGTGCTCCGGGAGGCCGGCCTGGTCCGGGTCCGGCAGGACGCCCAGCGCCGCGTCCACGCCCTCGACCCGGCACCGATCGCCGCCCTCGACGCCTGGCTGGAGCCCTACCGCAGGCTGTGGAACCGCAGCCTGGACGCCCTGGGCCGCCGCCTCGACGAGACGCCGGACGACCCCTGACCCCCACCGTCGAAAGGACCGGAAGCACCATGTCCGTCGACCTCACCGGCACCTACCTCACCCTGGACGACGGCCGCCCCGCCGTCCGCTTCAGCCGCACCTACGACCACCCCGTGGACCGCGTCTGGCGGTTCGTCACCGATCCCGGCGAACTCGCCCGGTGGTTCCCCTCCCGCGCCGAGATGGAGCTGCGCCCCGGCGGCACCGTCCGCTTCAGCGGCGACCCGAACATGCCCGAGTCCACCGGCCGCGTGCTCGCCGTCGACCCGCCCCGGCACCTGTCCTTCGCGTGGGGCGGCGACGAGCTCCACTTCGACCTCGAACCCGTGGACGAGCGGCGCACCCGGTTCACGCTGACCGACGTCCTCGGCGCGGCGGACACCGCCGCCCGCAACGGCGCCGGCTGGGAGGTGTGCCTGGCCGCCCTGGACGCCATGGCACGCAACGAGGCCCCCGCCGGCCCGCACTCCGGGGCGAGCCCGGCCTGGAAGGAGTTCTACGACGGCTACCTCGGCGCCGGAGTGCCCTCGGGCGCCCCCGTGCCGGGCCTGGAGTGACCGGGGCCCGGCTCAGGTCGCGAACACCCGGGCCGGGGCCGCGGCCAGGGAGCCGTCCGGGTGCGGCCGGGGGAGACCGGCGCGCGCCGGTGACCGTCCGGACGGCGGCACCGGAGTGCCGTCGGGGGACCCCGTGCCGGGCCTGGACTGACCGGGGCCTCGGTCAGGTCGTGAACACCCGGGCCGGGGCCGCGGTCCGGGGGCCGTCCGGGTGCGGCCGGGGAGACCGGCGCGCACCGGTGACCGTCCGGGCGGCGGCGCCCGGAGTGCCCTCGGGGGCCCCGTGCCGGGCCTGGAGTGACCGGGACCCCGCTCAGGTCGCGAACAGCCGGGCCGGGGCCGCGGCCCGGGGGCCGTCCGGGTGCGGCCGGGGGGAGACCCGCGCGCCCAGGTGACCGTCCGGATGCGGCCGGATGTTCCTCCCGCCGGGCGCCGGGACGCACGGCCTCCTGCCGGGGCCGGGCCACGTGGGCTTCTGCCCGGGGGTCGGGGTGCGTGGGCTTCTGCCTGGGGGTCGGGGAACGTGGGCTTCTGCCCGGGCGCCGGGACGCATGGCCTCCTGCCGGGGTCGGGGCACGTGGGCTTCTGCCCGGGGGCCGGGGCGCATAACCTCCTGCCGGGCGGCGGGGCGCATAACCTCCTGCCGGGCGCCAGAACACATGGCTTCCCGACGGGCACCCGAGCACACGGCCCGGGTTCGCCCGCCGCTCCATGGTCACCCCCCGAGCCCCCCGCGGCGACCCGCGGCTCACTCGTCCGGGTGGCGGCGGGGGCCGTACCCGGGCTCCGCCGTGCGCGGTGTTTCGGCATGTGGCGCCCTGGATACACCGCGAGCGTTCGACCCCGATGCCGCCAGTCCGCGTACGCCGTCGCTGTGAGGTCGGTCGACATGTCCCATGCTCCTTCCCCCGCAGGATCGTCCAGCCGTGCGCTGCCGGTGACGGGACCCGTCCCGGGAGCGGATGCCGGGACCCGGCCCGCGGGCCGGCCCGGCCCCGGCGGTACGGCCCTGGTGACGGGCGCCTCCTCCGGGATCGGCGCGGCCGTGGCCCGACGGCTGGCCGCCGAGGGGGGCTGGCGGATGGTCGTGAACGGGCGCGACGTCACCCGTTTGGAGCAGGTGGCCACCGAGGCTTCCGCGCTGGCCGTGCCCGCGGACCTGACCCGGCCCGGCGCCGACCGCCGGGTCACCGGCCTCGCCCTGGACCACCTGGGCCGGCTGGACCTGCTGGTGGCGGGCGCCGGAGTCGGCTGGTCCGGGGACTTCACCGGGATGCCGCGCGCCCGCATCGACGAGGTCTTCGGCGTCGATCTGCTGGCCACCGTGCACCTGGTGCGCGCCCTGCTGCCCCACATGGTCGCGGCTGGATCCGGCCGTATCGTGCTCATCGGCTCCGTCGCCGGTATCGGCGTGCGCGGCGAGGCCGTGTACTCCGCTGCGAAGGCCGCCCTGGCCGCCTTCGCCGACGCCCTGCGCTACGAACTGCGCGGCACCGGTGTCAGGATCAGCCACGTCGTCCCCGGCGCGGTCGACACCCCCTTCTTCGACCGGCGCGGTGCCCCCTACACCCGGTCGTGGCCGCGGCCGGTGGCACCGGAGCGGGTCGCCGACGCGGTGTGGAGCGCCGTCCGGCACGACCGGGACGAGGTCTACGTCCCCGGCTGGCTGCGGCTGCCCGCCCGGGTGCGGGGCGCCGCGCCCGGGCTCTACCGGCGGCTCGCCGCCCACTTCGGGTGACCGGTCATGCTCGCCGTCACCGTGGTGCTCGCCCTGCTCGCCGCGCTCTCCAACGCCTCCGCCTCGGTGCTGCAGCGCCGGGCCGCCGTGCAGGAGCCGGAGGAGCGCGGGGGAGCCGGGCCCGCGGTGCGCCGGCTCGCCCACCTGCTGCGGCGGCCCCACTGGCTGGCGGGCACCGGGCTGCTGGCGCTCTCCGGGCTGCTGCAGGCCGGGGCCCTGGCCACCGGCAGCCTGTCCCTGGTGCAGCCCCTGCTCGCCTCCGAGCTGCTGTTCACCCTGGTCGTGGGCGGGCTCGTGTTCCGGCGCCGGCCGGACCGCAGGACCTGGCTGGCCTTCCTCGCCCTGGCCGCCGGACTGGCCCTCTTCCTGCTGGCGGCGGCGCCGTCCGCAGGGCGGCCCACCGCCTCGCCCCGCGCCTGGCTCGTGGCCGGCGTCGCGGTGCTCGGTGTCGTCGTGCTGCTCGTGGCCGTCGCCCGCCCGGCCCGGGGCATGTCCCGGGCCGCGCTGCTCGGCCTCGCCTCCGCGGTGTCCTTCGCGACCACCGCGGCGCTGCTCAAGGAGGCCGTGGGCCGGCTCGGGCACGGTCCGGGCGCGATGTTCGCGCACTGGTCGCTCTACGCCACGGGCGTCGCCGGGCTCGTCGCCTTCCTGCTGCTGCAGGGCGCGCTGGCCGCCGGGTCGCTCACGGCCTCCCAGCCCGCGCTCACCCTCGGCGACGCCGTCACCAGCGTGATCCTCGGCTGGGTCCTGTTCGCCGAGGTGATCCACCTCGGGCTGCGGGTGATCCCCGAGGTGCTCGGCATCGCGCTGATCGGGGTGGGCAGCCTGGGCCTGGCCCACGCCTCGACCGTCGGGCGGCAATGGGACACCTCCGGTCACGGCCGCCCACCGCACCGCGGCGGGGAACCAGTACCGGAGCCCCGCGGACACTGACCCCGCACACCGGGCACGCAAGGAGACAGCACACCGATGTCCTTCACCTCCGGCCGCGCGTGGCGGCGCACGGCCCTGCTGCTGCCGGCCGCCGTCGCGGCGGCCCACATCGGCCCGGCGGCCACCTGGCTGCCGGGCGTACGGCAGGCGCTCTTCCCGGGCCTTTGCGGAACCGGCGGCCGGCAGCACGTCGCGCTCACCTTCGACGACGGCCCGGACCCGGTCGCGACACCGCTGTTCCTGGACGCCCTGGACCGGCTGGAGGCACGGGCGACCTTCTTCGTGCTCGGCGAGAACGCCGTCCGGCATCCCGCACTGCTCCGGGAGACGGTCCGGCGGGGTCACGAACTCGCGGTGCACGGCTGGACGCACGACCGCCCCTGGCGCCCCGCCCCCGCCCGTGACGCCGAAGAGGTCGCGCGGACCGTCCGCGCGCTGCACGACCTCTCAGGGCAGCGGCCGCACTGGTACCGCCCCCCGTACGGGATCCTCACCTCCGGACGCTGGCTGGCCGCCCGCCGGGCCGGCCTGCGGAGCGTGCTGTGGTCCGCCTGGGGCGAGGACTGGACGCCCGACGCGACCCCGGCGTCCGTGCGGGCCCGGGTCGCGGCGGACCTGCGCGGCGGCGGCACCGTCCTGCTGCACGACTCGGACCGGTACGCGGCCCCCGACTGCTGGCGCTCGGCCCTCGGCGCACTCCCCGCCCTTGTGGCCGGCTGCCGCGAGGCGGGCCTGACGGTGGGCCCCCTGCGCGAGCACGAGCACCCGCCGGCCTCCGCCCCGGCACGCCGGTCCGCCTCCGCACCGGCCGGTTGACGGCGGCGGCGAGACGGCGCCCGTGACGGGCCCCCGCCTCACAACCCGGCCACCTGGCCCACCACGTCCCCCCGGAACAGCGCCCGCCCCCGCGCCGCCCGTTCCGCGCGCACTCCTCCCCCCTCCGCGAGCCGGTCGAGCGCGCGGAGCAGCCGGGTGCCGGTCGCCGCGTACTCCGACAGCCCCAGGCCGGCCATCTGCCGTACCCCCTCCACCCCGTGACCGGGTAGGGGCCGGTAGCCCACCACCGGCAGGCCGGTGGCCAGCGCCTGTACGGCGGTCTGGCCGGCCGCGTTGTCGAGCAGGGCGTACGCGGCGGCCAGCAGCCCCGGCATGTCGTCCACCCAGTCCAGGGCGAGCGCCCCGGGCACCTGGGTCACCCGGGCCCGCAGCCGTTCGTTGCGGCCGCACAGCACCACCGGCAGATAGCCGGCGCCCGCCAGCAGCCGGGCGGTGGCCTCCGGGCGGGACGCCGCTCCCCAGGCCCCCGCCGAGAGCAGCACCGCGGGACGCCCCGGCGCGTGCCCGGCGAAGCGCTCCCGCCACCCGGCCGCCGCGGGCGACGGCGCGAGGAACTCCGGCGCGACCACCGGGCCGGTCGTCACCGCCGGTGTGCCCAGCGCCCGGCGCACCTGGGACGCGGCCGTGTCCGTGAGGCACAGGTACCGGTCGTTGCCGGGATGCAGCCACTGCCGGTGCACGGCGAAGTCCAGCAGGAACACCGTGCTCGGCACCCGCAGCCGCCCGCGGGCCCGGAGATCGCCGGTGAGCTGCGCGGACAGATGGAAGACCGACACGACGGCGTCGATGCCCAGCCGGTCCACGAGGCCGGTCAGCCGGTCGGCGGCGAGCCGGGCCAGCGGCACCCCGCTCGGGCGGGGACCCGCGCCGCCGCGCAGGAACGCGCCGTAGACGCCGGCGTACACCCAGGGGACGTGCCGCACGGACGCCTGGTAGCAGCGCCGCAGTCCGGCGCCGAGGCCGTACGGCAGCAGGTGCAGGACGTCGACCACGTGCGCCTCGTACCCGTGCGCCCCGGCGCGGCACGCGAGTTCGCCGGCCACCGTGTCGTGGCCGGCCCCCATGCTCGCGCTCACGATCAGCGTGCGGCGTCGGCCGCTCGGCGGAGCCTGTTCGGGCTGGGGCACCTCGGCAGGAGTACGCACGGGTTCCCATTCTCCGGTGCCGGGACGCGGAAACGGGCACTCATCGGCCGTGTCGTGAGTTGCCCGGTCCGCGCCAGGGTGGATGAATCGGCACAGAGGAGTGTGGGCGGCGAGCACGGGAGGAGCCGTGATGCGGTGGCGGCGCGGCCTGCACCGCGCATGGGAGTGGCTCAGGGTCGGTGCCCTGTTCGCACACGGACGCGAACTGGAGCTGATGCACCGGGCCATGGGGTTCGCCACGCTGGCCCTCGTCACGCTGGCGCCGCTGCTCATCGTGGTCGCCGCGGCCGATCCCCTGGTGCGGGGCGGCTTCGCCTCCTGGCTCACCGACGGCATGGGGCTCTCCGGCCGCTCCGCCCATGTGATCACCGACGTCATCAGTCCGCCGCGCAAGGTCATCGGCACCACCAGCGTCTGGAGCGGCGTCCTGCTCGCCGTCTTCGGCATCTCCTTCGGCGGCAGCGTGCAGAACGCCTACGAACGGATCTGGGGCCTGGCCTCCGGCCCCTGGCACCGGGTCTGGCGGCAGGCGACCTGGCTGGTGGTGCTCACCGCGTACCTCTACCAGGAGGTGGCGACGAAGAACGCCCTGCACGGGGGCCAGCGGATCGCGCTGTCCGCGCTGAGCGGCGTCGCGTTCTTCTGGTGGGGTCAGCGGTTCCTGCTGGGCGGCCAGGTCCACTGGCGCTCGCTGCTGCCGGGCGCGCTCGCCACCGTCATCGGCCTGGCCGGCCTGCGCGCCTTCTCCTACCTCGTCTTCACCCCGCTGGTCGTCACCAACGCGCTCAGCTACGGCGCGGTCGGCACCGTGCTCGTGGTCGAGTCCTGGCTCATCGGCGTCGGGTTCGTCATCTACGGCGGTGCCCTGTTCGGCCGCTGGTTCACCGAACACCACTGGACGCCCACCCACCACGGCCGTGCGGGGCGCTGCGCAGGGAAGCCGAGGCGATGACCGCCCTCGTGGAGTTTCCGCCCGGCGATCCCGGCACCCCTCCGCACCGGCACTCGGGACCCGCCTTCGGCTACGCGTGGCCACCTGCGCGCTCCCCGTCTAGGCGCGTGAAGACGCTCCGACGGACATCGCGCGAGGACGCTCCGACGGACCCGGCCTAGGCCAGCTGCCTGCGCACCAGCTCGTGCAGCCGGCCCCCGGTGTCGGCGAGCAGCTGTGCCGGAGTGCCCTGCTGGACGACCTTGCCCTCCTCCATCACGATCACCCGGTCGGCGTCGAGCACCGTCGACAGCCGGTGCGCGATGACCACCCGGGTGGCGTTCAGCTTGCGGGTGCTCTCGATGACGATCCGCTGGGTGTCGTTGTCCAGGGCGCTGGTCGCCTCGTCGAAGAACAGGACGCGGGGGCGCCGGATCAGCGCCTGGGCGATCATCAGCCGCTGCCGCTGGCCGCCGGAGATCGCGCCGTTGCCGGCCACGATCGTGTGCAGGCCCATCGGCATCCGCTTGATGTCCTCCGCGAGCCCCGCCATCTCCGCCGCCGCCATCGCCTCCTCCGGCGTGTACGGCTCGGTACCGCAGATGACGTCCAGGATGGAGCCGGTGAAGGGCTGCGCGTGCTGCAGCACCACCCCGCACTGCCGGCGCACCGCGGACTGGTCGAGGGCCGCCAGGTCCTGGCCGTCGTACAGGACGCTGCCCGAGACCGGCTTGTCGAAGCCGATGAGCAGCCGCAGCAGCGTGGACTTGCCGCAGCCGCTCGGTCCGACGACCGCCACGAACTCGCCGGGACGGATCGCGAAGGACACGTCGTCCAGGACGAGCGGGCCGTCGTCGGCGTACCGGAAGGACAGCCGGCGGGCCTCGATCGCGCCCGACAGCGGACCCGGCCTGGTGCTCGACGTGCGCACCTCGGGGGTCGCCTCGAAGACCGGCCTGATCTCCTCGAACAGCGGCAGCGCGGCCACCGCCGAGACGAAGGAGCCGGTCAGCTGGGTGACCGAGGTCAGCACCATCGTCACCGACGTGTTGAAGGTCAGGAAGTCCGCCGCCGACATCGCGCCCTTCGCCGGGCCCGCCAGCAGCATGAACATCAGCAGCGTGCACACCGGCAGATACACGGTGCCGAGCACGCTGGTGAGGTTCTTGATCCGGCCGACCTTCTGCTGCAGCTCCCGGCTGCGCGCGAACTCCCGCGCCCAGGCCGCGTACGCGTAGTTCTCGGCCGCCGCGACCCGCAGCTTGGGCAGGCCGCGCAGGGTCTGGAACGCCTGGTTGTTCAGCTTGTTGCCGAGCACCGTCAGCTTCCGCTGCCAGCGCACCTGCCACAGCCCGAGCCCCAGGAACACGGCCGCGATGACGACGAGCATGCCGAGCGCCGCCATGGCCATCGGCACGCTGTACCAGAACAGCAGGCCGAGGTTCATCGCGCCGATCGTCACCGACTGCGCGACCACCGGCCCGACGCCCGCGAGCAGCCGGCGGATCGCGCTGATGCCCATGGCCGCGCTGGCGAGTTCACCGGTGGAGCGCTGGGTGAAGAACCGGGTGGGCAGCCGCAGCAGCCGGTCCCAGACGGCCGGCTGGAGCGCGGCCTCGATCCGGCCCTCCAGCCGCAGGATGGACAGGTTCTCCAGCAGCGTGAACGCCGCCGCCACCACGCCGCTCACCATCACGGCCAGGCACACCTGGACGATCAGACCCGTCTGCGCCCGCGGCACGTACTCGCCGAGCACCCGGCCCGTGGCGACCGGCACCAGCGCGCCGATCACCACCGTCACCAGCCCCGCGAGGAGCAGGTTCAGCAGGTCGCCGCGCGTGCCGTACAGGCTGAACCGCAGCAGGCCGAGCGGTGAGAGCCGCTTGTCGGGCAGCGGCCGGTAGAACATCACCGCGCGCGGCTCGAACTCCTCCGCGTTCGCCTTCTCGATCGGCGTCTCGCGTCCGGTGCCCGGGTGCACGGCGACATAGCCGCCCCGCCGCCACAGCAGCGCCACCGGCGCCCCGGACAGCGCCCGGTGGCCGACCAGCGGGCCCACGTTCTCCCGCCACCAGTTGCCGTCCAGGCGGACCGCCCGGGCGCGCACCCGGGAGGCGAGCGCCACCCGCTCCACCGGGTCGAGCCGGTCGCTCTCGGTGCCGCTCTGCGCGGGCTCGGCCAGCGTGATCCCGGCGGCCTCGGCGACCAGCTTGCAGGCCGCGTAGCCGGCGTCCGCGTCGGCGGCCGTCGTACGGCGGGCCGAGCGCTTGCCGATGGAGGCCAGCAGGGTCTGGTCGGCCTCGGCGCGCACGGCCTCACCGGCCTTGATCCCGGCGGCCGTGCGCGTCTCGTGCGTGCGCTCCAGCTGCTCGATCCACCGGTCCAGGGCGGTCAGCAGCCGGTACTGCTGGTCGACCATCGACTGCCACAGCGCCGGGTCCATCAGCAGGTCGGCGGCGGCCTCCGCGCCGTACAGCGAGCCGTACTGGACGCTGCCCGGCGGCACCTGCATCCAGAACACGTCGTCGTCGGTGGGCGCCTGCGCCCGCTCCTCGGCCATCGGTGCCTGGAACAGCACGGACAGGCCCCGGCCGACGCCGAGCGCGACCGCGTACTCCAGCGGGCTGGTGGCGGGCGGCACGTACTGCGGGTTGCCGTACTCGTCGTACGACCAGGTCTGGGTGTTCGCGGGCTGGTACAGCTCGCGCAGGCTCACGCGGTGCATCACGCAGTCCCGGACCGGGCGGGCGACCAGGGTGTGCTGGGGACCCGCGACCGGGCCGAGCAGCAGCGCGCCCGCCTCCAGCCGGCCCAGGTGGTGCCAGTGGCCCTGCTGGACGGCGTCCACCGCGAACAGGTCCAGGGCCCCGGCCGCGACCAGCCACAGCACCTGGGGGCCTTCGAGGTCGAGGCGGTTGAAACCGGCGCAGTCGATGCGGGAGCCCAGGGACCCCAGCGCACCGAGCACGAGGTCGCCGTCGTGTCCCTCCTGAACGGCTGTCATCTCATCGCTCCCTGACCAGCGCCGCGTACGCGCCGCCGTGTGCCACCAGTTCCTCGTGCCGCCCGCGCTCGACCACCGTGCCGTGCTGCAGGACGACGATCTCGTCGCTGTCCCGGACCGTGCTCAGCCGGTGCGCGATCACCACGCAGGCACAGCCGCGCCGGCGCAGGTTGTCCATCACGACCAGCTCGGTCTCCGCGTCCAGCGCGCTGGTCACCTCGTCCAGCACCAGGATGCTGGGCCGGCGCACCAGCGCCCGGGCGATCTCCAGACGCTGGCGCTGGCCGCCCGAGAAGTTGCGGCCGTCCTGCTCGACCCTGCTGTGGATGCCGCCGGGCCGGCGCATCACCGCGTCGTACAGCGCCGCGTCCTTCAGCGCCTCGACCACGGCCTCGTCCGGGATCGAGGGGTCCCACAGGGCCACGTTGTCGCGGATCGAGCCCTCGAAGAGGAACACGTCCTGGTCGACGAAGGAGACGGAGGCCGCGAGCGCGCCGCGCGGGATGTCCTCCAGCCGGCGGCCGTCGATGCGGATCACCCCGTCCCACGGCGCGTACAGGCCCGAGATCAGCCGGGACACCGTGGACTTGCCGCTGCCGGAGCCGCCGACCAGCGCCACCTGCCGGCCGGGGCCGACGGTCAGGTCGAAGCCGCTCAGCAGCGGCTGGTCCAGCGGGCTGTACCCGAAGGTGACGTTCTCCAGCTCGACGTGCCCGTGCAGCCGGCGCGTGGAGTCACCGCCGCCGGGGCGGGCGTAGAGCGGGTCGGCCTGGAAGTTCTCCACGTCCTTCAGCCGGGCCACGTCGGCCGCGAAGTCCTGGATGCGGCCCGCGACACCGTTGAGCCGGGTCAGCGGCGCGGTGAAGCGGGTGACCAGTGCCTGGAAGGCGACCAGCAGACCGACGGAGATGTGCCCCTCCACCGCGCGCAGGCCACCGATCCACAGGATCAGCGCGCTGTTGAAGGTGGCCAGCGCGGGGGCGACCACCCCCAGCCAGGCGCTCGGCACGCCGAGCCGCTGCTGCTCCTCCAGGGTGGTGGCGTGCTGCCCGGCCCACTTGCGGAAGTAGCCGTCCTCGCCGCCGGTCGCCTTCATCGTCTCGATCAGCTGCAGACCGGTGTACGAGGTGTTGGTCAGCCGGGCCGTGTCCGCGCGCAGCTTCGCCGTCCGGGTCGCGCGCAGCCGTACGACCAGGCGCATGGCGACCACGTTGAGCAGGGCCACGCCGATGCCGACGCCGGTCAGCTGCGGGTCGTAGGTGTACAGCAGGACCGCGTACAGCACGACCACGATGGCGTCCACGCCCGCCGCCGCGAGGTCGCGGGCCAGGGTCTCGGCCACCTGGTCGTTGGACTGCAGCCGCTGCACCAGGTCGGCGGGGGAGCGCTGGGCGAAGAACGTGACCGGCAGCCGCAGCAGATGGCGCAGGAACCGGGCGCTGGACAGGGTGGAGGAGATGATCCGGCCGTGCAGCAGGTTGGCCTGCTGCAGCCAGGTCAGCACCAGGGTGAGCAGCACACAGGTCGCCATCGACGCGAACAGCACGCCCAGCAGCGAGGTCTGCCCGCCGATGAGGAAGGTGTCGATGTAGGTACGGCTCAGCGCCGGTACGGCCGCGCCGACCGCGACCAGCAGCAGGCTGGCCAGGACGGCGGCGGGCAGGGTGCCGGCGGTGCCGCGCAGCCGGGCCGGCATCGCGCCGAGCACGCCGGGGCGGCGGCCGCCCCGGCTGAAGCCCTCGCCGGGCTCCAGCACCAGCACGACACCGGTGAAGCTGCCGTCGAACTCCTCCATGGGCACGAACCGGCGGCCCTTGGCGGGATCGTTGATGTAGACGCCCCGGCGGCCGAAGCGGCGGCCCATGCCGTCGTAGACGACGTAGTGGTTGAACTCCCAGAACAGGATGGCCGGGACCTGCACCTCGGCGAGGGCGGCCAGGTCCATCTGCATGCCCTTGGCGGTCAGGCCGTAACTGCGGGCCGCTTTGAGCAGGTTGGAGGCGCGTGAGCCGTCACGGGAGACGCCGCAGGCGATGCGCAGCTCCTCCAGCGGGACGTGCCGGCCGTGGTGGCCGAGCACCATGGCGAGGGAGGCGGCACCGCACTCGACGGCCTCCATCTGGAGCACGGTGGGCGTACGGACCGTGCCGGCCCGGGACTTGGGGACCGGCCGCTTGGCCGGGGCGGCCCGTCTGCGGCGGTTTTCCTGCGTGGTGGTCACGGGAGCAGCCAATCGACGGGGCGCTGGTCGGCGAGCCGGACGGAACCGGTGGCGAAGGTCATCGAGTCGAGCCCGAACGGCGGCCCGTCGGTGGTGGACCACCGGTAGCCGCTCTTCGTCGCCTTCGACCGCTCCAGCTCCACCAGGACGGCCACCGGCCGGCCCTTGCGGGTGAACTGCTCGCCGAGCTGGCTGTCGCCGAGGAACGCGGAGATCGACTGGGCGGACTGAGCGGTGCGGTCCACCGCCTTCACCCGGCCGCGCAGCACGCCGTACCGCTGCGCCGGGACCGAGGACACGGTGAGGTCCACGGTGGCGTGCGCCGGGATGGCGGCGGCGTTCTCCGCGGGGACGTACACGGTCGCGTACAGCGGGTCGGAGGCGTGCGCGACCCGTTCCACCGCGGCGACGTTCGTGCCGGTCTGGATGATCTGCCCGATGGTGGCGGCGAGGGTGGTGACGCGGCCCGCGGCGACCGTGCGGACCACCGAGTCGCCCTGACTCGTACGGACCTTGAGGACCGGGGCGTTCGCGGGCAGCCGCTCGCCCTGCCGGGCGAGGACGGCCGTGACCTGGCCGGCGACCGGGCTCTGCAGCAGATAACTGCCCTGCCCGTGTGTGAGGACGGCCTGCGCGCTCACCGTGGAGGCGACCGAACCGGTCACCGCCCATACGGAGGCCGCCGCCATGACGACGACGGTGATGCCGAGCGCGAGCCAGCCCTGGGGGCGGGCGAGCCGCACGGGGAGGTCCAGCTCCTCCGGCGACTGGAGCTTGGCGAGGGCCTGTTGGCGGAACTGCACGGAACTTCCCTCACCTGTGGGAGAGACGCTGGTGTTTCAGGGCATCCGAGAGTCCCGGAGCCGCGGGACGGCTCCGGGACTTCGGCGATGCCCGGGGGCGATCAGAGGCCGGCGACCAGGCCGGTGACCGGGGCGACGTTCAGGCCGGTGACACCCTCGACGGTGCCGATGGCCGTGTCCACCACGCCGGAGACCGGGGCAACGCCGTTCACGGCGCCGGTGACGGTGTTCAGGGCGTTCAGGGACAGACCGCCGGAGACGTTGTCCAGCTCGGCGTCCGAGATCTCGACGGTCTCAACCTGGGGGGTGGAGTTCATGGGGGAACTTCCCTTCGTATGGATATTTCACAAGGGGGAGAGCGGCCCCCTCTGGGAACAGACGGACCGCCACGACCGCCGGGGGGCGACCCCTGCGGTGCGATGGATCAAAGCACGCACGCGGGGCGCGCTTCCAATCAACCAGGGCTCTCACCAGGGCACTTGCGCTACGAAGAGACTCATCCGTGCAGGTGTGCGCACGGCACGTCGGCGACTCCTTCACATGCCGCACCGCATCGCCGCATCCGGCCTCTTGCCCGCCGCGCGGCGAATCCGGCACTCCGCGCCAAAGGCGTACCGGGGGGCGCACGATTGTGCAGATCCGCTGACGGCGGTGACTTGGTTGAGTATTCAATGTGCAGATTCCCTGAAGCAGGGATTCCGCCTTGTGTTCGCAGCTGACCGTTACCGACCGGTAGCCGAGCGTGTCAGCCCAGGATCGCGTAGACCGTGCTCGCGCGTGCCGCGAGCGCGCCCGAACCGGCGTCGCTGAGGGCGATGTCGGCGAACGCCGTCCGGCGGCCCAGCTTCGTCAGCACCGCCTCGATCAGGACATCGGATCCGGTCACCGCGCGCTGGAACGACGTCGATTGCTGCACCGTCGTCATCGGCACGAACGCGCCCCGCGCCGCCGACACCGCGATGACCGTCGCCGTGTCGGCCGCCGCCATCAGCGCCTGCCCCGACAGTCCCCCGCCGTCCCGGGCCAGCCGGTCCGACCAGGGCAGACGCAGCACGGCCCGGTCCTCGCCGAGCGACTCGACGGACAGGGCGAGGTCGAGCACCCAGGGGGCGAAGCGGTCGGAGAGGATCTTGTCGGCTTCGGCGGGGGTCATCGTCATATGGGGGATTGTTCCCGGCCGCCCGCCGCGACACGCGGAACGTGGCCGATTCGCCGCCGCGGTACGGCCGTTGGGAAACGGAATTGAACACACCGCGCGGCCGGTGCGTACCTACGGCCATCCAGGCGCCCCGATACGAACTGCCCGTGAGCGGCAGACCCCCGTCCCCAGGAGGTCGAGAAGTTTGAGTCACAAGCGAATGCCCAAGCGCAAGGCGGCGATAGCGGTGGGCGGTGTCGCGGCGCTCGGAGCGGCGGCTCTCCTGCTGCCCAACGCCCACGCGTCCCAGGACAAGGACCAGGCCGCGGACGGCGCCGGCACCGCGAAGACCCTGAAGGCCACCGAGGCCTCGGGCCTCGCCGCCCAGCTGCAGAAGGCCCTCGGCGACGCCTTCGCGGGCTCCTACTACGACAGCGGCAAGCAGCAGCTGGTCGTCAACGTGGTCAACGGCGACAGCAACACCGTCGTCCAGGCGAAGAAGGCGGGCGCGGTCGTCCGCCAGGTGAAGAACAGCACCCGCGACCTCAAGGCCGCGGCCGGGACGCTGAAGACGAAGGCGACCATCCCCGGCACCTCCTGGGCCGTCGACCCGCGCACGAACAAGGTCCTGGTCACCGCCGACTCCACCGTCACCGGCGCCAAGTGGAACAGACTGCAGTCGACCGTGCAGGGCCTCGGAACCGGCATGGCCACCCTGAAGAAGTCCGCCGGCACCTTCAAGACGTTCGTCTCCGGCGGCGACGCGATCTTCTCCCAGGTGCAGGGCGGGGGCGTGCGCTGTTCCCTCGGCTTCAACGTCACCGCCTCCGACGGCAGTCCGGCGTTCCTGACGGCCGGTCACTGCGGGGTGGCCGCCAAGGACTGGTCGGACTCGCAGAACGGCCAGCCGATCGCCACCGTCGACCAGGCGAAGTTCCCCGGCAACGACTTCTCGCTCGTCAAGTACAACGACGCCAGTACCCAGGCGCCCAGCGAGGTCAACACCGGCAACGGCCAGACCGTGCAGATCACCCAGGCCGCCGACGCCACCGTCGGCGAGACGGTCTTCCGGATGGGCTCCACCACCGGTCTGCACGACGGCCAGGTCACCGGCCTCGACGCCACCGTCAACTTCCAGAGCGAGACGGACCCGAACGGCGTCGACACCGTCAACGGCCTCATCCAGACGAACGTCTGCGCGGAACCCGGTGACAGCGGCGGCTCCCTGTTCACCCAGGACGGCGGCGCGGTCGGCCTCACCTCCGGCGGCAGCGGCGACTGCACCAGCGGAGGCGAGACCTTCTTCCAGCCGGTCACCGCGGCGCTCCAGGCCACCGGCGCGACGCTCGGCAACGGCGGCAATGGCGCAGGCGGCGGCAACGGCGCAGGCGGCGGCAACGGCGCGGGCGGCGGCAACGGCGCGGGCGACCAGTCGGGTTCCGCCGACCCGTCGGCCTCCGCGAGCGACCCGTCGGGCAGCGGCGCCGGTGACCAGTCCGGAGCCGGCGACCAGTCCGGTGCCGGCGCCGACCCGTCCGCCTCGGCCGGTGACCAGTCCGGCAGCGGCGCGGGTGACCAGTCCGGCAGCGGTACCGGTGACCAGTCCGGCAGTGGTACGGGTGACCAGTCCGGCACCGGTTCGTCGGACAACGGGTCGTCCCTGACCGGCAGCAACTGAGCCGGACTCCCCACGAACCGGCGACCGGTCCGGCCCTCCGGCGGGAGGGCCGGACCACCGCCGGTCAGCCGTCCGGGCGGGCCCGCAGCAGCAGCACCGCCACGTCGTCCCCCGCTGCTGGGCCGCCGCACTGTGCCGGACGACCTCGTCCGCCAGGTCCTGCAGCGGCCGGTCGCCGCACCGTCCACCAGGTCCAGCACCCGTACCCTCCCGTCCGGCCGCCGCAGCGGCGGCGGATGCCCCGCGCGCGCCGACACGGCCGCTCCGCGCGCGGGGTCGTGCCGCAGGTACGGGCAGCCGGCGAACAGGTCCGCACCGAGGTCGATGAGCAGCCGGTCGGTGCTGCCCATCACCTCGTGCGGTGCCTGCCCGACCGCGGTGTACGCGCGCACCCCGGTACGGATCTGCCCCATCAGCCCCGCCGCCGTCACGTTGTGCCCCTGCACGTCCCCGATCACCGCCGCCGCCAGCGGCCGGGTCGGCACCAGGTCGTAGAAGTCGCCGCCGATCTCCATGCCGTGCGTGGCCGGCAGACAGCGGGCCGCCGCCTCGATGCCGGGCGGCGGCGCCGGCGTGTCCGGCAGCAGCGCCTGTTGCGGCCCGTGCGCCGGCCGGTGCTTGGCGTCGTACAGCCGGGCCCGCTCCAGTGCCTGCGCGATCAGCCCGCCGAGCGAGGTCAGCACGGCCCGCTCGTCAACCGGGAAGACATGGGGCTCGGCGTACGCCGGCACACACGTGCCCACCAGCCGCCCGGACGCGATCAGCGGCAGATACGCCCAGGCCGCGAAGCCGTCCGGGGTCCGGTGCCGGCCCGGATACAGCCGCGCGAGATGGTCACCAGCCGGGCGGGATTGCCGTCCGGCCGCGGCGCGCCCCGGGTCAGCTCCTCACCGCCCGGGCCCGGCTGATGCGCACGCTCAGCCCCGTCGTGCTCGGGCAGAGCCGGGACGACAGCCAGTCGCCCGGTGGGCGCGGCGCCACGAACGACGTCACCTGCTGGCTGAGCGGCGCCGCCCCGTAACGGTCCTCGTGCACCGGG
Source organism: Streptomyces sp. NPDC051133 (assembly GCF_040682635.1). NCBI lineage: Bacteria > Bacillati > Actinomycetota > Actinomycetes > Kitasatosporales > Streptomycetaceae > Streptomyces > Streptomyces sp. NPDC051133. Next base: position 116,170 of record NZ_JBFBBK010000011.1, read on the forward strand.
TCGTTCAGCCAGGGCACCGACACCCACGGCACCAGGCCGAGCAGCTCCCCGGCGGGTCTGCCGAGCAGCTCGGCGGAGCCCGTGCCGGCGAACCCCCGGCGTGCACCGCCATCTCCAGGACCGGCTCGTCGCGACTGAGCAGGTACACCGTGCCGGAGCGTGCCCGCACCTCCCTCAGCAGGGTGGCCTGCGCCGGCGACAGCACGGGCCGGGAGACCGGCGGCCCGTCGGCCACCGGTGCGCGGCCCGGCCCCGGCCCGTCGGACACGCCGACCACTTGCTCGTACGGCCGCGCGTCGCATCCCGGGGCAAGACTCTCCCGCGAGAGCGGCCCGCGCACGGCGAGCGCCCGGTCGCGGCGGCGTCCGCTACCCCGGTGTGCCGTGTTCACGCGTCCTGAGTCGATGCGCGGTGCGGCGTACGGACGCGGGGTGTGCGCCCTCGTGCGCCCGGATGGCCGATTCCGTGCGCAGGACGCCGAGAGCCGGCCTGGCCCGGCCCGGCACAACGGCGTGCCGCTGCGGGGTGCGGCTCCGGCCGGGCGACGGGGACGGGAAGACCCCGGGGCGCCGGCGCGTGGTGCCCTCGCGGTCCGGACAGACCGCGGCCCCGCCGCCACTGGTGGCTTCCGTCGGCGCAGATCAGCGGCCGGATCCGGTGTCGCACGGCCGTGTGCCCGGCGAGGCCTGGAGCGCCGCCGTCGGAACAGGCCGGAAAAGGCGGAGTCTTTTCCGGCGGTCACGGGTTTGCGGGGGGATCCCCAGGGCACACGCCGGGGCGGACATGCGGTCGCAGTCTTCCGCGTCCACATCCCGCCGAGTCGACGGGGCTGTGACGCAAAAGGATCGCCCAGGCACTCTCCGTTCAACTTCTGGGGGTTGCTTCTGGGAGGAGCCCTGTGAAGACTGTGGCCGAGTTCCATCGAAACGAAGGCGTGGTCGACCGTGTTTCTGCCATTCATGGGCAGTTATCGGTCGGTGGTACGTATTCTTTCGCTTCGTCTTGAGCGGTCGGAGCTGGGCCGCTGTTCCACCAGGAGCCGGGAGGGATCCGCGCGTCCGTCGCGCGGGAGGTCGCCAAGGGGGAAGAGATGTCGGACTGGTCCGCCGGAGCGCACATGGCGGAGTGGGGCCGTGCCCGCCGCCGCAGTCGGCGCGTCGTTCACCGGACGTGTTGAGGCGCCTTCCGTGTCCGACCGAACCGGCCGTCGGCCGACGATGCCTGAACCGTAGGCCGGCCGAAGGAGCTACGCGGGTCAACCGCCCCTGCCCGGCCGCACCCTCGGTGGCCCGAGTGTGTCCCGTTCCGCCGCCGGGCCCCGGCGCCGGGCCTGTGCGTGATCTCTCCGCGTCCGCGCGCCGCTATCAAGGAGACAAGGTGATCAGCAACCAACTGACGGGCGATCCGCTGCTGTTGGAGGTCTTACCCGGCCGCTGGCGGGACTTACGCGAGTCCGGACCCGTCCGCCACGACGAGGCCCAGGGTGTGTGGCAGGTGCTGGACCACGAGACGGTGGCCACCGTGCTCGCCGATCCGGCGACGTACTCCTCGGACCTCTCCGCCCTGGCTCCCAGCCAGCCGGACTTCGACACCTTCACGCAGGGCAACTTCGTGGGCATGGACCCACCGGAGCACCGCAAGCTCCGCACGCTGGTCAGCCAGGCGTTCACACCGCGGGTCGTGCAGGGACTCGGGCCCCGGATCGAGGCCGTGTCCGCCCGCTTGCTGGACGCCGTCGCGGACCATGACCGGTTCGACCTGGTCGACACGCTGGCCTACCCCCTCCCCATCATCGTGATCGCCGAACTCCTCGGCATCCCCGCCGAGGAGCACCGCCTCTTCCAGGAGTGGGCGAGCGTCCTGTTCGGCGGTGACCAGCTCGGCGAGGCCCCGGACATGGCCGACCTGGAGCGGGCGCTGGAGGCCATCGCACCCACGGTGCGCGAGATGAACGGCTACATGCTGGAGCACATCCGTCACCGCCGCGCCCACCCGGGGGACGACCTCACCAGCCGGCTCATCGCCGCCGAGGTGGACGGCGTCGGGCTGCGGGACCAGGAGATGGTCGGCTTCGTCGCCCTGCTGCTGGTCGCCGGGCACATCACCACCACCGCGCTGCTGGGCAACGCCGTCGTCACCTTCGACCGGCACCCCGGCACGAACGCCGCCCTGCGCGCCGACCCCGCCGGGCTCCCCGACGCCATCGAGGAGGTGCTGCGCTGGCTGCCCCCCTTCCCCGAGCTGGGCCGCCGCGTCACCCGTCCGGTGGTCCTCGGCGGTCATGAACTCCCCGCCGACGCGCTGCTGATGGCGCACCTCGGCGCCGCCAACCGTGACCCGGCCCGTTTCGAGGCGCCCGACGTCTTCGACGTGACCCGTCGCCCCAACCCGCATCTGACCTTCGGTCACGGAATCCACTTCTGCTTCGGGGCACCGCTGGCCCGGCTGGAGGCGCGGATCGCGCTGCGCATGCTGCATAAACGATTCCGCAGGCTGGCGGTCCCGTCCTACGAGGACGTCACCTTCCAGAATCCGGCCGTGATCATCGGCGTCCGTCACCTGCCGGTCGAGGTCGGCAGAGCGTAAGGCGGCGCGCACGCGCCCCGGTCGCCCGCGCACCGCTCGCGCTGGGCCGGCCGTCACCCGCACATGAGACCCACGCAACGGGAGTCCCCTTCTCATGCCGTACACCGCCCCCATCGCCCCGGCCGTGTCCTGGGCGTCGTCCCTGTTACGCCAGCAACTGCAGGAGCGTCTCGACCTCCTCGCCCACAGCCACCGGGTGCCCGGCGCACAGCTGCTCCTGGACACCGGCACCGAGGTGCTCACCCTGCACACCGGTACGGCCGACGCCACCACCGGCGCCCCGTTCGCCGCCGACACGGCCGTTCCGCTGGGATCGCTCACCAAGCCCTACACGGCCGCCCTCGTCCTGCTCCTCGCCGACGACGGCGACCTCGACCTCGACGAGCCCGCCGCCGGACATCTGCGCGAACTGCGGGACGTTCCGAGGGTGACCGTGCGCCATCTGCTCAGTCACACCGGCGGCCTGCCCACGGGCCCCGACTCCGACACCGCTGCCGCCCTCACCGGCGCCCGTTACCTGCAGACCGTCTGCACCGCCCGCGACGCCCTGTTCGCGCCGGGCACCGACTTCTCCTACTCCAACGCCGGCTATGTCGCCGCCGGACGGCTGGTGGAGGCGGTCACCGGCATGCCGTGGCAGGAGGCGTTACGGGCGCTGCTCCTCGAACCCTTGGGCGTCACCGCCGCCTTCACCGGTGACAGGCACCCCGCCCGCCCGGTCGCGGCGGGGCACGCCGTCAACACGGCCACCGGGCAACTGCGTCCGGCCACGCAGACCCTGGCACCGGTGGAGGCGCCGGCCGGCGCGCTCCTGGGAAGCGCCGTGGACCTCGCCGCACTGGGCAGGGCACTCGTCGGCCGCTCGGACGTGCTGCCGCCCGCCGTCGCCAAGGTCATGCGCCACGCGGAACCCGCCGCCCGTCCGGGTGCCCTCGCCGACGGATGGGCACCGGGACTGGCCCTGTACCGGCAGGGCGACCGCTGGTGGTGCGGTCACGACGGCAACGCGCAGGGCACCTCCTGCCACCTGCGGGCCGACCCCGAGAGCGGCGTGGTGGTCGCCTTCACGGGCAACGCGGGCGGCGCCACGGCGCTCTGGCGCGACCTTGCCGACGACCTGTCCCGCATCGCCGGCGTGCGCGTGCCCGCCACCGTCCGCCCTGCGCACCGCGGCCGGCCCGTCGAGCTGCCCGACTGCACGGGCACCTACCGCAACGGCGCCACCACCTATCGCGTCGCGCCGGGGCCCGACGGCTCACCGGCCCTCTCCGTGGACGGCGACCTGCCCCTCCCGCTGGTCTGTCACGCCGATCTGTCGTGCGATCTGCTCGACCCCGCCACCGGCCGCCCGGAGCCGGGTGGCCGGTTCCACCGCGACCCCGTCACCGGCAGGATCGACCGGGTGCAGATATCCGGGCGCACGGCCCGCCGTAGCGCCGACGGCTGAGCCGCACGTCTCACCGGACCACCCGCTTCCGCGGCCCCCGCAGCCGCCGCCGGGCCCCGGCACCTCCCGCGCCCCCTCCCCGCATCGCCCCGGCGGGGCCGAGGGCTGCCCGCGCGACCGCGCGGCCCGCGTCGTACCGTCCCCCTCCCGAAGGACTTCACCCATGACGGACCCGCACGACCAGCCCGCACCGGCGTCCCCCCTGCCGCGCGCCGAGCACCCGGACGGCGCGCCGGAGGGCGCCGTGGCACCTGGCCGCCCGACGCTCGGAGCGCTCTTCGCCTCGTGGGTGCGCCGCACCCCGGGCGCCCCGGCGCTCACCGACGGCCGACGGACCTGGACCTACCGGGACCTCGCGGCCCGCGCGGACCGGCTGGGCCGCCACCTCGCCGCACGAGGCGCCGGGCCGGACCGGGTGGTCGCGCTGGTCCTGCCCAGGTCCATGGAGCTGGTCGCGGCCGAGCTGGCCGTCACCCGGGCGGGCGCCGCCTTCCTGCCCGTGGACCCCGCCTACCCCGCCGAACGGCGTGCGCTGATGCTCGCCGACTCCGCGCCGGCGGTGATACTCGACGATCCGCGAGAGGTCCGCGCTCTCCTGGAGAGCGAGGACAGCGCCGTCGGCGCCGCGTTCCCCGCCACCACCGACACCGCGGCCGGCGACGGCACCCCGGTCGCCGGTGACGGCGGCCCGGACGCGCGGGCCGCCGGTCCGGCGGACGCCCGTGCCACCACCGGTGCCCGGACCCCGCTCGGCCCGGCGGACGATCCGGCAGCCGGTCCCGACGCCGATCATGCCGCCTACGTGATCTACACGTCCGGTTCCACCGGCACCCCCAAGGGCGTGACCGTCACACACCGGGGCATCGGCGGCTTCACCGCGGCCGCCGCCGAACGGTACGCCGTGGCGCCCGGCGACCGCGTGTTGCAGTTCTCCTCGCCCAGCTTCGACGCATCGGTGCTGGAACTGTGCGTGTCCGTCCTGTCGGGCGCGACCCTCGTGGTCCCGCCGGACGGCCCCTGGCTCGGCGGCGAACTCGCCGCCGTCCTGGACGAGTACCGGATCACCCACGCCCTCGTCCCACCGGCCGCCCTGGCCACCCTGCCCGACCCGGCGGAGGGCACCGCACGCCATCTGCGCACGCTCATCGTGGGGGCCGAGGCCTGCCCGGCCGGACTCGTCGACCGCTGGGCCCCCGGCCGCCGGATGATCAATTCCTACGGACCGACGGAAGCCACCATCGTCGCCACCTGGACCGGACCGCTCACCGCCGGCCGGGGCGCGCCCACGATCGGCACCGCCCTGCCGCACACCCGGGTGTACGTCCTGGACGCCGGGATGCGGCCCGTACCGCCCGGAGCGGACGGCGAGTTGTTCATCGGCGGAGACGCGGTGGCTCGGGGCTACCTGGGCCGTCCGGGCCTGACCGCCGCCCGCTTCGTCGCCGACCCCTTCGGGCCGCCCGGCGCCCGGCTGTACCGCACCGGGGACCGGGCCCGTCGGACCGCCGAAGGAGAGCTGGAGTTCCTCGGCCGACTCGACCGGCAGGTCAAGATCCGGGGCTTCCGCGTCGAACCGGGGGAGATCGAGGCGGCCCTGCGCCGGACCGGCAGCGTCGGCGAGGCCGTCGTCGTCGTACGCGAGGACGAGCCGGGCCGTCAGCGTCTCGTCGGTTACGTCACCCCCGCAGGTCCCGCGCCGATCCCGGACCCCGCCGTACTGCGCTCGGCCGTGGCCGCCGCTCTCCCGGCCCACATGGTGCCGTCCGCCGTCGTCGTGCTGGACCGGATGCCGCTCACCGCCCAGCACAAGATCGACCGGAGGGCCCTGCCCGCTCCCGGCCGCACGGCCGCGCCGGGACAACTGCCCCCGCGAAGCCCCGAGGAGCGGGCCCTGGCAGAGATCTGGGCCGACGTGCTGGGCCTCGACGCGGTCGGTGCCACGGACGACTTCTTCGAGCTGGGCGGCGACTCGATCCTCGCCGCCCGCGCCCTGGCCAGGATCCGCGAGGATCTCGGCGTCCGGCTCACGGTGCGGGACGTCTTCACCGCGCGCACGGTCGCCGCGCTGGCCCCGCTGCTCGGTGACCCGTCCGCCGCCGCGCCGCCCGAACCGATCCCGCCCGCCCCCCGCGCGGACGCCTTGCCCCTGTCCAGTGCACAGCGGCGGCTGTGGTTCCTGGACGACCTCACCGACGGCGGCACCGAGTACAACACCGGCGTGTCCCTACGGCTGCGCGGCCCCCTGGACACGGACGCGCTGCGCCGGTCCCTGCACCGCCTCGCCACCCGTCACGACTCCCTGCGCACCACGTTCACCACGGTCGACGGACAGGGCGCACAGCGTGTCGGTCCGGAACCCGCGCTGCCGCTGCGGACGGCCGACGTCCGGCCGGTACCCGCGCCCGAGCGCGCCGAGGCGGCCGAACGCCTGCTCACCGAAGAACTGAGCCGCCCGTACGACCTGGCGGCCGGCCCGCTGACCCGGGCCCTGCTGGTCCGGTGCGACGACGACGAGCACCTGCTGCTGCTGGCCCAGCACCACATCGTCACCGACGGTTGGTCGGTGGGGGTACTCACCCGGGAACTCGCCGCCCTCTACCGGGCGGAGGTCACCGGAGGACCGGACGGACTGCCCGAACCCAGCGTCCAGTACCCCGACTTCGCCGTGTGGGAGCAGCGCCGGCGGGCCACGGACCAGGAAGCCGAGGACCTCGCCTACTGGGCGCGGCACCTGGCCGGCATCCAGCACCTGGAACTGCCCACCGACCGGCCCCGGCCGGCGGTCCGCCCCACCGCCGGTGCGGCACACCGGTACCACCTCCCGGCGGAGCTGGTGACCCGGCTGCGCGCCTTGGCCGGGGGCCGGGGAACGACGGTGTTCACGCTGTTCGCTGGAGCCTCCGCGCTGCTGTTCTCCCGCTACTCCGGACAGCGGGACGTCGCCTTCGGCACGATCACCACCGGCCGGGGCCGCAGGGACCTGGAGGACGTGACGGGCTTCTTCGCCAACACCGTGGTGCTGCGCGCGGACGTGGACGAGCGGGCCACCGTCGACCGGTTCGTGGAGTCCGTGCGGACGACGGTGCTGGACGCCTTCGCCCACGACGGTGTGCCGTTCGACCGGGTGGTCGAGGAACTCGCCCCGCCCCGTGACCCCAGCCGCACCCCGCTGGTGCAGGCCCTCGTCGTCCAGCAGACCGCGCTCGCCGTGCCGCCCCTCACCGGAGCCCTGCACTTCGAGGAACACCCGCTGCCCCGCCCGGCTGCCCGCTTCGACCTGGTCCTCGAGTTCCAGCCGGACGCCGCGGGCGGCTGCGCGCTGACGGTCGAGTACAGCACCGGCCTGTTCGAGGCCGCGACCGTGGCCCGCCTGGCCCGGCATCTGCACCGCCTGCTGGAGGGCATGGCCGACGGCCCGAATCGCACCCTGGCCGAGCTGCCCATGCTGTCGCAGGAGGAGCAGCGCACCCTGGTGGACTCCTGGAACCCGCCCGCACGCCACGCACGGCAGACCGGTCGGGACACCCTGCCCGAGCTGTTCCAGGCCCAGGTGGCGCGCACACCGGACCGTACCGCCGTGACGTGCGGTTCCGTCCGGCTGGACTACGCCGAGGTCAACCGGCGCGCCAACCGCTTGGCTCGGCTGCTGGTCGCACGCGGGGCGGGCCCGGAAGACCTGGTCGCACTCTGTCTGCCACGCTCGGCCGACCTGCTGCCCGTGCTGTGGGCGGTGTTGAAGTCCGGCGCCGGGTACCTGCCGGTCGACCCCGGATACCCGGCCGAGCGCATCCGCTACATGCTCGCGGACGCCCGGCCCGCCCTCGTCGTCGCCACCCGGGAGACCGCACCCGCGCTGCCCGCTGAGTGCTCCCCGCTGATCCTCGAGGACTGCGAGGACTGCGAGGACTGCGTGGATAGCGCGGACTGTGCGGACCCCGGTGCCGGACTCGCGTCGGCCGGGAGCGACCCGGCCGACGCCGACCTGACCGACGCCGACCGGATCCGGCCGCTCGCCCCCGGTCATCCCGCATACGTCATCTACACCTCGGGATCGACCGGCCGTCCCAAGGGAGTGGTGATCACGCACCGCAGTGTCGCCGCGCTGGCCGCCTGGGCCCGCGAGCGGTTCGGCGCCGGCCGGCTGGCGCACGTGATCGCCTCCACCTCGCTGAACTTCGACGTGTCGGTCTTCGAGCTGCTCTGCCCGCTGCTGGCCGGCGGCGGCGTGGAGGTGGTCACCGACCTCCCGGCGCTCGCCGACTCTCCGGCGCTCGCCGACACCCTGGGGCCACGGCGGACCGGGCTCGTCAGCGGCGTACCGTCCGTGATCTCCCGCATGGTGGAGGGCGGAACCTCCCCCGTGACGGCGGACACCGTCGTCCTGGCCGGCGAGGCGCTGCCCGCCCAGACGGTGCGCGACCTGCGCGCCGCCCTGCCCTCCTGCGAGATCGCAAACATCTACGGCCCCACTGAGGCCACCGTCTACGCGACGGCCTGGTACGCCGGTGACCGGCTCCCGGATCAGTCACCGCCGATCGGCAGACCGCTGGCGCTCACCCGCGCCTACGTACTCGACCACGCCCTGCGTCCCCAGCCGCCCGGCGTCACCGGCGAGTTGTACCTGGGTGGCGGCGGCCTGGCCCGCGGCTACCTGAACCGCCCTGGGCTGACCGCCGCGAGGTTCGTCGCCGACCCGTTCGGCGCGCCGGGGGAGCGCATGTACCGCACCGGTGACCTGGTGCGCTGGTCGGCCGACGGCGAGCTGGAGTACGTGGGCCGGGCCGACCAACAGGTCAAGGTCCGTGGTTTCCGCATCGAACTGGGCGAGGTGGAGGAGGTGCTGCGCCGCTGCCCGGGCGTCGCGGAGGCGGCGGCCGTCGCCACCGAGACCGACGGGCACCGGCGCCTGGTCGGCTATGTCGTCCCGGCGGCCGGGGAGCACGTGGAGCCGGAGGCGGTGCGCAGGGTGCTCGGCCGCACGCTGCCCGACTACATGGTGCCCTCGACCGTCCTGGTGCTGGACGCCCTCCCGCTGAACCCCAACGGGAAGCTGGACCGCGGCCGGCTCCCCGATGCCGGTCCGGCCTCGCGCGCCGTCCACCACGTCGCGCCGCGCACCCCCACCGAGCGCACGCTCGCCGCAATCTGGGCGGACGTGCTCCACGTGGAGCGGGTCGGCGTCGACGACAACTTCTTCGAACTCGGCGGCGACTCCATCCTCAGCATCCAGGTGGTGGCCCGGGCCCGGCAGGAGGGTCTCACGGTGACCTCCCGCGACGTCTACCGGCACCAGTCGGTCGCCGCGCTGGCCCGCGTCGCGGACACCGCGACGCGCCGGCGGCAGGCCGTGCCCCCGCCCGAGGCGCCCACCGGAACGGCGCCTCTCACCCCCATCCAGCACTGGCTGTTCGGGGCCGCCGGCGAGCGGGCCGGCCACTTCGCCCAGGCCCTGTCCTTCGAGCTGCCCGATGACCTGGACCATGCGGCGCTCGAGGACGCCCTGAACGACCTGGTCGCCCACCACGACGCCCTGCGCTCCCGCTTCGTGACCGGTGAGGGCGCCGCCGAGGCCGACTGGCACATCGACGCGGCGGCACCCCGGATCACGCTGGCCCACCACACCGGGCCGGACACCGACAGCCCCCACTTCGGCTCGTTCGACCTCGTCCGGGGACCGCTGATCCGCGCCGTCCTGCACGACCGAGGCCCCGGACGGCCGCCCGTCCTGCACCTGTCCGTGCACCACCTCGTGGTCGACGGGGTCTCCTGGCGGTTGCTCCTGGAGGACCTCGACCGCGCCTACCGGGCCCGCCGCGCGGGCGCCGACGGCACCGCGGTGCTGCCCGCGAAGTCCTCGCCGCTGCGGCAGTGGGCGCGTCGGCTGCACGCATACGCCGTGGAAGGCGGCTTCGACGACGAACGGGCGTACTGGACGCAGGCCGTGCCGGACGGAGAACCTCCCCTCCCCGCCGACCTGACCGGCGCCGACACCTACGCCTCGGCGCGCGCGGTGACCGTACGCCTGAGCCCCGAGGACACCTCCGTCCTGCTGCGCACCCTGCCCGACACCTACCGCACCCAGGTCAACGACGTGCTGCTCAGCGCCCTCGGCAGAGTGCTGTGCGCCTGGAGCGGACGCGACCGGGTGGTCGTGGACGTCGAGGGACACGGCCGTGAGGAACTCTTCCCCGACGTGGACATCAGCCGCACCGTCGGCTGGTTCACCACCCGCCACCCCGTCGCCCTCACCGTCCCGGAAAAGGCCGGCTGGGACGCCGTGCTCAAGCAGGTCAAGGAGCAGTTGCGGGCCGTACCCCGGCACGGCATCGGCCACGACGCGCTGCGCCACCTGGCCGGTTGCGAGGCGGCACCGCGGACGCCGGCGGCTCAGGTCAGCTTCAACTACCTGGGCCGGATGACGCCGCCTGACGGAGCGGACGGGCTGTTCCGCCGCGCCTTGCGGCCGCTGGAGTTGGACGCCGACCCGCAGGCGGCTCGCCCGCACGCCCTGGAGGTGGTCGGCCGACTCGACGGGGAGGCCCTGGAGTTCACGTGGTTCTACTCCGACCGGGTGCACCGGGAGGCCACCGTCGCGCACCTGGCGGAGCGGTTCGCCGACGCACTGGCCGGGCTGGCGCGTCACGCCGCCGGGCCGGGCGCCGCCGGGCGGACACCGTCCGACTTCCCGCTGGCCCGGCTCGACCAGCGGGAAGTGGACCACGTCGTCGGGGCGGACCCCGGCGCGGTCGAGGACGTCCTGCCGCTGACGCCGACCCAGGCCGGGATGCTTTTCCACGGCCTGGCCCAGGACGACCGCGGAGTCTATCTCCAGCAGCTCACCTTCGTCCTGGACGGCGTGACCGACCCGGGCGCCCTCGCCGCCGCCTGGCAGCACGTCACCGACCGCACCGAGGTGCTGCGCGCCCGTGCGGTGTGGCAGGACGTGCCCGAACCTCTGCTCGTGGTGCAGCGCCGGGCGACCGTGCCGGTCACCCACCTGGACTGGCGGGACCTGAGCGATCAGGAGCGCCGCGACCGGCTGCACGATGTGCTCGACCGCGACCGTGCGGACGGCATCGACCTGACGAAGGCCCCGCTCCAGCGCCTGGTGCTCGTGCGTCTCTCCGCCGACGAGGTGCGCGTGGTGTGGTCCTTCCACCACCTGCTGCTGGACGGCTGGAGTCTGTTCCAGGTCCTGTCGGACGTCTTCGCCCGCCATGCGGGGGCCGGCGACGCGACCCTGCCCGACCGCCGCCCGTACCGGGACTATCTGGCCTGGCTGCGCGAACGGGACCCGGCCGAGGCCGAACGGCACTGGCGGCGCCGCCTGTCCGGGCTGACCGAGGCCACGCCGCTGCCGTACGACCGCGAGCCGCGCGAGACGCATCGCGCCCAGTCCACGCAGGCGGTACGCGCCACGGTTCCCGCCGCCACCACCAGGGCGCTGCAGGACCTCGCACGGACCTCGGGCCTGACCCTGAACACGCTCGTCCAGGGCGCCTGGGCGCTGCTGCTGGGCCGCCAGGCGGGCCAGGACGACGTGGTGTTCGGCACCACCGTGTCCGGGCGGCCGCCCGAGCTGCCCGGCGCCGAGGCCATGACCGGCCTGTTCATCGCCACCCTTCCGACCCGGGTGACCGTCCCGGCCGACGGCACCCTGCTCGACTGGCTGCGCCGGCTCCAGCAGGACCAGAGCGAGGACCGGCGATTCGACCACGTGCCCCTCACCCGGATGAAGACGTTCACCGGACTCCCGGAGCGGGCGAATCTGTTCGAGAGCATCGTCGTCTTCGAGAACTATCCGGTCGACGGCCACCTCGCCGCCGCCCACGGGCTGCGGCTGAGCGACCTGGACGGCGTCGAGACCACCAACTACCCGTTGAGTCTCGTCGCCTACCCGGGCGTCGAGATGACCCTGCGCCTGGGCTACGACCCCGAACTCTTCGACGCCGCCACCGCCCGGCGGATGACCGAGTACCTCAGGACCCTGCTGGACGGCATGGCCACCGCGGCGCACCTCCCGCCCGCACGGCAGAGCATGATGACGCCCGCACGCCGCGAGCAGGTGCTGCACCACTGGAACGACACGGACACCGGACTTCCCGAGGCCACGGCGGCGGAGCTGTTCGCCGCTCAGGTACGGCGCACCCCTGGGGCCGCCGCCCTGGAGTCCGCCGACGAGCGGATCACCTATCGGCAACTCGACATGATGACAGCAGAGTTGACGGAGCATCTGGCCGCGCTCGGCGTGCGTCCGGAACACCCCGTGGCCGTGCTGATGGACCGCTCGGTGCAGCTGATCGTCACCCAGCTCGCACTCGCCCGCACCGGCGGCGTGTACGTGCCGCTGGACGGCAGGGCACCGCGCGAGCGGCTGCGCCGGACGCTGATCGAGGCCGGAGCGGATCTGCTGCTCACGGACGCAGCGTGGGAGGAGACCGCCCGGGACGTGCTCCCCGACGGCGGCGTCCTGCGTGCCGACGGCCTCGTGTCCGCCGTCGGCGGGCACCCCCGTCCGGCGGCGTCCCGGCGATGGACGGTCGACCCGGAGCACGTGCAGTACCTGATGTTCACCTCCGGCTCCACCGGCACTCCCAAGGGGGTCGCGGTGCGGCAGCGGGACGTCGCGGCGCTCGCCCTGGACCGTGCGTTCACCGGGCACGACCGGGTCCTCGTCCACTCCCCGCACGCCTTCGACGCCGCCACCTACGAGGTGTGGGTACCGCTGCTGCGCGGAGGGACGGCCGTCCTGGCCCCGCCGGCCGACCTGGATGCCGCTCTGGTCCGGCGGGCCGTCGCCGAGCAGGGGGTGACGTGCCTCTGGCTGACCGCGGGCCTGTTCCGCCTCCTCGCCCAGGAGGACCCCGCCTGCCTGCGTGGTGCACGGGAGGTGTGGACCGGTGGTGAGGCCGTGCCGGGCGCGGTCGTACGCCGCGTGCTGGACGCCTGCCCCGGACTGACCGTCGTGGACGGCTACGGCCCCACGGAGACCACCACCTTCGCCACCCGGCGGGTCTTCCGCTCCGGCGACCCGCTGCCCGCCGTGCTGCCGATCGGGCGCCCGCTGGACAACACACGCGTGTACGTCCTCGACGGCGCCCTGCAGCCTCAACCACCTGGCATTCCCGGGGAGTTGTACATCGCCGGTGCCGGGCTGGCCCGGGGGTACGCGGGACGCCCCGGTGCGACCGCCGCCCGCTATGTCGCCGACCCCTTCGGTCCGCCCGGCGAGCGGATGTACCGCACCGGTGACATCGTGCGCTGGAGTGCCGACGGCGAACTGCACTTCGTGGGCCGCGCCGACGACCAGATCAAGATCCGCGGCTTCCGCGTCGAACCCGCCGAGATCGAGGCCCGGCTCACCGCGCACCCGGACCTCGCCGAGGCGGTGGTCTCCCTGTACGAGGACGGCGGGCGCAAGCGCCTCGCCGCCCACCTGGTACCCGCCGCCGGGGCCTCCGTGCCGCCCGCCGCCGACGTGCGCGCCCATCTTGCCGCCGACCTGCCCGACTACATGCTGCCCGCCGCGTTCGTCACCGTGCCGGAGCTGCCGCTGACGGCCAACGGCAAGGTCGACCGGCGGCGGCTGCCCGCACCCGACTGGACGGCGGGCGGCGACCGCGCCCACCGGGCCCCGCGCACCGAGGCCGAGCGCGTCCTCGCCGGGATCTGGGCCGATCTGCTCGGCGCGGAGCGGGTCGGCGTGGACGACGACTTCTTCATGCTGGGCGGCGACTCCATTCTCAGCATCCAGGTCGTCTCCCGTGCCCGGGCAGCGGGCCTCGCCCTCACTCCCCGCGACCTGTTCCGGCATCCCACGGTGGCCGCGCTGGCCGCCGTCACCGGTGCCGCCGCCTCCGTCGCCGGCACCGAACCGGTCAGCGGTGAAGCCGGCCTCACCCCCATCCAGCACTGGTTCCTCGACCCGCGTCCGCCGCACGCCGGCTTCTTCGACCAGTCCGTCGTCGTCGAGACGGCCGGCACCGTCGACCCCGAGGCCCTGCGCCGCGCCCTCACCGCCCTGTGGACCCACCACGACGCCCTGCGCTCCCGGTTCGTCCTCGACGGTGACGGCACCTGGCGCCAGTACGTCACTCCGGCGGACGCACCGGCACCGGAGCTGCTCCAGGTCTGTGACCCGGCGACGGAGGCCCGCGTCACGGCGGCCGCCCACGCCGGATTCCGGCTGGACAGCGGTCCCCTGTTCACCGCCCGGCTGTTCACCGCCGACGGTGCCCGGGCCGCCCGGCTGCTACTGGTCGTGCACCACCTGGTGGTCGACGGCGTCTCCTGGCGGGTCCTGCTGGAGGACCTGCAGACCGGCTACGGGCAGGCCGCGGCGGAGCAGCCGGTGCGGCTGCCCGCCCGGACCACCTCCGCCCGGGAGTGGGTCCGCCGACTGCGTGACCGTACCGACGGCGGTGGCTTCGCGGACCAGCGCTCCTACTGGGCGGACGCCGCCCGCCACTGCGCCGAACCGCTCCCCGTCGACGGCGACGGCCCGAACACCGCGGCCGACGTCCGCGCGGTGACCGTCCGGCTCGACCGGGACAGCACCGACGACCTCCTGCGCACGGTCCCCGGGGTCTACCGCACCCGGGTCGACGACGTCCTGCTCACCGCGCTGGGCCGGGTGCTCGCCGACTGGACCGGACGCCGTACCGTCGCCGTCGGACTCGAGGGCCACGGCCGCGAGGACCAGCTGTTCGAGGACGTCGACCTGTCCCGCACGGTCGGCTGGTTCACCTCCCTCTTCCCGGTCGCCCTGCACGTCCCGGCAGGAGACTGGGGGAGCGCGCTGAAGGCGGTGAAGGAGCAGCTGCGGGCCGTCCCCGACCGGGGCCTCGGCTACGGCGCCCTGCGCCACATCGCCCGCGACGAAGCCCTCACCGGTACCCCGATGCCCGGCATCAGCTTCAACTACCTGGGCCGCTTCGACTGGTCCTCCGACGGCGGTGCCCTCATCGGCGCGGTGCCCGGCGGTCTCGGCGGCGCGGAGGCCCCCGGCACCAAGCGGCCCCACCTGCTGGACGTGGTGGCCCGGGTCGAGGACGACCGGCTGGAGATCAGCTGGTACCACAGCACCGGCCGGCACCGCGAGGAGACCGTCACCGCCCTCGCCGAGGGCATGCTCGGCGCTCTGCGGGACATCGTCGCCCACTGCGCCCGGCCGGACGCCGGCGGCCGTACCCCGTCGGACTTCCCGCTGGCCCGCCTGGAGCAGCCGGCCGTGGACCGGATCGTGGGGGACGGGCGCGCAGTGGAGGACGTCCTCCCGCTCGCGCCGATGCAAGCGGGCATGCTCTTTCACAGCCTGCTGGACCCCGACGGCCGCACCTACGTCAACCAGGTGCAGCTGGTGCTGTCCGGCGTCACCGACCCGCACGCGCTGGCCGAGGCCTGGCAGTACACGGCGGACGCCAATCCGGCCTTGCGCACCCGGCTGGTGTGGCAGGACACCCTCCAACCTCTCCAGGTCGTGCAGCACCGGGCCACCGTGCCCGTCACCCACCACGACTGGTCCGGACGGTCCGCCGAGGAGGGTGAGCGCGACCTGGACGAGCTCCTCGCCGCGGACCGGGCGGCTGGGATCGACCTCGGGTCGGCACCGCTGATGAGACTGACCCTGATCCGGCTCCCGGCGGACCGGGTACGGCTCGTGTGGACCTTCCATCACGTGCTGCTCGACGGGTGGAGCGCGGCCCAGGTCTTCGCCGAGGTGTGCGAGCGGTACGCCGCCCTGACCGCCGGGCGCCGTGCCGAGGTGCCCGAGCGCCGGCCCTTCGCGGACTACCTGGGCTGGCTGGCCGGGCAGGACACCGGCCGGGCCGAGCGCTACTGGCGCGACCTGCTCGCCGGGTTCCGCGCCCCCACCGAACTGCCGGCGGACCGGCGGCCAGCCGGGGCCCACCGCAGCTCCTCCTCGGAATCGGTGCGGGTCAGCCTCGACACCGTCGTGTCGGCACGGCTGCGGGAGGCGGCCCAGCGGGCGGGCCTCACCCTGAACACCGTCCTGCAGGGCGCCTGGGCGCTGCTGCTGTCCCGCTACGGAGGCGGCGAGGACGTGGTGTTCGGCACGACCGTCTCCGGGCGGCCCGCCGAACTGCCGGGTGTCACCTCGATGGTCGGACTGTTCATCAACACCCTGCCCACCCGCGCCCGGATCGACGGACGGCGCCCGCTGTCGGCCTGGCTGCGTGAGCTGCAGGCCGCCCAGGCGGAGGCCCGGCGGCACGACTTCGTCTCGCTGGCCCAGGTGCAGGCATGGAGCGAGGTGCCGGGCGGCACCGTCCTGTTCGACTCCATCGTCGTCTTCGAGAACTACCCCTTCGACGAGGAGGCGCCGGCCCGGCACGGCCTGGGCCTGGAACAGGAGCGGGACCTGGAGCCGACCAACTACTCACTCAGCGTGGTCGTCGCTCCCGGGGACACTCTCGACGTCCACCTCGACTACGACCCCGCCCTGTTCGACGCCACGACGGTGACCGGGATCGGGGAGAGTCTGCGCACGCTGCTGACGCGGATGGCCGCCGACCCCGACTGCCGCCTGGCCGACCTGGCCCTGCTGGATCCGGGGCCGGGGCGTGACCTCGTCGGCCGCTTCGCGGGGGTGGTGACGCGAGCGCCGCGGGGCACCCTGCCCGAGGCGTTCGCACGGCAGGCCGCCCGCACCCCTGATGCCCCGGCCGTCGTGCACGGTGAGGACCTCCTGACCTACCGGGAACTGGACGAACGCTCCAACCGGCTGGCCCGCCTGCTCATCGCGGCCGGTGCGGGCCCCGAGCGCTTCGTCGCCCTGTGTCTGCCCCGCACCGCCGACCTGATCGTGGCCCTCCTGGCGGTGCTCAAGAGCGGTGCCGCCTATCTGCCGGTCGACCCCCAGTACCCGGCCGAGCGCGTCGCCTTCCTGTTCGACGACGTACGGCCCGACGCGGTGATCACCAGCGCGGAGACCGCCAGCCGGCTGCCCGACGGGCCGTTCACCCGGATCCTGCCGGACGGCCCCGCACTCCTCGCCGCCTCGCCGGACCCGGTCGGCGACGACGAACGGCACGGCACGCTGCTGCCGGACCACCCGGCCTACGTCATCCACACCTCCGGCTCCACCGGCCGCCCGAAGGGCGTCGTGGTCGCCCACGCCTCCGTGCTGGCCCTGACCGAGTGGGCCGCGGCCGCGTTCACCGGCCGCGGGCTGGAGCACGTCGTGGCCTCCACCTCCCTCAACTTCGACGTGTCGGTGTTCGAGATCTTCTCGCCGCTGCTGTCCGGCGGCCGGGTGGAGGTCGTCCGCGACCTGCTGGCCCTGGCCGAGCGCCCCGAGCCCTGGCGGGCCGGGCTGCTCAGCGCGGTCCCCTCGGCCCTGGGCAGGCTCCTGGCGGAGGACGCCGTGCACGTCACCGCAGACACGGTGGTCCTCGCGGGCGAGGGCCTGCCCGCCCGCACCGTCCGCCAGGTGCGCGCGGCGATCCCCGGCTGCCAGGTCCGCAACATCTACGGCCCCACCGAGGCCACCGTCTACGCCACCGCCTTCTCCTGCGACCCGGCCGACCCCGACCGTGACCCGCCGATCGGCCGGCCGGTCGGCGGCGCCCGTGCCTACGTGCTGGACGACCGGATGCGACCGGTACCGATCGGCGCGCCCGGCGAACTGTTCCTCGGCGGCACCGGCGTGGCCCGCGGCTATCTGCGCCGCCCCGGCCTGACCGCCTCCCGCTTCCTGCCGGATCCCTTCGGGCCGTCCGGCGGCCGCATGTACCGCACCGGCGACCTGGTGCGGTGGACGGCCGACGGCGACCTGGTCTACCTGGGGCGCGGTGACGATCAGGTCAAGGTGCGCGGCTTCCGCATCGAACTCGGTGAAGTGGAGGCCGCGCTGGCCCGCCACCCCGCGGTGGCCGCCGCGGCGGCCCGGGTGGTCGAGCATGACGGCCACCGCCGGCTCGTCGGCTACGCGGTGCCCCGCGGCACCGGGCTCCCGCAGCCGGCCGAGCTGCGCGCCTTCCTCGCCCAAGGCCTGCCCGACCACATGGTGCCCGCCCTCGTCGTGCCCCTCGAGCGGCTGCCGCTCGGCGCCACCGGCAAACTGGACCGGCGGGCCCTGCCGGAGCCGGAGTGGGCGGCCCCGGCCACGGGCGCCACCCGGCCGCCACGCGCCGGGGCGGAACAAATCCTCGCCGCGATCTGGGCCGAGGTGCTCGGCGTGCCCGAGATCGGCGCGGACGACAACTACTT
The DNA here is from genome assembly GCF_040682635.1 of Streptomyces sp. NPDC051133. NCBI lineage: Bacteria > Bacillati > Actinomycetota > Actinomycetes > Kitasatosporales > Streptomycetaceae > Streptomyces > Streptomyces sp. NPDC051133. Next base: position 134,435 of record NZ_JBFBBK010000011.1, read on the forward strand.
CGCGCTCGGCGGCGACTCCGTCCTGGGCATCCAGATCGTCTCCGCCGCCCGCCGCGCCGGTCTCGCCCTGACCCCACGGCACCTGTTCACCCATCAGAGCCTCGCCGAACTCGCCCTTGCGGCCGAAGAGCTGACTGCGTCGCGGGCCACCGCCGTCGCCGAGCAGGGCCCGGTGACCGGCGAGGCCCCGCTCACCCCCGTACAGCACTGGTTCTTCGACACGCTCACCGACGGCCCCGGCGACTTCAGCCAGACGGTCTCCTACGAGCTGACCGAGGACGCCGACGAGACGCTGTTGCGGGCCGCCCTGGCCGTCGTACTGGAGCATCACGACGCCCTGCGGCTGCGCTACGAGCCGGCCGTCGAGGGATCATGGCGGCAGCACGGCACCGCGCCCGGCCAGGCCCCGCACCTGGAGGTGCATCGCACCGCGCCGTCACGGGAGATCGCCGACACCCTGGCCGCCGGCTTCGACCTGGCCGCAGGACCGCTGCTGCGGGCCGCGCTGTGCCGCCCCGACGGCGGCGGACGGCCGGTACTGCTGCTCGCCGCGCACCATCTGGTCGTGGACGCGGTGTCCTGGCGGCTGCTCCTGGAGGACCTGGACACCGCCTACCGCGCCCTGCGCGTCGGCGACCGGCCCGGCCCGGGCCCGAAGAGCACCTCGTTCCGCACCTGGGCCGAGCGCCTCGCCACCCACACGGCCGGCGGCGGCTTCGACGGGGAACTCGCCCACTGGAGCGGGCTCGACACCGGGGCCGACCTGCCCACCGACGACCCCGGCGGCACCAACACCGCCGCCGACGAGGAGACCGTGACCCTCGGCCTGGACACCGAGGACACCCGGCGGCTGCTCCAGGACGTCCCGGACGCCTACCGCACCCGGATCAACGACGTCCTCCTGTACGGGCTGGGCCGCGTCCTGGCCCGGTGGACCGGCCGGGACCGGGTGGCGGTCACCCTGGAGGGCCACGGCCGCGAGGAACTGCTCGCGGACGTCGACCTGGCCCGGACGGTCGGCTGGTTCACCACGATGCACCCGGTCGTCCTGGACGTGCCCCGCGACGCGGACACCGGCACCGCGCTGAAGTCCGTCAAGGAGAACCTGCGGGCCGTACCGCACGGCGGGCTCGGCTACGGCGCCCTGCGGTACCTGCACCCCACGGCCGGCCGGGAGCTGCCGGACCTGCCGCAGATCTGCTTCAACTACCTGGGCCGGCAGGACGGGCACCCGGCCGCTCCCGGCGCACTGCTGCACGGCCCCCGCGACGGCCTCTCCGGCGGCATGGCCGGCACGGGAGCCCGGCCGTACCTGCTCGACGTACTGGGCCGGGTCACCGGCGGCGAACTGCGGTTCACCTGGTCCTACTCCCGCGAGGTCCACCGGCGCGAGACGATCGCCCGCCTGGCGGCCGAGCTGACGGACGAACTACGCGCCCTGGTACGGCACTGCGCCGAGCCCGGCGCCGGCGGCCGCACCCCGTCCGACTTCCCCCTCGCCCCCCTGGACCAGCCCGCCGTCGACCGGCTGGTCGGCACCGGCGCGGACGTCGTGGACGTGTACCCGCTCACGCCCACCCAGACCGGCATGGTCCTGCACGGCATGGACGAGGCCGCCCACGGCCTGTACGTCGAGCAGATCACCTGCGTGGTGGACGGCGCCCACGACCCGCGGCTGCTGGCCGCCGCCTGGCAGCACGTCGTGGACCGCACACCCGTCCTGCGCACCTCCGTCGCCCTGCACGACGTACCCGTGCCGCTTCAGGTCGTCCACCGGGATGTCGTCCTGCCGGTCACCGAACACGACTGGACCGCGCTGCCGGCGCGGCGACGCGAGGCCGAGCTGGAACGGCTCCTCGCCGACGAGCGGGCCCGGGGCCTCGCCCTGGACCGCGCTCCACTGCTGCGGCTCGCGCTGGTCCGGCTCGGGCCGGACGCGGTGCGCATGGTGTGGACCTTCCACCACGTCCTGCTGGACGGCTGGAGCGTCTTCCACGTCCTGTCCGACGTCATGGCCGCGCACGCCGCGCTCGCCCGGGGCGAGCGGCCCCGGCTGCCCGAGCGCCGGCCGTTCGCCGAGTACGCCGCCTGGCTCGCCGCCCGCGACACCGGCCGGGCCGAGCAGCACTGGCACGACGTCCTGGCGGACCTGGCCACCCCGACAGCGCTGCCCTACGACCGCAGGCCCGCCCCGGGCGGCACGGCCCGCTCCGGCACCTGGCTGTCCCAGCGGCTCGGCGTCGACGCCACCCGCCGGCTGCAGGAGTTCGCGCGCCGGCACCGCCTCACCCTCAACACCCTGGTGCAGGGCGCCTGGGCGCTGCTGCTGGCACGCTGGAGCGGCGAGCGGGAGGTGTGCTTCGGCACCACGGTCTCCGGACGCCCCGCCGATCTGCCCGGCGCGGACGGCATCACCGGTCTGTTCATCACCACTCTGCCCGCCCGCGTCACCGTCGACGGCGCCGCCGGCTGCGCCGCCTGGCTGCGCGCGCTGCAGGAGGACCGCGCCGACGACCGCCGCTTCGACCACGTGCCCCTGAGCACCCTGCACGGCCTCACCCGGCTGCCGTCCGGTACGCCGCTGTTCGACAGCCTGGTGGTCTTCGAGAACTATCCGGTCGGTGATGCCACGGCCGGCGCGCACGGCCTGACGCTGCGGGACCTGGACGCCCGGGAAGCCACCAACTACCCGGTCACCGTCGTCGTCTCCCCGGGTGACGAACTGGCGGTGGAACTCGGTTACGACCCGAGGTACTTCGACGAGGCCACTGCCGGATCGCTCGCCGCGCAGCTGCTGCACACGCTGCACACCCTCGCGGCCTCGGACGGCACCGCCCGTCTGGACGCCGTGGACGTCCTGCCGCCCGGACAGCGGGCCGCACTGCTGCGCGGACCCTCCCGCCCGGAACTCGGACCGGTCCCCGGGGCCACCCTTCCCGCACTCGTCGAGGCCGCCGTCGACCGGTGGCCGACCGCGCCGGCGCTGGAGGAGTCCGGCCGGGTGCTGACCTTCGCCGACCTGGAGGCCACAGCCAACCGGCTCGCCCACCGGCTCATCGCCCGGGGCGCGGGACCCGGGGGCCTCGTCGCGCTCCTCCTGCCCCGCTCGGCGGACATGGTGCTGGCCCAGCTGGCATCGGCGAAGGCAGGGGCCGCGTTCCTGCCCGTGGACCCCGCCTACCCGGAGGAGCGGATCGCGCTGATGCTCCGGGACGCGGATCCCGCCCTGGTCCTCGACGCCAAGGAGATCGCCGGGCTGCTGGCCGCACCGGCGGACGACGTGCCCGGCCACCGGCCCACCGACGCCGACCGGAGCCGCCCGCTCGACCCGGACGACCAGGCGTACGTCATCTACACCTCGGGCTCCACCGGCACCCCGAAGGGCGTCGTCGTCACCCACCGCGGGCTCGCCGCGTTCTCCGCCGCCGAGGCCGCCCACTACCAGGTGGCCCCCGGCGACCGGGTGCTGGCGTTCGCCACGCCGAGCTTCGACGCCTCCGTTCTGGAGCTGTGCATGACCCTGCCGCACGGTGCCCGCCTGGTCGTACCCCCGCCCGGCCCGCTGCTCGGCGCGGAGCTGGCCAAGGTGCTGCGCGAGGGGCGCATCACTCACACGCTGCTGCCCCCGGCCGCGCTCGCCACCGTGCCCCCGGACACGCCCGGCACCCTGCCGGACCTGAAGACGCTGATCGTCGGCGCCGACGCGTGCGGTGCCGAACTCGTCGCCCGCTGGGCCCCGCACCACCGTATGGTCAACTCCTACGGGCCCACCGAGGCCACCGTCGTCGCCACCTGGTCCGCCCCCCTGGAGCCGGACGGAGCGGCGCCGCCCATCGGCCGCCGGCTGCCCGCGACGGGCGCCTACGTCCTCGACACCCGGCTGCGCCCGGTCCCGGACGGCGTGCCCGGGGAGCTGTGGCTGAGCGGGCCGGCCCTCGCGCGCGGCTACCTCGGCCGCCCCGGCCTGACCGCGGCCCGCTTCACCGCCGACCCGTTCGGGCCGTCCGGCACCCGCATGTACCGCACCGGCGACCTGGTGCGCCGAGACGCCCACGGCGAGCTGCACTACCTGGGGCGCACCGACCACCAGCTCAAGCTGCGCGGGCACCGCATCGAGGCCGGGGAGGTCGAGGCGACCCTGGTCCGCCATCCGGCCGTGCTGGACGCCGTGGTGACGGTACGCGAGGACGAGCCGGGCACGCCGCGGCTGGTCGCCCACCTGCTCACGGTCCCCGGCGCCGAGCCACCCACCGGCGCGGAACTGCGGTCGCTGGCCGCCCGTTCACTGCCCGGGCACATGATCCCCTCGGCGTTCGTGGTCCTCGACCGCTTCCCGCTCACCGAGAACGGCAAGACCGACCGGGCCGCCCTGCCCGCTCCGGCACCCGCGGAGGAGCGGCGACCGACCGTGCGGGTGGCACCCCGCACGCCCACCGAGGAGGCTCTGGCCGCCATCTGGGCGGAGATCCTGCGGAGCCCCGTGGGCGCCGAGGACGACTACTTCCTGCTGGGCGGCGACTCGATGCGCGCCCTGCTCATCGCCTCCCGCGCAGGCGAGGCGTTCGGCGTCCCGCTCACCCCGCGTGACGTCCTGGTCTCCCGCACGGTCGCCGCCCTGGCGGAACTGGTGGAGGAGCAGGTGCTGGACGAACTCGAAGACGCCGCGCACGGCGGCCACGACCACGACGAACGGTGAGGACCCGACGACCATGACGTCTTCGAACCCTTCGAACCCGCCCCGGCCCGCGCGGCCCTCCCGGCGGGACCGCGCCGAGGCCCTGCCCGAGGACCTGCGGGAGGCGCTGCGCCGACGGCTGTCCGGACGGGCGGGCGGCGCGGCCCCGGGAGCGGCGCACGGTATACCGCGCGCCGACCGTGACCGCCCGCTGCCGTTGTCCTTCGCCCAGCAGCGCCTGTGGTTCCTGGACCGGCTGCGGCCCGGCGACGCCCGTTACAACAGCGCCGTGGCGGTGCGGCTCACCGGCGCGCTGGACCGGGCCGCGCTGGAAGCGGCCCTGGCCGCCGTCGTGGGCCGCCACGACGCGCTGCGCACGACGTTCGAGGAGACCGACGGCAGGCCGGCCCAGACCGTGCACCCGGCCGGACCGATGCCCCTGACCGTCCGGGAGGCGGCGGACGGCGTCGACGCCGCCCTGCTCGAGGAGTACTCCCGCTCCTTCGACCTGCTGCGGGGGCCGCTGCTGCGTGCCGCACTGCTGCGCGAGTCGACGACCTCGCACGTCCTGCTGCTGACGGCCCATCACATCATCGTCGACGGCTGGTCGATGGGTATCGTCCTGGACGAGCTGTGCACCGCCTACGACGCCCTCGCCCGGGGCGCCGCACCGGACCTGCCCGCGGTGCCCACGCAGTACCCGGACTTCGCGGTCTGGCAGCGCGAGCAGCTCGCCGGCGCCCGGCTGGAGCGCCATCTCGCCCACTGGAAGGAGCGGTTGGCGGGCTCGGTGGCGCCGCAGCTGCCGCTGGACCGGCCGCGGCGCGGCGAGGAGGCGGGCGCGGGCGCGGTCCACACCTTCACCGTCCCCGCCCCGCTCACGGCACGGCTGCGCGACCTCGCGAGAGAACAGCACACCACCCTCCACACGGTCCTGGTCGCGGCGGCCCAAGCCTTGCTGGCCCGCTGGTCCGGCCAGGACGACATCAGCGTCGGCTCCCTGACCCCCGGCCGGTCGAGGACGGAGCTGGAGCGGGCCGTGGGCTTCTTCGTGAACACGGTGGTGCTGCGCACCCCGGTGGAGGCGTCCGGCTCCTTCCGTGAACTGCTGGCGAAGGCCTCCGACACCGTCAACGACGCCTTCGCGCACGGCGACACGCCGTTCGAGCGGATCGTGGAGGCGGTGGGCGCGCGCCGCGAGGCAGGCCGCAACCCGCTGTTCGACGTGATGGTCCTGCTGCACCCCGACCCGCCCGCCGCCACCACCGCGCACGGACTGAAGGCCGCCACGGTCGCCGTACCCCGGCGGGCGGCCACCTTCGACCTGAGCGTCGAGTTCGTCCCCGACGGGGACCGCCTGACCGGCCTGCTGGAGTACCGCACGGATCTGTTCGACCCGGAGACGGCCGAGCGGATGGCCGGACAGCTGCTGCGGCTGCTCCAGGGCGCCGCCACCGATCCGGACCGGCCGCTCGGCACTCTGCCCCTGCTGTCCGAGCAGGAGGTACGGCAGGTCACGCACGACTGGAACGCCACAGCGGTTCCGGTCGAGGACACCACCCACCCCGAGATCTTCGAGCGCAGGGCAGCCCTGACCCCGCACGCGCTCGCCCTGGTCGCCGGCGGCGAACGCCTCGACTACGCCACGCTCAACGCGCGCGCCAACCGGCTCGCCCACCACCTCATCGCCCTCGGTGCCGGCCCTGAACAGCTGGTCGCGCTGCGGTTGCCGCGCACCGCCGACATGATCGTGGCGATCCTCGCCGTCTGGAAGGCCGGCGCGGCCTATCTGCCCCTGGACCCGGCCCTGCCCGAGGAACGCGTCCGCCACCTCCTGGACGACGCCCGTCCAGCGGTGATCCTGGACGAGGCCGCCCTGCGCGAGGTGCCCGGCACGGCACCGGACACCGACCCCACCGACGCCGACCGCCGTGCCCCGCTGCACCCGCAGCACATCGCCTACGTCATCTACACCTCCGGCTCCACGGGGCGGCCCAAGGGCGTCGCCGTCGCACACCGCTCGGCCGTCCACCTGCTGGCAGCCCACCGCGCGGGGTTCGTCGCCGACGCGGGCGGCGGCCCGCTGCGGGTCGCCCTCACCGCGTCCTTCTCCTTCGACACCTCCCTCGAAGGCGTGCTGCTGCTGGCCGACGGCCACCCGCTGCACCTGGTGGACGAGGTCACCCGGATGGATCCGGCCGCCCTGGTCGAGTACGTCGTGGAGCACCGCGTCGACTTCCTCGACGTGACGCCCTCCTATCTGCGGCAACTGCTGCCCGCCGGGCTGCTGACCGACCCCCGGCACCGCCCGCGGGTGCTGATGCTCGGCGGCGAGGCGGTCACCCCGGTCCTCTGGCGCGAGCTGGGCGCGCACCCGGACGTAGCCGCCTACAACTTCTACGGCCCCACCGAGTGCACGGTCGACGCGCTGGCCTGCCGCATCGAGGGCGACGGCCGCCCCCTGGTGGGCCGTCCCCTGCCGAACGTGCGGGCCTACGTCCTCGACGACCGGCTCCGGCCGGCTCCGGTCGGCGTCGGCGGCGAGCTGTACCTCGCGGGGGAGCAGCTGGCCCGGGGCTACGCCCGCCGCCCCGGCCTTACCGCGGCGAGGTTCCTGCCGGACCCGTTCGGCCCGCCCGGCACCCGCATGTACCGCACCGGCGATCTCGCCCGCTGGACGGCGGACGGGCGCCTCGACTACCTCGGACGCGCCGACGACCAGGTCAAGGTACGCGGGCATCGCATCGAACCCGGCGAGATCGAGGCGGCCCTGCTCGACCTGCCGGAGGTCGGCGCGGCGGCGGTGGTCGCCGTGACCGACGCGCACGCCCACACCCGGCTGGCCGCCTACGTCGTTCCCGCGCCCGGGGCGCTCCGTCCCACCCCCGCGGACCTGCGGGCGGCCCTGCGATCCGTCCTGCCGGACCACATGGTCCCGTCGTCCTTCACCGCGCTCGGCACACTGCCGCTCACCACCAGCGGCAAGCTGGACCGCCGTGCCCTGCCCGCTCCGGACCCCGAAGGAGCCGAGTCGCAGCGGGAGTTCGTCGCCGCGCGCACACCTGCCGAGGAGACCCTGGCCGGGATCTGGGCCGAGGTGCTCGGCGTGGCACGAGTCGGCGTCACGGACAACTTCTTCGAACTGGGCGGCGATTCGATCCTGAGCATCCAGGCCGTCTCCCGGGCCCGCGCCGCAGGCCTGCACCTCGCCTCACAGGACGTCTTCCGCCACCAGACGGTCGCCGGCCTGGCCGCGGCGGCGACCCGCCGCACGACCCCCGTACCCGCGCTCCGACGTCCGCACGCCGACGGACCCGCGCCGCTGACGCCGGTCCAGGAGTGGTTCTTCGCCACGCACGGCCCGTTGCGGCACTTCAGCATGTCGATGCTGCTCGACCTGCCGTACGACCTCGACATACCGGCGCTGGAGCGGGCGCTGGAGGCGGTCGTGGTCCGTCACCCCGCGCTGCGCACCCGGTTCACCCGCGACGAGGACACCTGGCAGCAGCACCCGGGCCAGGGGCCGGCCACCGGACTACTGGCCCGGCCCGCCCCGGGGACCACGCCCACCGAGGCCGCGGACGCCGCCCGCACCGCCCTGGACCCGGTCACCGGGGCCCTGCTGCGCGCGGCTCTGCTCCCCGGCGGCGAGCGGCACCAGCTGTTCCTCGCGATCCATCACCTGGTCGTGGACAGCGTCTCCTGGCGGGTACTGCTGGCCGACCTGGAACGCGCCTACCGACAGGCGGCGGCGGGCGAGGACCCGCGACCGGAGCCCGAAGGGACCCCGTTCACCCACTGGTCCCGGCGGCTCGCCGAACGGGTGCGCGCCGGCGACCTGGACGACGACCTGCCGTACTGGACCGCCGAGGCCGCCGTGGAGCGCACCCCGCTGCCCGTGGACCTGCCCGGCGTCCCGCTCGCCGGGTCCGTCCGCACCGTCCGCACCGGTGTCGACCGCGCCACCACAGAGGCGCTGCTGCGGCGGGTGCCGGGCGTGTACCGCACCCAGGTCAACGACGTCCTGCTGAGCGCGCTCGGCCGGGTGCTCGTCGACTGGACGGGCGCCGGCCGGGTGACTGTCGCCCTGGAGGGTCACGGCCGCGAGGAGGACCTGGTCGAGGGCGCCGATCTCTCCCGGACGGTCGGCTGGTTCACCACCCAGTACCCCGTCACCCTCACCCCGACGGACCCGGGCGACTGGGGCGCCACCCTCAAGGCCGTCAAGGAGGGGCTGCGCGCCGTGCCGCGGCGCGGCCTGAGCTACCAGGCCCTGGCCCACCTCGGCTCACCGCGTCCGGAGGCCCGTGCCCTGCGGGACCTGCCGCTGCCGCAGGTCTGCTTCACCTACCACGGGCAGTGGGAGGCCGCGGACGGCCGGGACTTCACTCCCGCCGCCGACGTGCCCGGTCGGGACATCGACCCCGCGGAGCCCCTGGACCACCTCCTGGACGTCTCCGCCGCGGTCACCGACGGTCGGCTGGAGATCACCTGGCACTACAGCGACCAGGTGCACCGGGCGGAGACGGTGCGCGCGCTGGCCGACGGGATGGTCCGGGCCCTCGCCGCCATCGTCGAGCACTGCGCCCGGCCCGGAGCCGGCGGCCGTACCCCCTCCGACTTCCCGCTGGCCCGCCTGGACCAGGCGGCCGTGGACGCTCTCGTCGGAGACGGGCGGGACGTGGAGGACCTGCTGCCGCTCACCCCGCTCCAGGAGGGCATGCTCTTCCACCGTCTGGTCGGCGGGCCGGACGACGTGTACGTCGACCAGGCCGCGTTGCTGCTGGACGGCGTGAACGACCCCGCCGCCCTGGCCGTGGCCTGGCAGCGGGTGACCGACCGCACGCCCGCGCTGCGCACTTCGGTGGTGTGGGAGGGCGTCCCCGTGCCTCTCCAGGTCGTCCACCGGGAGGCCCGGCTCCACGTCGAGCAGGTGGACTGGCGCACGCTCGCGCCGCGAGAACGGGCCGAGCGGCTCGACGGGCTGCGCGCCGACGATCTCGCGCGCGGACTGGACCTCGGCAGCGCGCCGCTGATGCGGCTCACCCTCGTCCGGCTGCCCGACGCCCGCGTGCAGCTGCTGTGGACCTCCCACCATCTGATCCTGGACGGCTGGAGTCTGGCCCAGGTTCTCAGCGAGGTCTTCGGCGAGTACGCCGCTCTCACCTCCGGCAGCGAACCGCGGCCCCCGGCGCGGCGCCCGTTCGGCGACTATGTGCGCTGGCTGGCCGACCAGGACGGCGACGCCGCACGCGCGTACTGGCGGGACGTCCTCGAGGGCTTCGCGACCCCCACCCCGCTGCCGGTCGACCGCGTCCGGCGACCCGGACACGAGAGCCGCTCGGCGGCCGTGCACACCGCCGCACTGCCCGACGAGGTGTCTGCCCGGCTGACCCGCACCGCCCGGGCCGCCGGGCTGACCCTCGGCACCGTGGTGCAGGGCGCCTGGGCACTGCTGCTGTCCCGCTACAGCGGAGAGCGGGACGTGCTGTTCGGGACCACGGTCTCCGGCCGTCCCGACGACCTGCCCGGCGTCGAGTCGATGGTGGGCATGTTCATCAACACCCTGCCGACGCGCGTGCGCGTCGACGGCGCCCGTGCCGCCACCGCCTGGCTCAGGGAGCTGCAGGAGGCACAGGCCGCGGCGCGGCGGTTCGCCGCGGTGTCGCTCGCCGAGCTGACCGGTCTGAGCGAGGTGCCCGCCGGCACCGCCCTGTTCGACAGCATGGTCGCCTTCGAGAACTACCCCTTCGACGAGGCCGGTTCCGCCGGCTCGGGCATCCGCCTGGCCGACGTCTCCTCCCGGGACGCCACCAACTATCCGCTCGTGCTGCGGGCCTACCAGGGCGAGCGTCTCGGCTTCGACCTGGCCTACGACCCGAAGCTGTTCGACGCTGCCACCGTAGGCGATCTGGCCGAGCGGCTCTGCCTGCTCCTCACCGGCCTGGCCGACGATCCCGACCGTCCGCTCGCCCGCCTCGCCTGGACGACCGCCTGCGAGGAAAGGCGCATCCTCCGGGACTGGAACGGCACCGAGGAGGGCCGGCCGGCCGACACCCTGGTGGACCTCTTCGAGGCACAGGCCGCCCGTACCCCGCACGCCGAAGCCGTGGCCTGCGGCGACGACCGCCTCGACTATGCCACGCTGGACAGCCGGTCCAACCGGCTGGCCCACCGGCTCGCCGAACTGGGCGCCGGCCCCGAACGGTTCGTGGCCCTCGCGCTGCCCCGCTCCACCGACCTGGTGGTGGCCGTCCTCGCCGTCCTGAAGACCGGCGCCGCCTATCTGCCCATCGATCCGAAGCTGCCCGCAGAACGCGTCGCGCACCTGATCGCCGACGCCGGGCCGGCCGCGCTGGTGACCGCGTCCGGGGCCACGGCCGGCCCGTCGGTGCCCCTGGTGCGCCTGGACGACCCCGGCGTGCGCGCCGACCTGGCCCGGCGACCGGCCACCGGGCCGGCGGACCCGGCCCGCCGCCCGCTGCCCGAAAGCCCCGCCTACGCCATCTACACCTCCGGCTCCACCGGCCGCCCCAAGGGCGTCGTCGTGCCGCACGTGAACGTGGTCCGGCTGTTCACCCGCACCGCGCACTGGTTCGGCTTCGGCGCCGACGACGTGTGGACGCTGTTCCACTCCTATGCCTTCGACTTCTCGGTGTGGGAGCTGTGGGGCCCGCTGCTGCACGGCGGGCGGCTCGTCGTCGTCCCCGACGACACCGCCCGCTCCCCGGAGGACTTCCTGCGCCTGCTCGCCGACGAGCGGGTCACCGTCCTCAACCAGACCCCGTCAGCCTTCTACCCGCTGGTGGGCGCCGACGTCGAACACCCCGAACTCGCCGCCCGGCTGGCGCTGCGCACGGTGATCTTCGGCGGCGAGGCGCTGGACGTGGCACGGCTGGCCGACTGGTACACCCGCCACCCGGACACCGCACCACGTCTGGTGAACATGTACGGCATCACCGAGACCACCGTGCACGTCACCTACGCCCCGCTGGAAGCCGGCACGGGCCGCCACGGTGGCGCGAGCCCCATCGGCACCGGCATCCCCGACCTGCGCGTCTACGTCCTCGACGAGGCGCTCAGGCCCGTGCCGGCCGACGCCGTGGGCGAGATGTACGTGGCGGGCGAGGGCCTGGCGCGCGGCTACCTGAACCGGCCCGGCCTGACCGCGACCCGCTTCGTCGCCGACCCGTTCGGCCGTCCCGGCACGCGCATGTACCGCACCGGGGACCGGGCCCGATGGCGGGCCGACGGCACCCTGGAGTACCTGGGCCGGGCCGACCAGCAGGTGAAGATCCGCGGCTACCGCATCGAACCCGGCGAGATCGAGGCCGCCCTGCACACCCACCCGGGCGTCGGCGCGGCGACCGTGGGTGTGTACGAGGACCCCTCCGGCACCCGGCGGCTGGTGGCCCACGTCGTCGGCACCGGCAGCGGCGACCGCGCCGCGCCGCCACCGCCGGCCGCCGCGCTCCGTGCCCACCTGGAGCGGTCGCTGCCCGCGCACATGGTGCCGGCCGCCTATGTCCCGATGGCGGCCCTGCCACTCACCGTCAACGGCAAGCTGGACCGCCGGGCCCTGCCGGCACCGGGACCGGACGGCTTCGCCACCGGTGCCGAGCGGACCGCGCCGCGCACACCCGCCGAGCGGCTCGTCGCCGCCGCCTGGACGGACGTCCTGGACACCGACGAGGTCGGCGCCGGGGACGACTTCTTCGCCCTCGGCGGGGACTCCCTCCTCGCCGTCCGGGTCACCTCCCGGTTGCGCACTGCCTTCGGCCAGGATGTCTCGCCCCGCCTGCTGTTCACCCACTCCACACTGGCGGACCTCGCGGCAGCCCTCGGCGACCCGCCCGCCGAGCCCGGCGCCGAGGACGACCTCATCCCGGCCACCGGCCCGGAGACACCGGCGCCCTTGTCGTATCCCCAGCAACGGCTGTGGTTCCTCGACCGGTTCGAACCCGGGAGCACCGAGTACACGACCCTGTCCGTCCTGCGGCTGCGCGGTCGGCTCGACGTCTCCGCCCTGCGGACGGCCCTGGACGGCCTGGTCACCCGCCACGAGTCGCTGCGCACGACGTTCGTCGAACACGACGGACAGGCACGTCAGGTCGTCCACCCGCCGAGCCCCATGGACCTCCGCGTGGAGGAGACGGCCGACCGCGCCGCCCTGGACGCCCTCCTGCGCGATGAGGCCGCCACGCCCTTCGACCTGACCACCGGGCCGCTGCTGCGCGCCCGCGTGGGCCGCCTCGCTCCCGAGGAGCACGTCCTCGTCCTGGCACTGCACCACATCGTCACCGACGGCTGGTCCCTGGGAGTGTTGGGCCGCGACCTCACCGAGCTGTACACGGCGGCCCTCGAACACCGCACCCCGGACCTGCCCGCGCTGCCCGTCCGCTACGCCGACTACGCCGCCTGGCAGCGCACCCGCACCGGACACGCCGAGGCCGACCTCGCCCATTGGCGCCGGGTGCTCGACGGAGTCACCCCGCTGGAGCTGCCCACCGACCGGCCGCGTCCCGCCGTCCGCACTCGCGAGGGCGCCCTGGTCACCTTCACCGTGCCGGCGGCCCTCACCGAGCGACTGATCGAGCGGGGCCGGCAGGCCGACTCCACCCTCTACATGATCCTGCTGGCGGCCTGTCAGGTGCTGCTCGCCCGCTGGGCCGGTCAGGAGGACCTCACCGTCGGCACCGTCACGGCGGGCCGGGAGAGGCACGAACTGCGGGACGTGGTCGGCATGTTCGTCAACACGCTGGTGCTGCGCGCCCGAGTCCGTCCCGAGCTGCCGTTCCACGAGCTGCTGGCCCAGGTGCGCGAGACCGTCCTGGACGCCTTCGCGCACCAGGACGTTCCCTTCGAGCAGGTGGTGGACACACTCCAGCCGGAGCGTGACACCAGCCGCACCCCCCTGTTCCAGGTCATGGTGGCCCTGCACAACCTGGGCACCGAGACACCCCGGCTGCCGGGCCTGGAGGCGGAGCCGGTGACCCCGCCGGTCCGCAACGCCACGTTCGACCTCGCCTTCGACTTCGTGGAACGGGACGGTGGCCTCACCGGCTACCTGGAGTACAACACCGGCCTGTTCGACGCGGAGACCGCCGAGCGTGTGGCGGGCCGCCTGGGAATCCTGCTCCAGGCCGTGGCCGACCACCCGGAGCGTGCCGTGGGCGACCTTCCGCTGATGACCGACGCCGAGCGCCGGCAGGTGCTCAGGTATGGAGAGGGCAGCCGGCTGCCCTGGCCGGACACCACCTTCCCCGCCCTGTTCGAGGCGCAGGCCGCGCGTACCCCGCACCACACCGCCCTGGTCGCCCGCGACATCACCCTCGACTTCGCGGCGCTGAACGAGCGGGCCAACCGGCTCGCCCACCACCTCGTCGCGCTCGGCGCCGGCCCCGAGCGTGTGGTCGCGGTACGGCTGCCGCGCACCGCCGACCTGGTGGTGGCGGTGTTCGCGGTCCTCAAGGCGGGCGCCACGGTGCTCTGCATCGATCCCGAACTCCCGCAAGAGCGCGTGGAGTTCCTGCTCCAGGACGCCAGACCGCACACCCTGCTGACCGGGCTCGGCGAGGTGCCCTTCGACCGGCTGCCCGCCCACGACCCCACCGACGACGACCGGATCCGGCCCCTGCTGCCGCAGCACACCGCCTACATCGTCTACACCTCGGGCTCCACCGGCCGCCCCAAGGGCGTCGCCGTCGAACACCGGCAGCTCGTCAACCTCTGCCACGACCACCGAGCGAACCTGCTCTTGCCGCACGTCTCGGACGGGCGGCGCCTGCGGGCCGCTCTCAGCGCCTCCTTCTCCTTCGACACCTCCTGGGAAGGGCCGCTGCTGCTCGCCCTCGGCCACGAGGTGCACCTCGTGGCCGAGGACGTGCGCCTGGACCCGGAGGCGTTCTGCACGCAGGTCACCGAGCACCGCCTGGACCTGGTGAACGTCACCCCCACCTTCCTGCGTGAGCTTGTCTCCGCCGGTCTGCTCGCGCCCGGCCGGCACCGTCCGGGGCTGCTGCTCGTCGGCGGCGAGGCCGTCACCACCGCGACCTGGCGGGAACTGGCCGACGCCGAGAGGGACTCGGGAGTCATCGCGTACAACATGTACGGGCCGACCGAGTGCACCGTCGACGCCGTCTACGGCCGCTGCGCCGACCACCCCGACCGGCCGGTCATCGGCCGTCCCGGCGGCAACCTGCGGGCCTACGTGCTCGACGACGCCCTGCGCCCGGTACCGCCCGGTGTCCCGGGCGAACTGTATCTGGCCGGGGCCCAGGTGGCCCGTGGCTACCTGAACCGGCCCGGCCTGACCGCCGCCCGTTTCCTGGCCGACCCATTCGGCGCGCCGGGAGAGCGGATGTACCGCACCGGTGACCGGGCCCGCTGGGACCGGAGCGGGCTGCTGGAGTTCCTCGGCCGCGTCGACGAGCAGGTCAAGATCCGCGGGTTCCGCATCGAGCCCGGCGAGGTGGAGGCCGCGCTCCTCGCGCACCCGGACGTGGCGGACGCCGCCGTGGCCGCGCGCGAGCACGCGGGCCGTCCGATGCTCGTCGCCTATGTGGTGCCCGCCGACGACCGCGTCCCCACCGGTGACGCACTGCGCGCGGAGCTGCGCCGCACCCTGCCCGACCACATGGTGCCCGCCGCCTTCGTCACCCTGGACCGCATCCCCCACACCACCAGCGGCAAGACGGACCGGCGCGCGCTGCCCGCCCCGCCCGACCGGCCCGACGACGCCACGCCGTACGTCGCCCCTCGCCCCGGCGCCGAGGAACGGCTCGCCGTGATCTGGGCAGAGGTGCTCGGCGTCGAAAGGGTCGGGGCACGGGACAACTTCTTCGCGCTCGGCGGCGACTCCATCCTCAGCATCCAGATCGTCTCCCGTGCCCGGCAGGCCGGACTCGCCCTCAGCACCAAGGACGTCTTCCGGCACCAGACCGTCGCCGAACTCGCCCTGTGCGCGGGCCGGCCCGCCGCGCGCCCCGCCGCCACCGGCGACGCACCGCCCTGCGAGGCGCCGCTCACCCCCATCCAGCACTGGTACCTCGACGGCCGTGACCCCGCCGGAAAGCTCCGCTTCAGCATGACCCAGCGGCTGTCGTCCGCCCCGGGCACCGACCCGTCGGCCCTGCAGCGGGCGGCGGAGGCCGTCGTCGGCCGGCACGCGGCCCTGCGCACGCGCTTCACTCACACCGGCACCGGCTGGCTCCAGGAGGTTCTGGCCGGCCCACCGCAGACGGTCTTCACCCGGCACGACGTGGCTGCACTGGACGGCCCGGCGCTGGAGGAAGAGGCCCAGCGGCTCACGGAGGAGGCGCAAGCCGCGCTCGACCCCCACACGGGCCGGGTCGTGCGGATCCTGTTCCTCGACCGCGGCCCCGACCGCTGCGGACAACTCGTCGTCAGCGCACACCACTTGGTGATCGACGGCGTCTCCTGGCGCATCCTGCTGGCGGACCTGGAAGCCGCGTACCGGGCGGCAGCCGCCGGACGGCCCGTGGAGCTTCCGCCCGCGGGCACCTCCTACGGCCACTGGGCCGAACGGCTCGACGCGCACACGCGAGCCGGCGCTCTGGACGCCGACCTGCCGTATTGGACGCGCACCTGCGCGGCCCCGGCCGCGCTGCCCGCCGGCCGGCCCGGCCGCAACACCCACGCCACCGCAGCCACCGTCACGGTCACGCTCGACCCGGAGACCACCGACGCCCTTCTGCGGCAGGTCCCCGAGACCTACCGCACCCAGGTCAACGACGTCCTCCTGAGCGCACTCGGCCGCACCCTGACCCGCTGGTGCGGGCGGGACACCGTCCTGCTGGGGGTGGAGGGACACGGCCGCGAGGACCTCTTCGAGGACCTGGACCTGTCGCGGACGGTGGGCTGGTTCACCGCCGAGTTCCCCCTCGCGCTGCGCGTCGGCCCCGACGCCGGCTGGCACGACACCCTGCGCTCGGTGAAGGAGCAGCTGCGCGAGGTCCCGCTGCACGGCCTCAGCCACGGCGCCCTGCGTCACCTCGTGCCCGGCAGTCCGCTCACCGGTGCCCCGGCCCCGCAGATCGGCTACAACTACCACGGACGGTGGGACGCCGGGACCGGTGACGGCCTGTACCGCGCGTCACTGCCTCCGGCCGGCCGCGACACCGACCCCGACGAGGTGCGCCCCTATCTCCTGGACGTCACGGGCGTGGTCCAGGACGGGCGGCTCGAACTCGCCTGGACCTATCCGACGGAGGTCTACGACCAGGAAACCGTCGGCCGGCTGGCCGACGAGACGGTCGCGGCCCTGCGCGACATCGTGGCGCACTGTGCCCGCCCCGGTACCGGCGGCCGTACCCCCTCCGACTTTCCCCTGGCCGACCTGTCGCAGGACCAGCTGGACCGGCTCGTCGGCGACGGCCGCGCGGTGGAGGATGTCCTGCCGCTGACCCCGCTGCAGTCCGGCATGCTCTTCCACGGACTCGTCGGCACCGAGGGCGCCTACTTCGGCCGCACCGCCGTGCGGCTGTCCGGGGTGGCCGACCCGCGCGCGTTCGCCGAGGCCTGGCAGCAGGTCGCCGACCGCACTCCGGCGTTGCGGACCAGCGTGCACTGGCGGGGCCTGCCCCACCCGGTCCAGGTGGTGCACCGCCGGGTCGAGCTGCCCGTCACCCACCTCGACTGGAGGCACGTGGGCCCGGAACAGCGGGCGGAGGAGACCGAGCGGCTGCTGGCCGAGGACCGCGCCACCGGCGTGGACCTCACCACCGCACCCCTCACCCGCCTCACGCTGGCCGCTCTGCCGGGCGACGAGGTGCTGCTGCTGTGGTCCACCCACCACATCGCCCTGGACGGCTGGAGCACCGGGCAGCTGCTCACCGAGGTGTGCGAGCGGTACGCGGCGCTCACCGGCGGCACGCAGGCGCCACCCCCGGCGCGGCGGCCGTTCGCCGACTTCCTGCGCTGGCTGCGCGACCAGGACGAGACGGCCGCCGAACAGCACTGGGCCGACACCCTCGCCGGCTTCACCGCCCCCACGCCCCTGCCGTACGACCGCACGCCGGCCGAGGCGCACCGGTCCAGCTCCACCGCAGCCGTCCCTCGAGAGCTGGACGAGCGCGTCTCCCGGCGGCTGCGGGAGACCGCCGCCCGCGCCGGACTCACCGTCAACACGGTGGTGGAGGGCGCCTGGGCGCTGCTGCTCGCCCGCTCCTGCGGACGCGACGACGTGGTCTTCGGCACCACGGTCTCCGGCCGCCCGGCCGAACTGCCCGGCGTGGAGGGCATGATCGGCATGTTCATCAACACGGTGCCGACCCGGGTGCGGATCACCGGGGGAGGGGTGCTGCCGTGGCTGCGCACCCTGCAGGAGCGGCAGAGCGACGCCCGGCGCTTCGACTTCCTCGCCCTGCCCCGTATCCGGGCCACCGCCGACGTGCCGCCCGACGAGGCCCTGTTCGACAGCATGGTGGTGTTCGAGAACTACCCCGTCGACGCGTCGGCCACGGCCCGCACCGGCGTCCACGTGGTGGAGGTGCGCGCCGTCGACGCCACCACCTTCCCGTGGTGCCTGCGCGCGCACCTCGCCGAACGGCTCGGCTTCGACCTGGCCTACGATCCCGAGCTGTTCGACCAGGCCACCGCCGAGCGCGCCGCCGACCGGCTGACCGCGCTGCTCACCGCCCTGGCCGAAGGCGTCGACGGCTCCGTCGACGACCTGGACCCGCTCACCCGGGCCGACCGGGAGCTGCTGGCGTCCTGGAACACCACCGCCCGCCGGGCGGACCCGCGCAGCCCCGTGGAGCTGTTCGCGGAGCAGGCACGCCGCACCCCCGGCGCCGAGGCCGTGCAGGACGGCGAACGCCGGCTGACCTACCGTGAGCTCGCGGAGTGGTCCGGCCGGCTCGCCGCCCGGCTGCTGGCCCGAGGACTGGCCCCCGAGGACCGGGTGGCGCTCCTGATGGACCGCTCGGCGGAACTCGTGGTCGCCCAGCTCGCGGTCCTCGCCGCGGGCGGCGCCTACGTGCCCGTCGACACCCGTGCCCCCGAGGA
This sequence comes from Streptomyces sp. NPDC051133, assembly GCF_040682635.1. Classification (NCBI taxonomy): domain Bacteria; kingdom Bacillati; phylum Actinomycetota; class Actinomycetes; order Kitasatosporales; family Streptomycetaceae; genus Streptomyces; species Streptomyces sp. NPDC051133. The sequence continues at coordinate 153,138 of NZ_JBFBBK010000011.1, forward strand.
ACGCCGCCGTGAGCTGATCGCGCAAGCAGGCGTCACGGTCCGGCTCACCGCGGCCGACGTCAGCGCCGCGCGCACACCCGCCCCGGACGAGCCTGTGCCGGCCGCCGGGCCCCGGGCCGCCGCCTCCGGCACCGGCACCGGCACCGGCACCGGCACGGCGGGCGTGCAACCGCCGCCCGCCGATCCCGACCGGCTGGCGTACGTGATGTTCACCTCCGGCTCCACCGGCCGGCCCAAGGCCGTGGCGGTACGGCACCGCGACGTGGCGGCGCTGGCCACGGACAGCCGTTTCGCCGGCGGGGTGTGCGCACGGGTGCTGCTGCACTCGCCGGTGGCCTTCGACGCCGCCACCTTCGAGGTGTGGGCACCGCTGCTCACCGGCGGCTGCGTGGTCGTGGCACCCGGCGGCGGCGTGGACGCGGCGCTGCTGCGGCGCTCGGCCGCCGACGGGGGGCTGACGGCGCTGTGGCTGACCGCCGGTCTCTTCCGGCTGCTCGCGCAGGACGCACCGGACTGCTTCGAGGGCCTGCGGGAGGTGTGGACCGGCGGTGACGTCGTCCCCGCGGCGGCGGTGCGCCGGGTGCTCGACGCCTGCCCGGGCCTGACCGTGGTGGACGGCTACGGGCCCACCGAGACCACGACCTTCGCCACCTCCTACGCCCTCACGGACGCGGCGGCCGTCCCCGGGACCGTGCCCATCGGCCACCCGCTGGACGACGTCCGGGTGCACGTCCTCGACGCCCGGCTCCGGCCCGTCCCGCCGGGCTGCGCCGGCGAACTGTACATCGCCGGCGAGGGCGTGGCCCGCGGCTACCTGGGCCGTCCCGGCGACACCGCGGCCCGCTTCCTCGCCGACCCCTGCGGTCCGCCCGGCACCCGCATGTACCGCACCGGCGACCTGGCCGGACGCCGCCCCGACGGCACCGTCGAGTTCCTCGGGCGCGCCGACGACCAGGTGAAGATCCGTGGTTTCCGGGTGGAGCCCGGTGAGGCCGAGGCCGTGCTCGCGGCCCACCCGGAGGTCCGGGACGTCGCCGTGCTGGCCCGCGAGGACCGGCCCGGCGCCAAGCGGCTGGTCGCCTACGTCGTCGGCCCGGCCGGTCAGGACCCGGAGGAGCTGCGCGCTTTTGCCGCCCGCGTCCTGCCCGACTACCTCGTGCCCTCCGCGTTCGTCCCGCTCGACGCCCTTCCGCTGAGCGGCAACGGCAAGGTCGACCGGGCGGCCCTCCCGGCGCCGGAGTCCCTCGCCGGGCGCGAGCGCGTCGAGCCCCGCACCGGGGCCGAGCGGCACGTCGCGGAGATCTTCGCCGAGGTCCTGGGCACCGAACCACCCGGCGTGGAGGACGACTTCTTCCAGCTGGGCGGCGACTCGATCCTCAGCATCCGGCTCGCCTCCCGTCTCGCGGAGGCTTTCGGCACCGACCTCACCCCGCGGGAGGTGTTCACCCTTCCCACACCGGCCGCGCTGGCCGAGCTGCTCACCGAAACGCGCGGCACCGCAGGCCGGGCCATCGTGCCCGTCACCCGCGACGCCACGGCACCCATGTCGTACGCCCAGCAACGCCTGTGGTTCCTCCAGGAGTTCGCCCCCGGCGGCGCCGAGTACGTCACCGCGCTCGCGCTGCGCCTGCGCGGCACCCTGCGCACCGATGCCCTCGGAGCGGCCCTCACCGCCCTGGTTGCCCGGCACGAGTCGCTGCGCACCACCTTCGACAGCGTGGACGGCCACGGCATCCAGACCGTCCACCCGCCGCACGCCGTACCGCTGTCCCTGAGGGACCTGTCCCCCCTGCCGGGGGACGAGCGCGAGCCGGTCCTGCGCCGGGTGCTCGCCGACGAGCGCACCCGCCCCTTCGACCTGCGCCAAGGCCCGCTGCTGCGCGCCGGACTGGTCCGGCTGGCCGCCGACGACCACATCCTGACCCTCACCCTGCACCACATCGTCACCGACGGCTGGTCGACCTCGGTGCTGCTGGGCGACCTGGCCCACCTCTACCGCGCCGAACTGGGCGTCGCCGAGGGCGAGCTGCCCGCGCTCGAGGTGCAGTACGCCGACTACGCCCACTGGCAGCGCACGGCCGGTGACTCCGGCACGGACGAGCAGCTGGGCTACTGGAAGGAGCGACTCGCCGGCATCGAACCGCTGGAGCTGCCCACCGACCGGCCCCGGCCGCCGGTGCGCACCAGCAACGGTGCGACCGCCCGGCTGGTGGTGCCCGCGCGGACCGCCCGGCGCGTCACCCGGCTCGCCCGTGACCGGGGCACCACTCTGTTCACCGCACTCGTCGCCGCCGTGCAGGTCTACCTGGCCCGGCTGTCCGGCGGGCAGGACATCGCCGTCGGCACCGTCACCTCGGGCCGGGACCGGCCGGAGACCCAGGCACTCGTCGGGTTCTTCGTCAACACCCTGGTGCTGCGCTCCCGGGTCGACGCCGAACGGCCGTTCACCGATTTCCTCACCGAGGTGCGGCAGACGGTGCTGGACGCCTTCGCCCACCAGGACGTGCCGTTCGAACGGGTGGTGGACGAGGTGCAGCCGGCCCGCGACACCAGCCGCAGCCCGCTCTTCCAGGTCATGGTCGTCCTGCAGAACACCCCGGCGGCCGGTTTCGAGCTGCCCGGCCTGCACGTCACCGACGTAGAACCCGACTCCGAACAGGCAGCGTTCGATCTCACGCTGGAGTTCGCCGAGACCGGCACCGGAGCGCTGCACGGCCTGATCACCTACAACACCGACCTGTTCGACGCCGCCACCGCCGAGCGGATCGCCGGCCAGCTGGGCGTCCTGCTCGCAGCCGTCGCCGAGGACCCCGGGCGTCCGCTCGGCGCCCTGCCGCTGACGTCCGACGACGAGCTGAAAGGCCTGCTGGACCAGGGGCGGGGCACCTTCCGCCCGGTGCCCGAGACGACCCTGCCCGCCCTGTTCCAACAGCAGGCGGCCCGCACCCCGGACGCGGTGGCGCTGGTGGACGGCGACCGCGAACTGACGTACGCGCAGGTCGACCGGGCCGCCAACCGGCTGGCGCACCGGCTCATCCGGGACGGCGTCGGACCGGAGCGGGTGGTGGCGCTCGCCCTGCCCCGCTCGGCGGCGACGGTGGTGGCCCAGCTCGCCGTCACCAAGGCCGGCGGCGCCTTCCTGCCCGTCGACCCGGACTATCCCGCGCCGCGCAGGGAGTTCATGGTCCGCGACGCGCACGCCCACCTGGTGCTCGACGACCCGGCCGGGATCTGGGCCGCCGACGGACCGGACACGGCGCCCACGGACGCCGACCGCGGCGCAGCGCTCACCCCCGCCCACCCCGCCTACGTCATCTACACCTCGGGCTCGACCGGCACCCCCAAGGGCGTGGTGGTGACCCACCGGGGTCTGGCCTCCTTCGCCGCGGCCGCCGCCGAGCAGTATGCGGCGGGACCCGGCGACCGGGTCCTGCAGTTCGCCTCGCCCAGCTTCGACGCCTCCGTGCTGGAGCTGTGCGTGTCCCTGCTCAGCGGAGCCGCGCTGGTGACAGGGGAGGAGGGGCCGCTGGTCGGCGAGCGGCTGGCCGAGGTGCTCGCCGAACGGCGCATCAGCCACACCCTGATCCCCCCGGCGGCCCTGGCCACCGTCCCTGCGGAGACCGCCGCCCTGCCCACGCTGCGCACCCTGATCGTCGGCGCCGAGGCCTGCCCCGCCGACCTGGTCGAGACCTGGGCGCCCGGCCGCCGGATGATCAACTCCTACGGCCCCACCGAGGCCACCGTCGTCGCCACCTGGACCGGCCCGCTGTCCCCGGGTGCGGGCGCCCCGCCCATAGGCCGCCCCTCCGGCAGCACCCGGGTGTATGTCCTCGACGCCGCCCTGCGTCCCGTACCGCCGGGCGTGACGGGGGAGTTGTACGTCGCCGGGCCCGGCGTGGCCCGCGGCTACCTGGACCGGCCGGGACTGACCGCCGGGCGGTTCGTCGCCGACCCGTTCGGCGCGCCCGGGGAGCGGATGTACCGCACCGGCGACCTGGTGCGCTGGACCACCGACGGCCGGCTCCGGTTCGCCGGACGCGCGGACGACCAGATGAAACTGCGCGGCTTCCGCATCGAGCCCGGGGAGGTCGAGAGCGCGCTGCGCCGCAGCCCCCTGGTGCGGGACGCCGTGGTCACCGTGCGCGCGGACGCGCAGCGGGACGGGGCGCCCGCCGGCCCCGCCCGGCTCGTGGCCTACCTCGTCCGGGCGGAGGCGTCCGGTGACGCGGGCCTGCCCGTCGGGGAGCTGCGGCAACACCTGGGCGCGCTGCTGCCGCCGCACATGGTGCCCTCGGTCTTCGTGCCGCTCGCACGGCTGCCGCTCACCCCGAACGGCAAGACCGACCGACGTGCCCTGCCCGCCCCGGGACCCGCGCAGGCCGCGGACGGGTCGCGCACCCCTGTACGCACCGACACCGAGCGCCGGATCGCCCGGATCTGGTCCGACGTGCTGGGTGTCGAGGAGATCGGCGCCGACGACAACTTCTTCGCCCTCGGCGGCGACTCCATCCTGAGCATGCAGGTGGTGTCGCGACTGCGCCGGGACGGCCTGCATGTGGCGACCCGGGACCTGTTCACCCACCAGACCGTGGCAGAACTCGCCGGCGTCGTCCGCACCGCGCCCCGGCGCACCGAGCACGGACCCGTGACCGGCGAGGTGCCGCTCACCCCGATCCAGCGGTGGTTCCTCACCACTCCACGCGCCGCCCACCACCACTTCAACCAGTCCGCCCTGCTGGAACTCGACGGTGTCCCCGACATGGCCGCGCTGCGCGCGGCGCTCGACGCCCTGCCGGAGCACCACGACGCCCTGCGCATGCGGTTCACGCGCAAGGAGGACAGCTGGCGCCAGTTCAACCCGCCGCCCGCCGGGCACCACGGCATCCTCGTCCACCACGACCTGGCGGGCCTGTCCGCCGAAGAGGCCGACGCGGCGATGGAGAAGGCCGCCGACGACCTGCACACCGGCTTCGACCTGTCCGCCGGCCCGAAGCTGCGGGCGGCCCTGTTCACGGGTGACCCGGACCGGCCGGTGTTCCTCCTCCTCGTCGCCCACCACCTGGTCGTCGACGCCGTCTCCTGGCGCATCCTGCGCGACGACCTGGAGACCGCCTACCGGCAGGCGGCCGACGGCGGCCCGGTGGACCTCGGGGAGCGCAGCACCAGCTTCCGTGACTGGTCCCGAGGGCTGGCCGCGCACGTCGCCGAGGGCGGTCTCGACCACGAACTGCCCTACTGGGAGGAGGCGGTGCGCGCCGAACCCGGCCCCCGGGACCTGGCGCCGGGCCCCGAGGCGGCCCCGACCGCCGTGGTGAGCGTCGAACTCGCCGAGGAGGACACCACCGCCCTGCTGCGCTCGGCCCCGACCGCCTACCGCACCCGGGTCAACGACGTGCTGCTCGCCGCGCTCGCCCTCGCCCTGGCCCGCTGGACCGGGCGCGACCGGGTCCGCCTCGACCTGGAGGGGCACGGCCGTGAGGATCTGCTCGACGGGGTCGACCTGTCCCGCACCGTCGGCTGGTTCACCACCGTGCACCCGGTCGTCCTGCGGGTCCCCGACCCCGAAGACCTCGGGCCCGGCCGGGACTGGCGGTCCCTGGTGAAGTCGGTGCGCCGGCAGCTGCGCGCCGTACCGGGCAACGGCATCGGCTTCGGCGCGCTGCGCACCTTCGGCCCGCCGGAGGTGCGCGAGCGCCTCGCCGGCACCGCGCACGGCCAGGTGGTGTTCAACTACCTCGGCCAGTGGGACGCCCGCGCCGAGAACGCGGACGGCGGCCTGGTGCGTGCCGAGCACGGCTCGTTCGGACAGGACCACGACCCCCGCGACCCCGGCTCCCACCTGGTCGAGGTGGTGGGGGCGGTGCAGCACGGCCGCCTCGCCTTCACCTGGCACCACCGGCCCGGCGTCCACGACACGGCCACGGTACGGCGCACAGCGGAGGAGTTCGCCGCGGCCCTGCGGCACATCGCCCGGCACGCCCGAGGAGGCCTGTGACGAGCTGCCGGGCGCGGCGGGGACCGGGACGCGCGGCACGGTCCGGCCCGCGGGCACCACGCGCCCCGAACCGCGCACGGCCGTACGCCCTGCCCCACCCGCACCGAACACCGACCCTGACGACGGAGGAACAGACATGGACGAGAACACCCGCTACCAGGTCCTGCGCAACGACGAGGAGCAGTACTCCCTGTGGCCGGCCGACATCGAGGTGCCCGCCGGCTGGCAGACCGTCGGCAAGGAGGGCACGGAGGCCGAGTGCACCGCCTATGTCGACGAGGTCTGGACCGACATGCGGCCGCGGAGCCTGCGCGAGCGCATGGAGAACGCCGGAGCCTGACCCGCCGTGTGCCGGGCCGGCCACCGAGCGCCGGCCCGGCACCGGTCACCTCCCCCCGCGAGCTGCCGTACCGGCGCCCCACCGCCCTCGGCCCCACCACATCACCGCGTCCCTTCCGAGGAGCCCACCATGACCCCCGCACTGCGCACCGAACGCCTGGACTTCCTCCCCTACCGGGCCGAGGACGAGGACGTCTTCGTCGCCCTGCTGCGCAACGAGGAGGTGTGTCGTTGGATGGGCCAGGACCTGGTCCCCGAACCGGACCTGCGCGCCCTGTTCCGCGCGATCCTCACGGATGTCTACCCGCAGCGCCGCTTCGACGTGTGGGGCCTGTGGCTGAAGGGCGAGTACGTCGGCCACGCCGAGGTGAAGAAGACGGGCAACGTCGACGGCCACGAACTCGTCACCGCGCTCGTCCGCGAGCACTGGGGCCGCGGACTCGGCGGCGAGGTGGTGCGCGGCCTGCTCCGTCACGCCGCCGACCACCTGGGTCTACGGGAGGCCTACGGCATGGTGGGCGCCGAGAACACCGCGAGTCTGGTCATGTGCAGCCGCCTGGGGTTCCGGCATGTGCGGGACGTCGTCGCCGACGACGGTTCGGTGACGAAGATGCTCGTGATCCCCACGGCAGCCGCCGCGGTACCGCCGTCGGCCCCCGCGACCGCTCCCGCCCCCACGGGCGGCCCCGTCCACCCCGAGGACCCGGCATGACCACACCGCCGCTCGTCCCGGACGCCGCCGGTCTGCGGGGCCGGCCTCCGAGCCTGTGGCGCAACCGTGCCTTCAACCTGCTGTGGGCGGGCCAGTGCCTGTCGGATCTGGGCGGGGCCATGGCCGACCTGGCACTGCCCCTGCTGGTCCTGCAGCAGACCGGCTCCCCGGCGCGGGCCGGGCTCGTCGGGACCGTGGGGCTCGCCACCACCCTGGCGTGCCGCCTGCCGGCCGGTGTGCTCGCCGACCGGTACGACCGGCGTCGGCTGATGATCACCTGTGACGCCGCCCGGATCGCCGCCTACGCCGTCCTCGCCTGCGCGGTCGCCGCGGACGCCGCCGGTGTCGCCGTGCTCCTCCTGGTGGTGGCCGGCGGTGCGGCCGCGACCGCTGTCTTCAGCACCGCCGAGCACGCCGCGATCCGCAGTATCGTGCGTCCCGACCAGATCGCCACCGCGGTCGCCCGCAACGAGGCGAGGTCGTACGGCACCTCGCTGGCCGGTCCCCCGCTGGGTGGCCTGCTGTTCGGGATCGGGCGGTCCCTGCCCTTCATCGGCAACGCACTGAGCTTCCTGCTGTCCCTGATCGCCGTCGTGTGCATCCGCCGGCCCCTGCAGCAACGTCGTCCGGGCCCGGCCGAGAAGGCCGGGTCCGGCGGCGCCTCCGCCGTCCAGGGCCTGCAGTTCGTCCTGGGCCATCCCTTTCTGCGGGGCCTCCTCGTGATCGCGGCTCCGCTCAACACGGCCTTCACGGGCATGATCTTCGCCATGACCCTGGCGCTCCGGCGCTCCGGAGTCCCACCGTTCCTGGTCGGCCTCGCCGGTGCGATCTTCGCACTGGGCGGCTTCCTCGGCGCGCTGGCGGCCCCGGCCCTGCAGCGGTGGCTGAGCCTGCCCGCGCTGATCACACTGCTGTGCTGGGCCACCGCGGCGCTGATGGCCGTGAGTGCGCTGCTGTCCGCCACCGTCCTGGCCGCCGTACCGCTGGCGGCCGCGGTGTTCCTCGGCCCCACGGCGAACGCCGCCCTGTTCGGGCACCAGGCCGCCATCACCCCCGACCACCTGCAAGGACGCGTGGTCAGCGTGCTCCTCCTGGCCGCCGGCTCGACGGCGGCGCTCGCTCCCGCCCTGGCCGGGGCGCTGCTGGCCCGCTGGGCCCCGGGCACGGCGATGCTCGTCTTCCCCCTGCTGGTCACCGGCGCTGCGGTGACGGCCACGTTCAGCAGGGGCATCCGGACGACGTCCGCATAGCACGGTCACAGGGGCTGCGCGGGCGGCTCACACGCGCTGTAATGGCGAACGTGGTGAGTGAGGGCGCTGCGATCAGCAGAACGAGAGCGGAGCGTGCCGAAGCCGCCCTCGACACGCTCACCGCGTCGCCCGCAACGCCGGACCGGCTCCGCCGGGTCCTGGAACTGGCGCTCGTGTTCGCCGGCGCGGCCTTCGCCGGTGTGTACACGCCCGGCGACGATCCCACGCGGCTCGGCCTCGCCGAGTCGGCGGGTCTGCCGCGCACCCTGTACGGGCTGCGGGACGGCTACCCGGCGGCGGGCGGCTCCCCGGTCGCCGAGGCCCACCGCACCGGACGGCCGCGCTGGCTGGGCCCCGAGGAACTGGCGGGCTTCCCCGAGGCCCGGCGGACCCCGTCCCCGGACTTCTGCCTGGCCGTCCTGCCGCTCGGCCCCGCGGGCGGCGGCTGTCTGCTGGCCGTCGGCGAGCACCCCGGCGGCTTCGGCACCGACGACCGGGCCTGCCTGGAGCTGATCGCCCGCGCGATCACCGTCCCCGGCCGGTCCGGCACCGCCGCCGGCACCGCCCCGGACACCGCGGAGCTGGCCCCGCAGGCCTTCAGCCTGGCCATGGACACCGGCCGGGTCGAGATCGGCGACGGCATCCTGCGGCTGTTCGGGATCCCCCGCGAGGAGTTCGACGGCCGCGTGGAGACCCTGCTCGGCCTCACCGTGCCCGAGGACCTGCCCGCGCTGATGTCCGTCGTCGAGGCCGACCACATGTCCATCGGCGACCGCGAGCTGGAGTTCCGCGTCCTGCAGCCGTCCGGCCCGCCGAAGTGGCTGCGGCTGCGGGGCCGGCTGCTGCCCGGCGGCGAAGGCGGCCCGGCCCGGCTCGTGGGCACCGTCGCCGACGCCTCCACGCTGCGCTCCGACGTCACCGACGTGGCCCGCGTGCAGCGGCTGGCCGCCGCCCTCGCCACCGCCGGCACCGTCAAGGACGTCGGCCAGGCCGTCGTCGCCGCCCTGCGCGGCCCGCTGCAGGCCGACCGGATCGCGCTCGCCGAACTGGAGAACGACCGGCTCGTCGTCACCGTCCTCGACCCGCCCGAACCCGAGGCCTGGCCCGAGGTGTGGCAGAGCGAGTGGCGCAGCGAGTGGCCCGACGCGCCGGTGCGCGCCATGCCCACCCTGGCCGCCGCGCTGCGTGAGGGCCGGGCCCGGATCTGGCCGGCCGGCAGCCCGCTGGAGCCCGCCCTCGCCGAGGTCGGTCCCGGCGGCCTCGCCGTCCTGCCGCTGCCCGCCGCGGGCAGGATGGCCGGCGCCTGCCTGATCGGCTGGGACCGCCCGCACGAGTTCGCCGCCGACGAGCGCGCCCTGCTCACCGCCTGCGCCGGCCTGACCGGCCAGGCCCTGCTGCGCGCCCACGCCTTCGACGCCGAGCACGAGCTCGTCGGCATGCTCCAGCGCACCCTGCTGCCGCGCCGGCTGCCCCGGCTGCCCGGCGGGGTCGCCGTCGCCCGCTATCTGCCCACCACCGCCGGACTGGAGGTCGGCGGCGACTGGTACGACGTGATCCCGCTCGCCGACAACCACGTGGCCTTCGTCATCGGCGACGTCCAGGGCCACAACGCGGGCGCCGCCACCCTGATGGGCCAGATGCGCACCGCGCTGCGCGCCTACGCCGCCGAGGGACACGCCCCGGACGTGGTCGTCGCCCACGCCAACCGGCTGCTGCTGGAGATGGAGACCGACCTCTTCGCCACCTGCGCCTACGTCGACGTCGACATGGAGATGGGCACCGCCTGGTGCGTGCGCGCCGGCCATCTGCAGCCCGTGCTGCGCCACCCGGACGGCAGCGCCGAGATCGTGCAGGCCGAGGGCGGCCCGCCGCTCGGCGTGCTCGCCCAGGCCGAGTTCCCGATGACCCCGCTGCGGCTGACGCCCGGCACGGTGCTCGCGCTGACCACCGACGGCCTGGTGGAGGCGCCCGGAGCCGACATCGACGCCGGCATGGACCGGCTCACCCGCGAACTGTCCGCCGCCGACCCCGCGCACCTCGGCCTGGTCGCCGACGCCCTGCTCACCGGCGCCCACCGCGGCGACGACGTCGCCCTGCTGCTGCTGCGCTACGACGGCATGGCGGTCCGTCCGCTGCGCGAGAGCTGGACCGTGTGGCGGCTGCCCGAGGCGGTCCGGCACGCCCGCCGCTTCACCCGCCGCACCCTGCGCACCTGGGGCGTCCCGCAGGACACGATCGAAGCGGCCCTCCTTGTCGTCTCCGAACTCGTCACCAACGCCCTCGTGCACACCGGCGGCCCGGTCCGCCTCGACCTCAGCCTGGTCAACCACCGGCTGCGGCTCGCCGTCGCCGACTCCTCGCCGCGCAGCCCCGTCAAACCGGCCAGCATCGGCTGGGAGGCCACCGGCGGCCGGGGCATCCTGCTGGTGGAAGCGGTGTCGGCGGACTGGGGCACGATCCCCGTCAGCGGCGGCAAACAGGTCTGGGCGGACCTCGTCTGCGGCGGCTGACCGCCACACGGGTGCTTCGCGACAGGTTCGACAGGCGTATCCCGGACCGGGTGCCTAGGGTCGATTGGTGTGGCTCACACCTTCGAAGAACTGGTGCAGAAGCAGCGGGCGGCCGAGGCGGCGCACACCACGGTCGAGGACCTGCGGCAGACCTACGGCCCGCCGGCCGAACGCCGCATGACCGGCGCCCAGTCGGGCACCTACGAGACCGCCCTGCGCGCCTGGCGGGACCTGGCCCGCGAGGTGCAGACCGCGGTCAGCGAGTACGCCAAGGAGAGCGGCCGGCCCCGTGCCGAGGTCGAGGCGGAGGTGGAACGCGCAGCCGCGGCCCCGGACGAGACGTGAGAGGCGCCGCCCGACGCGGGGATCGCCGCGCCGAGCGCGTCGCCGGGGCCGTCGACGCGCGGCTGCCGCTGATGGAGGGCGGCTCACTGCTGCGCAAGGCATTCCCCGAGCACTGGTCCTTCCTGCTCGGCGAACTCGCGCTGTACAGCCTCCTGGTGCTGCTCCTCACCGGGGTGTGGCTGACGCTGTTCTTCAAGCCGGACATGCACGAGGTCGTCTACGCCGGTTCCTACGTGCCGCTCACCGGCGTGCGGATGTCGGAGGCCTACGACTCCACCCTGCGCATCAGCTTCGACGTGCGCGGCGGACTGCTGATGCGGCAGACCCACCACTGGGCGGCGCTGGTCTTCATCGCCGCCATCGGCGTGCACATGCTGCGGGTCTTCTTCACGGGGGCGTTCCGCCGGCCCCGTGAGCTGAACTGGGCCATCGGGGTGACGTTGTTCGTCCTCTCGATCGCCGAGGGCTTCGCCGGCTACTCGCTCCCCGACGACCTGCTCTCCGGGACCGGGCTGCGCATCGCCCAGGGCATCATGCTGTCGCTGCCGGTGGTCGGCACGTACGTGGCGTTCTTCGCCTTCGGCGGGCAGCCCCCCGGGCACGACATCATCACCCGCCTGTACCCGGTGCACATCCTCCTGGTCCCGGGCCTCCTGATCGCCCTGCTGACCGTCCACCTGATCCTGGTGTTCCACCTCAAGCACACCCAGTGGCGCGGACCCGGCCGCAGCAACCGCAATGTGGTCGGCAAGCCGCTCTTCCCGCAGTTCGCCGCCTCCTCCATGGGGCTCTCCCTCACGGTCGCCGGCGTCCTGGTGCTGCTCGCGGGCATCGCCCAGATCAACCCGATCTGGAACTACGGGCCGTACCGGTCCGACCAGGCGTCTACCGCCTCACAGCCCGACTGGTACGTCGGCTTCCTGGAGGGGTCGCTGCGGATGGTGCCCCCGTGGGAGACGAACATCGCCGGGCACACCGTCATGTGGAACGTGCTGCTCCCCGCCGTGGTGCTGCCCGCCCTGCTGTTCGCGGTCCTGTACGTCTACCCGTTCGTGGAGCAGCGCCTGACCGGCGAGTGGCAGCGTGAGCGGCATCTGTGCGACCGGCCGCGCGAGCGTCCCGTCCGTACCGGACTCGGCGTGGCGGGCACGGTGTTCTACGGCGTGCTGCTGCTGGAGGGCGGCAACGACGTCATCGCCGCGAGCTTCCGCATCTCGGTCGACGCCATCACCTGGGTGCTGCGCGTCGCCCTGATCGTGGCGCCCGTCGCCGCCTTCCTGGTGACCCGGTGGCTGTGCCGGGCCCTGACCGAGGCCGAACGCGAGCGCCTCGCCGAGGGCGTGCCGACCGGTGAGATCCGGCAGAGCGTCAGCGGTGGCTACGACGGCGGCCACGAACCCGTCGAGGACTTCCGGCCCGGCGCGCCGCGCCGACCGCTCACCGGCGCGCGTACTGGAACACCATCCCGAACACCCCGCGAGCCAGAATCCCCAGACCGATGAGGAACAGCCACAGCCCGAAGACCACCCCGCCGGCCGCCACGGCGAAGCCGAGCGCGGTGACGATCGGCCACGGGCTCTCGTCGGGGAAGAACGCCACCGGACCCGCCCCGTCCGCCACCTCAGCGTCCGTGCGGTCCTGCGCGCGCGTGCCCCGGCGCCGGTACTGGATCAGACAGAAGAACGACACCAGCGCTGCCATGCCGCACGCGACCACCAGCGCGACCGTGCCCGTCGGGTCCCCCGACCACACCCCGTACAGCGCGGCGGACCCGCCGAAGAACAGCGCCACCCCGCCGAACAGCATCGCCTCCGCCTTCACCGGGCGCTCTCCTCCCCGGCCGGCTGTTCGGCCTCCGGGTGGTGCAGGTCGAAGGCCGGCGACTCCGAGCGCACCCGGGGCAGCGCCACGAAGTTGTGCCGCGGCGGCGGACAGGACGTCGCCCACTCCAGGCCGCGCCCCCATCCCCACGGGTCGTCCGCGGTGACCTTCTCGCCCCTGACGGCGGTGCGCCAGACGTTGTAGAGGAACGGCAGCGTGGAGATGCCGAGCAGCAGCGCGCCCGCCGAGGAGATGCTGTTGAGCAGCGTGAAGCCGTCCGTCGGCAGGTAGTCCGCGTACCGGCGGGGCATCCCCGCCTCGCCCAGCCAGTGCTGCACCAGGAACGTCATCTGGAAGCCCGGGAACAGCAGCCAGAAGTGCCACTTGCCGAGCCGCTCGTCGAGCATCTTCCCGGTGAACTTCGGCCACCAGAAGTAGAACCCGGCGAACATCGCGAACACCACCGTGCCGAACAGCACGTAGTGCAGGTGCGCCACGATGAAGTAGCTGTCGGTCAGGTGGAAGTCCAGCGGCGGCGAGGCGATCAGCACCCCGCTGAGCCCGCCGAGGAGGAACGACACCAGGAAGCCCAGCGACCACAGCATGGGCGTCTCGAACGAGAGCGAGCCGTGCCACGTCGTGCCGATCCACGCGAAGAACTTGATGCCCGTGGGCACCGCGATCAGGAACGACATGACGGAGAAGAACGGCAGCAGCACCGCGCCGGTGGCGAACATGTGGTGCGCCCACACCACCGCCGACAGCATGGTGATCGCGATCGTCGCCCCGATCATCGGCAGATAGCCGAACAGGGGCTTGCGGGAGAACACCGGGAGGATCTCGGAGACGATGCCGAAGAACGGCAGCGCCACGATGTAGACCTCCGGATGCCCGAAGAACCAGAACAGGTGCTGCCACAGCAGGGCGCCGCCGTTCGCCGCGTCGAAGACGTGCGCCCCGAACTTGCGGTCCGCCTCCAGCGACAGCAGCGCGGCCGTCAGCACGGGGAACGCGGGCAGGATCAGGATCGAGGTGAACAGCACGTTCCAGGTGAAGATCGGCATCCGGAACATGGTCATGCCCGGGGCGCGCAGGGACACGATCGTGGTGATGAAGTTGACCGCGGTCAGGGTCGTGGACACACCGCTCACCACCAGGCCCATCGCCCACAGGTCACCGCCCGCGCCGGGGGAGAAGTAGGAGCTGTTCAACGGCGCGTACGCGAACCAGCCGAACGCCGCCGCGCCGCCCGGCACCAGGAACCCCGACACCACCATCAGCCCGCCGAACAGGTACATCCAGTACGACAGCGCGTTCAGCCGGGGCAGGGCCAGGTCGGGGGCGCCGATCTGCAGCGGCATCACCGCGTTCGCGAACCCGGCGAACATCGGCGTCGCGAACAGCAGCATCATGATCGTGCCGTGAATCGTGAAGAACTCGTCGTAGCCGTGCTCGCTCAGGAACTGCAGTCCCGGCCGGGCCAGTTCCGCGCGCATGCCGAGCGCCAGCAGCCCGGCGAGCAGGAAGAAGCAGAACGCCGTGACCATGTACAGCCGGCCGATCACCTTGTGATCGGTCGTGCCGGCCCAGCGCAGCAGGGCGCGGCCGGGCCGCGGGGCGGGGGCCGTGTACCGTACGACGATCTCGTGGGTTTCCGACATGTCCGGTAGTTCGGTCATCTCGGGCGACGTTACTCGCGGTGACCAGTGGCGCGCCCGCGCCACGCCCTGCGCGCAGCCGGTCGTATCCGTCGCCCGGATGGGTACCCGGCACTCATGGACACCACCTACCACGTAGCCGCCGGGGCCGGAACGGGCTTCGGCTACCTCGCGATCGTCGTGGCGGGCGTCGCCGTCACGGCCGCCCTGGTCTGGGCGGTCCGGCTCGGCATGCGGGTACGCGGCCGGGAGCACAGCCACATCGGCGCCGGCCCCGGTCCGAGGCCGCCGCGCGGCGGCCCTGTGCGCGAGACGCACGAGATGCGCGAACCCGACGAGGTGCCCCGCGCGGCCGACGAGAGCGAACGGCTCACCCCCTATCAGATGCACTCATCCGGCAGCAAGCGCGCCGAGGACCAGACCCGCCGGCGCTGGGAGCCGGGCTCCAGCGGCTCGTTCGGCGGTGGCGGTGGCGGCCGTACCAAGTGAGACCCAGCAGAAGGAAGATGAGCGACGTGACCGTGCACACCGGCGACAAGTCACTGCCGGACCGAACAGAGACGGGCTGGGCCCAGGCCCGCCACCTGCGGGGGAAGGGCATGCGCACCTGCCGGCCCGCCGTCCTGGACCGCACCGGCGCCGAGGCGCAGGGCACGCCGGCCGAGGACAACATCGTCCGGGGCGAGGACTGAGCGGCGGGGAGGTGCGTTGCCCTGCGTGGCACTGCGCGCTTGGCCGCATGCCGGCCCGGCCCCTTGCGTGAACGGGTGTGTGCCCGCGCAAGGGGCCGGGCCGTCGGTCCGTTACGGGTCAGTTGCGGGTCTTGGCGAACAGCTCCAGGACCTCGGCGGTCGTGCCGCTCTCGCCGAGCCGCGGGAAGATCCGCTCGACGCTGTTCGCGTGCGCCTCGGCATCGGCGTCGGCCATGGCGTCCGTGGCGAGGGTGACGTGGTAGCCGTGGGCGTAGGCGTCGCGGGCGGTGGACTCCACGCCGATGCTGGTGGCGATGCCGGTCAGCACGATCTGGGTGATGCCGCGCCGGCGCAGCTGGACGTCCAGGTCGGTGCCGTGGAAGGCGCTCCAGTTGTGCTTGGTGACGTGGATGTCGCCGGGGTGGCCGGACAGTTCGCCGACGATGACGTCCCAGCCCTCGGGGAAGGAGAGGCCGCGCGCCTGGCGCTCGGTGCGGCCGGGCACGGCGTCGGCACCGTCGGCGGCGAAGGAGACGCGGACCAGGACCACGGGCAGCCCCTGCGCGCGGAAGGCGTCGGCGAGTTCCGCCGTGCGGGAGATGACGTCGGACGCGGCGTGCGGCTGGACGGGCATCGCCGCGATGCCGTTCTGCAGGTCGATCGCGACGAGGGCGGTGCGGGGGTCGAGCGTGGTGAGCGACATGGGTCGGTCAGGCCTTTCGGGGGGTTCGAGGGGTGATCCGGCCGAGGGAACGGTCGGGGAGGGTCGCCGCCAGCAGCAGCGCGGAGCCGGCGAGCATGAACAGGGCCAGGCCGTGCAGCCCGGCCGTGTCGGCACGGTGCGGGAAGAACGCCGCCGTGGCGGCGGACGCGCCCAGCGCGCCGAGGTACATGAAGGTCCGCAGCAGCCCGGCCGCGGAAGCGATGCGCTCCGGGTCGGCCTGCCGGTACAGGGCGTTCTGCGTGGCCAGGCCGATGAGTCCCTGCGGGACGCCGAGCAGTGCGCCGACCGCGAGCAGCAGCCAGAGCGGGCTGTCGGCACCGACGAGCAACAGTGCGGCGCAGCCCGCGAGTTGCAGCACGGACCCGGTGATCAGCTTGGTGCGCACGGCCTCGCGGCGCCCGGTGAGGGTGGAGACGGTGAGTGCGGCCAGCGACAGCGGCAGCAGGGCGAGCCCGGCGGTGGAGGCGCCGAGCCCGCGCCCCTGCTCCAGCCACTGCGTGTAGCCGTACATGAAGGCGTAGGAGGTGGTGTAGGCGAGCAGTTGCCGCAGGTAGGTGGCGAGCAGCGGGCCGTTGCCGGCGAGGACGCGCAGGTCGACGAACGGGTCGGGCACGCGCAGCTCTCGCACCGCGAACGCGCCGGCGGCCGCGGCCGACAGTGCCGGCAGGTACCAGCGCCCCGCGTCCGGCTGCATCAGGAACAGCATCAGCGCGACCAGCAGCAGCGCGAACAGCGCCATGCCGGGCAGGTCGACGGCGCGCCGCCGGGTCGCGGACCGGGGCAGCCGCAGCGTGCCCAGCACCAGGCAGGCCGCCGACAGCGGCACGTTGACGGTGAACACGGCACGCCAGCCGCCGACCCCGATCAGCAGACCGCCGAGCGCGGGCCCGACGACGGCCACCGTCTGGTTGGCGACGGCGAGCGCGGTCAGCACCCCCGCCGGGCTGTCCCGGCCGGTGCGTTCGGCCTCGCTCCGCGTGAGCCGCATGGCCGCCGGATACGCCGCGGACGTGCCGAAGCCCAGCAGCACCCGCGCGGCGATCAGCGCGCCCAGTGAGGGCGCGAGGGCGCCGAGCAGACCGGCGACGCCGACCAGGGCCGTACCGGTGAGGTAGAGCCGGCGCGGGCCGTACATGTCCACCAGACGGCCCATGACGGGCTGCCCGACGGCCGTGGCCAGATAGAGCGCCGAGACCAGCCACGCGGTCTCGGCGGGCGGCGCCCCGAAGGCGGCGCCGATCGGCACCAGGGCCACGGCGATCATCGAGGAGTTGACGGGGTTGAGGACCGAGCCGACGAGCATCGGCGGGATCAGCCGCCGGTCGAATCCGGCGGGGGAGGGGCGGGTGGTCTCCCCGGTGCGTCGGGTGAGCCTCGGTATCACTGCCGCGACAGCCGTTCCATCAGCTCCAGCGCCCGCAGGACCGTCTGCCGCTCCTCCTCGGTGTACCGGTCCTGGAAGGCGCGGGCCAGCCACTCCTCGCGCACCTGCCGGTTGCCCTCGATGCGCGCCCGGCCGGCGTCGGTCAGCGTGACCAGCTGGCGGCGGCCGTCGTCCGGGTCGGGGGCGCGGCGGATCAGGCCGTGCTGCTCCAGGGCGGCCAGGGTGGTCGCCATCGACTGCGGGCGCACCCCCTCGGCGGCGGCGAGCGCGCTGGCCGTGGCGGCACCGTGCTTGCCCACGAGGGTGAGCGCCGACTCCTGGGACGGGCTGAGGTCGGTGTCCTGAGCGACCTCGCGGATGCGGCGGCGCAGCCGGCTGAACACCACGCGCAGATCGCGCGCGGTGCGGGCGGCGGAGTCGGAGATGTCGGCCATGGCGCCCAGACTAGGTACGACAGCCGGAACTGTCCAGCTGAGACTGTTCAGTTTTGCCTGGCTACTTGTCGGGTACTCGCCGGTCCTCGGACACGGCAGCACGTCGGTGAGAATCAGGGAGCACAGATGACCCCTCCGGACACGTCCGGCCTGGAGGCGGCTCTCGCTGCCGAGGTGGACGGCGAAGTCCGCTTCGACGCGGGCAGCCGCGGCGCCTACGCCACGGACGGTTCGAACTACCGTCAGCCCCCGCTGGGCGTCGTCGTGCCCCGCACCGTCGAGGCGGGCGCCCGGGCACTGGCGGTGTGCGCACGCTTCGACGCCCCCGTCCTCTCCCGGGGCGGCGGCACCAGCCTGGCCGGACAGTCGACCAACACCGCCGTGGTGATCGACTGGAGCAAGTACTGCACCAAGGTGCTCTCCGTCGATCCGGAGGCGCGCACCTGCGTCGTCGAGCCCGGCATCGTCCTGGACCAGCTCAACCGGCGCCTCGCCCGCCACAAACTCCAGTTCGGGCCGAAGCCCTCCACGCACAGCCACTGCGCCATCGGCGGCATGATCGGCAACAACTCCTGCGGCGCCTCCGCGCAGGCCTACGGCAAGACCGTCGACAACGTACGGCGCCTGGAGATCCTCACCTACGACGGGCAGCGCGCCTGGGTCGGCCCCACCCCGCCCGACGAACGCGCCCGGATCGTCGACGGCGGCGGACGGCTCGCCGAGATCTACGCCGGCCTCGACCGCCTCGCCACCGAGTACCTCGCCGACATCCGCCGCGGCTACCCCAAGATCCCGCGCCGCGTCTCCGGCTACAACCTCGACTCCCTGCTGCCCGAGAACGGCTTCGACGTGGCCAAGGCGCTCGTCGGCAGCGAAGGCACCCTGGTGACCGTCCTGCGCGCCGAACTCGACCTGGTCCCCGTGCCGCCGTACCAGTCGCTGCTGGTCCTCGGCTACGACGACATCTGCGCCGCCGGCGACGACGTGTCCCGCCTGCTGGAGCACTGCCGGCCCAGCCAGCTGGAGGCCCTCGACGGGCGCATGGCCCAGCTGATGCGCGAGGAGGGCGCCTACCTGGAGTCCCTCGCCGTCCTGCCCGAAGGCGACAGCTGGCTCATGGTGCAGTACAGCGGCGACAGCCAGGAGGACGTCGACGAACAGGCCCACGCGCTGCTGCGGGCCATCGGCCGCGGCGAGAAGGACGCGAACGTCGCCTTCTCCGACGACCCCGAACGCGAGCAGAAGATGCTCAGGGCCCGCGAGGCCGGCCTCGGCGTCACCGCCCGGCCGCCGGACGACCGCGAGACCTGGGAGGGCTGGGAGGACTCCGCCGTACCGCCCGAACGGCTCGGCGACTACCTGCGCGACCTGAAGAAGCTCTTCGAGGAGTTCGACTACGACCACCCGTCCCTGTACGGGCACTTCGGGCAGGGCTGTGTGCACACCCGCATCCCGTTCGGCCTGAAGAACGCCGAGGGTGTCGCAGACTTCCGGCGCTTCGTGGAACGCGCCGCCGACCTCGTCGCCTCCTACGGCGGCTCGCTGTCCGGCGAGCACGGCGACGGCCAGTCCCGCGGGGAACTCCTCAGCCGCATGTTCGGCGAGCGGCTCGTGACCGCCTTCGGCGAGCTCAAGGCCCTCTTCGACCCCGGGAACCGGATGAACCCGGGCAAGATCGTCCACCCCAACCCCGTCGACGGCCAGCTCCGCCTCGGCCCCTCCTGGCGGCCCGACACGCCCGCGACCCACTTCGGCTTCCCCGAGGACGACCACTCCTTCAACCGCGCGGTGATGCGCTGCGTCGGCATCGGCAACTGCCGCAGCCACTCCGGCGGCGTCATGTGCCCCTCCTACCGGGCCACCATGGAGGAGGAGCACTCCACGCGCGGGCGTGCCCGGCTGCTGTTCGAGATGCTCGACGGACACGCCGACTCCGCGATCGAGGACGGCTGGCGCTCCACCGCCGTACACGACGCGCTCGACCTGTGCCTGGCCTGCAAGGGCTGCAAGTCGGACTGCCCGACCGGTGTCGACATGGCCACGCTCAAGGCCGAGTTCATGTCCCACCACTACGAGGGCCGGATGCGGCCCATGGCGCACTACTCGATGGGCTGGCTGCCGGTGTGGGCCCGGCTCTCCCGCCTCGCCCCCTCCCTCGTCAACTCCGCGCTGCACGCGCCCGGGCTCGCCGCGGCGGGCAAGCGGCTGGCCGGCATCGACGGTGCCCGCTCGGCACCCCTGTTCGCCCGGCAGTCGTTCGTCCAGTGGTGGAAGGCCCGCGGCCAGGAGGAACCGGACCCCGCCGACCCGCGGACCGTGGTGCTGTGGCCCGACACCTTCAGCACCTACTTCCACCCGTCGATCGGGAAGGCGGCCGTCCACGTCCTCGAGGACGCCGGATTCCGGGTCGCCGTCCCCACCGAACCGGTGTGCTGCGGCCTGACCTGGATCTCCACCGGCCAGCTCACCGTCGCCAAGAAGGTGCTGACCCGCACCCTCGGCGTGCTGCGCCCCTACCTGGAGGCGGGCACCCCGGTCATCGGCCTCGAACCCTCCTGCACCGCCGTCTTCCGCTCCGACGCGCCCGAACTCATGCCCGCCGACCAGGACGTGCGGCGGCTGGCCGGACAGGTCCGCACCTTCGCCGAACAGCTCGTCCACCACGCCCCCGACGACTGGCGGCCACCCCAGGTGACCCGGCAGGCGACCGTGCAGACCCACTGCCACCAGCACGCCGTCATGAAGTTCGACGCCGACCGCGAACTCATGCGCCGCGCCCACCTCGACGCCGAGGTCCTCGACGAGGGCTGCTGCGGCCTGGCCGGCAACTTCGGCTTCGAACGCGGCCACCACGAGATCTCCCTGGCCGTCGCCGAACAAGGCGTCCTGCCCGCCGTCCGGGGCGCCGCCCCGGACAGCCTGGTCCTCGCCGACGGCTTCAGCTGCCGCACCCAGATCGAGGAGGGCGGCACCGGCCGGCGCGCCCTGCACCTCGCCGAGGCCCTCGCCCTCGGACTCGACGGCAACCTGCCCAGCGACCACCCGGAACGGCTGGCCGACCGCCCGGCCGAACCCTCCCGCACCGCCCGCTGGGCGACGGCGGCGACGACCGTGACCGCCGCCGCCGTCGCCGCCGGAGCCGTCCTCGGCGTGCGCCGCCGCTCCTGAGGAGGCGTCCATGAGCGACCTGCCGACCGTCGACGCGGTCGACACCGCCGTCTACACCGTGCCCACCGACGCCCCCGAGGCGGACGGCACCCTCGCGTGGGACAGCACCACCCTCGTCCTGGTCACCGTCCGCTCCGGCACCACCACCGGCCTCGGCTACACGTACGCGCCCGCCGCCACCGCCCAGGTCGTCCGCGAGCTGCTCGCCGGCACCGTCACCGGCCTCCCGGCACTCGACGTGCCACGCGCCAACGAGCGGATGTGCCGGGCGGTGCGCAACGCCGGACTCCCCGGTGTGGCCGCCCAGGCGATCGCCGCCGTCGACATCGCCCTGTGGGACACCAAGGCCCGCCTGCTCGGCCTGCCCCTCGTCCGGCTCCTCGGCGCCGCCCGCGACGACGTGCCCGTCTACGGCAGCGGCGGCTTCACCACCTACGACGCCGAGCGCCAGGACCGGCAACTGCGCGGCTGGGCCGAGGAGGAGGGCATCCCCCGCGTCAAGATCAAGATCGGTGAGTCCTGGGGCACCCGCGAGACCCGCGACCTGGAACGCGTCGCCCGGGCCCGGGCGAGCGTCGGCGACCGGACCGAGCTGTACGTGGACGCCAACGGCGGCTACACCGGCGGGCAGGCCGCGCGCGTCGGCGCCGCGCTCGCGGCCGAGGGCGTGACCTGGTTCGAGGAGCCGGTCTCCTCCGACCACCTCACCCTGCTCGCGGGCCTGCGCGGCCGGCTCCCGCTGGACGTCACCGCCGGCGAGTACGGTTACACGCTGCCGTACTTCGAGCACATGCTGGCCGCCGGAGCGGTCGACTGCCTCCAGGCGGACGCCACCCGCTGCGCCGGCCTCACGGTCTGGCTGCGCGCCGCGGCGCTCGCCCACGCGCGCGGGCTCGACATCTCCGGGCACTGCGCGCCCCACGCCCACGCGCACGTGGCCGCCGCCGTACCCAATCTGCGCCACCTGGAGTGGTTCCACGACCACGTCCGCATCGAACGGCTCCTGTTCGACGGCGTCCTCGATCCCGGCGGCGGCAGCGTCACCCCCGGCGCCGACGGGGCACCCGGACTGGGCCTGACCCTCGTCGAGGAGCGGGCGGAGAAGTACCGCACGGAGTAGCCGAACGGATCAGGAGGAGACACGACCATGCCCCCCACCGTCGTCATCACCGGTGCCAGCGCCGGGATCGGTCGCGCCACCGCACGGCTGTACGCCCGCCGCGGCGCGCAGGTCGTGCTGGTCGCCCGCGGCGAAGGCGGCCTGGCGGCGGCGGCCGACGAGGTCGCGGCGCTCGGCGGACGCCCCCTCGTGCAGACGGCCGACGTGGCCGACGCCGCCCAGGTGGAGGCCGTCGCCGACGCCGCCGAGAAGGAGTTCGGCCCGATCGACGTATGGATCAACTGCGCGTTCTCCACCATGTTCGCGCCGTTCGAGGAGATCACCGCCGAGGAGTTCAAGCGGGTCACCGAGGTCACCTACCTCGGCTTCGTCAACGGCACCCGCACGGCGCTCCGGCGCATGCTGCCCCGCGACCGCGGCACCATCGTGCAGGTCGGCTCGGCGCTCGGCGAACGGTCGATCCCCCTGCAGTCCGCGTACTGCGGCGCCAAGCACGCCATCAACGGCTTCACCTCCTCCCTGCGCACCGAACTGCTGCACCGCGGCAGCGGCGTACGCGTCACCGTCGCCCAGATGCCCGCCGTCAACACCCCCCAGTTCCAGTGGGTCCGCTCCCGGCTGTCGAAGCACCCCATGCCGGTCCCGCCGATCTACCAGCCGGAGGTCGCCGCCCGGGGCGTGGTGTACGCCGCCGACCACCCGGGCCGCAAGCAGTACTACGTCGGCGCCACCACCCTGGCCACGGTCTGGGCCAACCGGTTCGCCCCGGCCCTGCTCGACCGCTACCTGGCCCGCACCGGCTTCGACTCCCAGCAGACCGACAGCGTCCCGCCCACCGGCCTGGACAACCTCTTCGAACCGGTCGACACCGGGCCGGCCGACGACCAGGGCGCCCACGGCGCCTTCGACGACACCGCCCACTCCCGCTCCTGGCAGGAGACCCTGGTCCGGCACCCCGCCGCCACGGCCGCCGGCGTGAGCGCCGCCGTGCTCGGCACGGTCCGGGGCATCCGCCGCCTCACCTCCCGGGCCGCCTAGGGCCTGTCCGGCGGCTCATGGACCGAGGCGAAGGCCGGCCAGTGCCCAAATCGTGTTGACCGCCCCCGGCGGGCAGTGCTGGAGTCGGCACGTGGACAGCATCCCCGCCAACCGGCGGCTCTGGAACCGGATCAGCAGCGCCTACCAGCAGGAGCACGATCCGCACATCGGCGCCGCACCCCGGCTGTGGGGCATGTACTCCATCCCCGACGCGCACCTGCACGCCCTGGGCGACGTCACCGGCAAGCGCGTCCTCGAGCTCGGCTGCGGCGCCGGCCAGTGGTCCAGGGCGCTCGCCGCCGAGGGCGCCACCGTGGTGGGGCTCGACCTGTCCGAAGCGCAACTCGCCGCAGCGGCCCGCGCGATGGGAGCGGCCCGCTACCCGCTGGTGCAAGGCGCCGCCGAACGGCTCCCTTTCGCCGCCGGCAGCTTCGACCTGGTGTTCTGCGATTTCGGTGGGCTCAGCTGGGCGCCCCCGCACCTGGCCGTCCCGCAGGCCGCACGCGTGTTGGCCGGTGGCGGTCGCCTGGTGTTCAACGTCGCCAGCCCATGGTTCGAAGCGTGCTACGACGAAGCCGCCGGCCGTGTGACCACGACGCTGCAGCAGGACTACTTCGGGCTGGACACCATCGCCGAAGGCGACGGCGCGACCAGCTATCAGCTCACCTACGGCGACTGGGTCAGGGTCCTGCGCGGCGCGGGTCTCATCATCGACGACCTCATCGAGCCGCGGCCCCAACTCGGAACACGCAACGGCTACAACGAAACCGACCCGCCCGACTGGGCGCACCGCTGGCCTGCGGAACTGCTCTGGGTGACCCACAAACCGTAAGCGGACATCTTGCCGGTCAAGAACCAGCGCCGGGCAGCTTCTGCGACAGTTCGATCATGTTGCCCCACGGGTCACGGATGAAGGCCAGTCGCCGGCTGATGTCCTCGATCTCGAAAGGTTCACCGACGAGGTCGACATCGCGGCTCGCGAGTTCCGCGCGCGCTTCGTCGACATCGTCGACATGGAGGCACATGTGCTGGTAGCCGCCGTGCTGCAGGCTGACCGAGAGGTCGTCGAAGACCTCGTTCGGGAAGGGTACGGGCCCGGCCAGCAGTTCCACATGGAAGTCGTCATCGTTGGGCGGGCAGAGGTACGCGAGCTTGAGTTCTCCGTAGGGCCACTCCTGGAGCACCCGGAAGTCCAGCTTCTCCGTGTACCAGGCCTTCGCCGCGTCGTACTCGGGAACGCGGATACCGACATGGTGACCGCTGAAGGACGAAAAGGGGCTTGACGGGTTTTTCGGCGGGTGGGCCGGCATGGGCATCGCAATCACTCCTGTCTGCTGAACCATCAGGGGACGGCGCGATGAAGCAGAGGATTCAGCCCATCGGGCGGTTCGGTGCGGAATGATCCAGGTTGGCATATTCGTGATCGGGTTCGACGGCTGGGCGCGCCGAACACCGAGGGCCTGGCGTGTCGGCCGGCCCGGCCGGCGCACCTGGACGGCCTAGGCTG
The DNA here is from genome assembly GCF_040682635.1 of Streptomyces sp. NPDC051133. Classification (NCBI taxonomy): domain Bacteria; kingdom Bacillati; phylum Actinomycetota; class Actinomycetes; order Kitasatosporales; family Streptomycetaceae; genus Streptomyces; species Streptomyces sp. NPDC051133. The sequence continues at coordinate 177,835 of NZ_JBFBBK010000011.1, forward strand.
GCGGTGTGCACCTTCTGCTGATGTCCGACACCCATCTGCCGAAGCGGGCCAAACGGCTCCCGGAGCAGCTGCTCGCCGAACTGCCGCGGGCGGACGTCGTGTTCCACGCGGGTGACTGGGTCGACACCGCCACCCTGGACCTGCTGGAGAGCCGCAGCCGCCGGCTCGTCGGGGTGTACGGCAACAACGACGGCCCCGAGCTGCGCGCCCGGCTGCCCGAGGTGGCCTACGCCGAACTGGGCGGCCTGCGCTTCGGCGCCGTGCACGAGACCGGACCCGCCCAGGGCCGCGAGGCCCGCTGCGCCGCCCGCTTCCCCGATCTCGACGTCCTGGTCTTCGGGCACAGCCACATCCCCTGGGACACCACCGCCGCGACCGGGCTGCGGCTGCTCAACCCCGGCTCACCGACCGACCGGCGGCGCCAGCCCCACTGCACCTACCTCACCGCGACCGTCGCCGACGGCGCGCTCACCGACGTCACCCTGCACCGCCTGCCGCAGCGGTAGCGGCCCGTGCGATCATCCCTCGTGATCAACAGCTCCGGTATACCCGCCGTCGTCCCCGCAGGCCGTCTCGCCGAGGGCGTCCAGCCCGTGCTGCCGCTGCCCGGCGGCCGGGAGCTGCGGCCCTGGCGCCTCGACGACGCGGACGCCGACGCCCTGCTCACCGCGGGAATGGATCCGGCGATCAGCCTCTGGAACCTCTTCTCGGTCGGCAGCCGTGCCGAGGCCCGCGCCCGGATCGAGCGCCTGCACGCCCGCCGGCGGGCCGAGACCGGGGTGGTCTGGGCCATCGCCCCGCACAGTGGCCCGGCCGTCGGGCTCGCCGGGCTGAACCACGTCGACCTCGCGGGCGGCACCGCCGAGGTCCTCTACTGGGTGCTGCCCGAGGCGCGCGGCGCCGGGCTCGCCGTCGAGGCGACCCGGCGGATCAGCGGATGGGCCCTGGACGAGCTGGGCCTGCACCGGCTGATGCTGTGCCACTCCACCGCCAACCCCGCCTCCTGCCGGGTTGCCGAGAAGGCCGGATACACGGTGGAGGGCACCCAGCGCAGCGCCCTGCTGCACGCCGACGGCTGGCACGACCAGCATCTGCACGCGCGCGTGGCCGGAGACCCCGAGTAGGCCCCGGGGCCGCGGCCCCCGAGCGGACCGAGGACGGCACGCGCCGGCCGAGTGCTCGCTCGCGCCCCCGCGACGGGTCCGCGGATCGCAACGGCCCCGCGGATCGCAACGGCCCCGCGCGCCCGGGCACCGCCGTCACCGGCGTGAACAGGTCCGCCGCTTGCGCCGCCAGCACACGGCCACCCCCGCCAGCACGGCGACCACCGCCGCCGCCACCGCGGCCCGCTTCGCCACCGGCAACCCCGCCGTGCGCAGCAGGTCGAGCGGCTCCGGCTCCTCACGGGCCGAGGGCGCCGCCGAGCCGGTGGCGTCGGCCCGCCCGGGCTCCTCCTCCGCGGCCGGGGCCCGCTCGGTCAGCCGTCCGGCCAGGCAGTCCGCGAACTGCCCCACCAGCCGGTCGCCCACCTCCGCCAGCACCCCGCGCCCGAACTGCGCCGGTCGCCCGGTGACCGTCAGGTCGGTCCGCACCGACACCGCCGTCCCGCCGTCGCGCTCGCTGAGCGTGCCCGTGACCGTCGCCCGGGCCGTGCCCTGCCCGCGGGTCTCCCGGCCGCTGGCCACCAGCACCATGCGGTGCGCCGACGCGTCCTGCTCCTCGAAGACCGCGGTCCCCCGGTACGTCACGGTGACCGGGCCGACCTTGACCTTCACCGACCCGGTCACGGTCTTGCCGTCGTACTCCTCCACCGCCGCGCCCGGCAGGCACGGCGCGACCCGTTCGATGTCGAGGAGCGCGTGCCAGGCGTCGTCGACCGGGACGGGGACGGTGAACTCGTGCTGCAGCTCCATGTCTTCCTCCTCGCGCTCACACGGCCGCGTGCGGATGGATGGCCCCGGCGGTCGCGGTGAGCGGCGCACCGCTGCCGCCCCAGCGCAGGGCGACGATCTCGGCGGCGACGGACACCGCGACCTCCTCGGGCGTACGGGCCCCCAGGTCGAGCCCGAGGGGCGAGCGCAGCCGGGACAGTTCCGGGTCGGTCAGGCCCGCCTCGGTCAGCCGTTCGCGCCGTTCGTCGTGGGTACGGCGGCTGCCCATCGCCCCGATGTAGGCGGCGGGCCGGCGCAGCGCCTCCTCCAGCAGCGGTACGTCGAACTTGGGGTCGTGGGTGAGGACACAGATCACCGTGCGCTCGTCGGTGTGCGTGCCCTGGAGGTAGCGGTGCGGCCAGTCCACGACGACCTCCACGCCCGGCGGGAAACGCTTGGGCGTGGCGAAGACCGGCCGGGCGTCGCACACGGTGATCCGGTAGCCGAGGAAGTCGCCGATGCGGGCCACCGCCGCCGCGTAGTCGATCGCGCCGAACACCAGCATGCGCGGCGGCGGCGCGAAGGACTGCACGAACACCGTGACGTCGTCCTCGCGGCGCTCCCCGTGCCGCCCGTAGTGCCGCAGCACCGTGGCGCCCAGGGCGAGTTCACCGCGAGCGTCGGCGGTGACGGCGACGTCGAGCCCGCTCGTGCCGAGCGAGCCGACCACCGTGTCCGGCCAGACCGCGAGGCAGGCCCCGCGCCGGGCGGGCCCGTCGACGACGGTCGCCACCGTCACCGGCCGGCCCTCGGCGACGGACGCGGCGACCGCGCCGAACGCCGGGTCCGAGACGGGCGTGACGGGCCGCACCAGCAGGGTGACCTCGCCGCCGCAGGTGAGCCCGACCGCGAACGCGTCCTCGTCGCTGTACCCGAAGGTCGCCAGACGCGCCTCGCCGCTCTCCACCACCTCCTGCGCGAGCTCGAACACCGCCCCCTCGACACAGCCCCCCGACACGCTCCCCAGGACCTCGTCGTCCGGCCCCACGGCCATCGAGGCGCCGGGCCCGCGCGGCGCGCTGCGGCTCACCGAGACCACCGTGGCCAGCCCGAACGGGACCCGGGCCGCGTACCAGCGCTCCAGCTCCGGGAGGATCTCACGCACCTTGCGCTCCTTTCACGACGGTCTCACCGCCCGCGGCCCCGCGCACCACCGCCGCCAGCCGCTCCAGTGCCGCGAGGCTGTGCCCCTCGACGAAGGCGTCCACGCTCGGCAGGGCCGCGGCCATCCCGGCCGCCAGCGGGGCGTAACCGGGTCGGGCCTTGCGCGGGTTGGCCCAGATCACCTGATGGGCGAGGGAGTGCAGACGGCGCATCTGCGCGCCGAGCAGCTCCGGATCACCGCGTTCCCAGCCGTCCGAGAGCAGGACGACGACCGCCCCGCGCGCCATCCCGCGCTGCCCCCAGCGGTTCAGGAACTCACGCAGCAGCTCGCCCAGCCGCGTGCCGCCCCGCCAGTCCGGCACGGCCGCCGCGAGGGCCGCCATGGCCAGGTCCGGGTCCCGGTGCGACAGTTCGCGGGTCGCCCGGGTCAGCCGGGTGCCGATGGTGAACACCTCGGTGCGGCCGCCGCGCACCGCCGCGTGCGCGAACCGCAGCAGGGCGTCGGCGTACGGCGCCATGGAACCGCTGACGTCGACGAGCAGCACGACCCGGCGCGGCTGCTCCACGCGCGCGTGCCGCCGCAGCCGGGCCGGTTCCCCGCCACGCCGCAGCAACTCCCGTACCGTGCGCCGCGGATCGACCTCGCCGCGCCGGGCGGGCCGCCGCCGAGCGGACCTCCGGGTCTGCCCGTGCAGCGCGAAGGCGGCGAGCAGGCGCCGCAACTGGGCGCGTTCGGCGGCGTCGAGCCCGGCGACGTCACGGTGGCGCAGCACCTCGGCGGAGCTGGCGAGGGCGGCGGTGGGCGGCCCCGCGGGCGCGGGCTCACCGGGCGTGCGGGGGGCGGCGGAACCCTCCCGGGCGGTGAGCCGCAGCCGGGGCGGGGGAGCGGCGCCATCGGCGAGGGGTGCGGGGCCTCCGGGTGGGTCTGTGTTTGGGGCTTAGACGGGCTCGTACGGCGGGCGGGGGGGGTGTGGGGCGGGC
>NZ_JBFBBK010000011.1:181860-197793 GCF_040682635.1 Streptomyces sp. NPDC051133
CCGCCGGGTGCCTCGAAGTAGGCGGCGAACACGCGCTCGTACCGCTCCAGGTCGTCGTGACCGCCGCACAGCGTCGCCCGCCCCGCCCAGTACACGTCGGTCCGCATCCCCGGCCGCAGCACGTCCACGGCGCGCAGGAACGCGTACAGCCGCTCGGTACTGGCCTCGACCCCCGCCGCCCGCAGGGCCCGCACGAACCCGAGCAGCACGGCGTCCGCCCCGAGCGGCCCACGCCCGGGGCCGGCCGGCACGGGACCCGGAGCGGGCGGGCCCTGGCCCGGGGTGGGTGGCCCCTGCCCCGGAGTGGGTGGCGCCGGGTCCGGGCAGGGCGGGATGCCCGAGGCCGGAGGCCCGGTGTCCGATGCGGAAGGGACGCGGCGGGGGGAGGGTGGTGTGGGGCCCGAGGCGGGCGGGCCGGCTGGGGCGGGCGAGATGTCAGAGGCCGACGGCGTGTCTTCCGGGGCCGGCGGGACCCCCAGGGAGGGTGGTGCGGTGTCCGGCGCGGGAGGGACGCGGCGCGGGGTGGGCGCCGCGGGGTCCGATGCGGGCGGGGTGCCCAGTGCGGGCGCCGTGGGGGCCGGTGCCGGTGGGACCTCCGGTACGGGCGGAGCGGGGTCCGGCGCCGGCGGGACCCCCAGGGCGCGGGGTGCGGTGTCCGGCAGGGGAGGGACGCGGCGCGGGGTGGGCGCCGCGGGGTCCGATGCGGGCGGGGTGTCCGGTGCGGGCGCCGTGGGGGCCGGTGCCGGTGGGACATCCGGTGCGGGCGGCGAGAGGTCCGGGGCCGGCGGGACCCCCAGGGAGGGTGGTGCGCTGTCCGGCGCGGGAGGGACGCGGCGCGGGGTGGGCGCCGTGGGGGCCGGTGCCGTCGGGACCTCCGGTACGGGCGGAGCGGGGTCCGGTGCCGGCGGGATGCCCGGTGCGGGCGTTGCGAGGTCCGGGGCCGGCGAGATGCCGCGAGGGGGCGTTACGGAGTCCGGTGTCGGCGGGATGCCCGGGGTGGGCGCGGGGGCGGGCATCGGTGTCACGCTCCCCGGGCCGCCAGGACCGCCGTGAGGTCGAGCCCCCGGGCCCGGTCCACGTCCTCCCGGTACTTCAGCACCGATCCCAGCGTCGTCACGGCCAGTTCCGCGTCCACCTCGCCGGCCCCCAGCGCGTCCAGGGCCTCGGCCCAGTCGATCGTCTCGGCCACACCCGGCGGCTTGAGCAGGTCGGCGCCGCGCAGCGCCTGCACCAGCGCGGTGACCTGCTCGGCCAGCCGTGCCGACACCCGGGGGAGCCGGCGCCGGACGATGGCCAGTTCGCGGCCGAACGACGGGTGGTCGAACCAGTGGTACAGACACCGCCGCTTCAGCGCGTCGTGCACCTCCCGGGTCCGGTTGGAGGTCAGCACGACCACCGGCGGCTCCTCCGCGCGCAGCGTGCCCAGCTCCGGAATGGTCACCGCGTACTCGGAGAGCAGCTCCAGCAGGAACGCCTCGAACTCGTCGTCGGCCCGGTCGATCTCGTCGACCAGCAGCACCGACGGCTGCGTCTGCAGGGCACGCAGCAGCGGCCGGGCGACGAGGAACCGCCGGTCGTACAGCTCGCTCTCCAGCCGGTCGGCGTCCTTCACCCCGGCCGCCTCCGCGGCCCGCAGGTGCAGCAACTGGCGCGGGAAGTCCCAGTCGTACAGGGCCTGGGAGGCGTCGATGCCCTCGTGGCACTGCAGCCGGATCAGCGGCGCGCCGAGCGCCTCGGCGAGGGCGCCGGCGAGCGCGGTCTTGCCGACGCCCGCGTCGCCCTCGCAGAACAGCGGCCGGTGCAGTCGCAGCGCCAGGAAGCAGGTGACGGCCAGCCCCTCGTCGACGAGATACCCCGTCTCCTCCAGGCGGGCCCGCACCTGGTCCGGGCCGTCCATCCGGGTGATCGGCGCTCACCCCCATCCCGTGGCGGCCAGCACCGCCCGCCGGGTCAGCACGCGCGCGAGGTGCTGCCGGTACTCGGGCGACGCCGACAGGTCCTGCGAGGGCCGGGCGCCCTCGGCCGCCGCCTCGGCGGCCCGGGCGACGGCGTCCGCGCCGTCCGCGCCGGCCAGCGCCTCCTCGGCCGCCGTGGCCCGCAGCGGGGTGGCGCCCATGTTGGTCAGGCCGACGCGCGCCTCGGCGATCCGCCCGTCGTCGCGCCGCACCAGCGCCGCGACACCGACGATGGCCCAGGACTGGGCGACCGGATGGAACTTCTCGTAGTGGAAGCCCCAGCCGTCCCGCTTCGGGACCCGGACCTCCACCAGCAGCTCGTCGGGTGCCAGCGCCGACTGCAGGTAGTCGAGGAAGAACTCGCGCGCCGGGACCGTACGCCGTCCGCCGGGACCGGCCACGACCAGTTCGGCGTCCAGCGCCAGCGCGACGGCGGGCAGGTCACCGGCGGGGTCGGCGTGCGCGAGGGAACCGCCGAGGGTGCCCCGGTGCCGTACGGCCGGATCGGCCACCGTGGCCGTCGCCTCGGCCAGCAGACCCGCGTACCGGCGCACCAGCGGGTCGTGCACCACCTCGTGGTGCGTGGTCATCGCGCCGACGACGAGCGTGTCGCCGTCCTCGCGGACCCCGCGCAGCTCCGGGACCCGGCCGACGTCGACGACGAGTTCGGGGAAGGCCAGCCGCAGCCGCAGCAGCGGCAGCAGGCTCTGCCCGCCCGCCAGCACCTTGCCCTCCTCGCCGGCGTCGGCGAGCGCGCGTACCGCCTCGTCCACGCTGGACGGACGGGCGTAGTCGAATGCGGGGGGAATCATGCCGAAGTCTCCGTCCCCGGCTGAGCCGGCTGACCGGGCTCGCCGTACTGACCGACATCGCCGGACTGCGCCGCCTGCCCCGACTGCCCGGACTGGGCGGGACCCGTCCCGCCGACCTCCTCGCCGGCGCCGGTGCGTGCCGCCCGGATCGCCTGCCACACCCGGTGCGGCGAACACGGCATCCGCACGTCCTCCACCCCCAGCGGGCGCAGCGCGTCCACCACGGCGTTCACGACGGCCGGCGTCGAGGCGATCGTCCCCGCCTCGCCGACGCCCTTGACGCCCATGGCGTTGTCGACGGCCGGGGTCTCCGTGCGGTCGGTGACGAAGTCCGGCAGGTCCGCCGCCGACGGCACCAGGTAGTCGGCCATGGTGCCGGAAACCAGGTTGCCCTCGTCGTCGTAGACGGCCTCCTCGAACAGCGCCTGGGCGATGCCCTGGGCGAGCCCGCCGTGCACCTGGCCCTCGACGATCATCGGGTTGACGACCGTGCCGACGTCGTCCACGCAGACGTAACGGCGGATCGTCGTCTTCCCCGTCTCCGTGTCGACCTCGACCGCGCACAGGTGGGTGCCGTGCGGGTAGGAGAAGTTCTCCGGGTCGAGCACCGTCTCGGCGTTGATGGACGGTTCGACGCCGTCGGGCAGGTCGTGGCTGGTGAACGTCTCGAAGGCGATCTCCTGGATGCTCTTGCGGGCCTCCGGGGAGCCCTTGACGGAGAAGACGCCGTCGCTGAACTCCAGGTCCTGCTCGCTCGCCTCCAGCAGGTGCGCGGCGACCCTCCGGGCCTTCTCCACCACCTGCACCGCCGCCCGGTGGACGGCCTCGCCGCCGACGGCCAGCGACCGGGAGCCGTAGGTGTCCATGCCCTGCGGGGACGCCTTGGTGTCGCCGTGCACCACCTCGATGTCCTCGAAGGGCACGCCGAGCACGTCGGCGGCGATCTGGCTCCAGCAGGTCTCGTGGCTCTGCCCGTGCGGGCTGGTGCCGGTGACCACCTCGACCTTGCCGGTGGGCAGCATGCGGATGCTCGCCGCCTCCCAGCCGCCGGCCCCGTACCGCAGGTCGCGCAGCACCCGGCTCGGCGCGAGCCCGCACATCTCCGTGAAGGTCGACACGCCGATGCCCAGGCGCACGGTGTCGCCGCGTTCGTTGCGCTCGCGCTGTTCGGTCCGCAGCTCGTCGTAGCGGAACAGGGCGAGCGCCTTCTCGGTGGCCGCCTCGTAGTTGCCGCTGTCGTAGGTGAGCCCGGCGATCGTGGTGTACGGGAACTCCTCGTGCCGGATCCAGTTCCGGCGCCGCACCTCGATCGGGTCCAGGCCGAGTTCGTGGGCGAGTTCGTCCATGGTCCGCTCGATGGCGAACGTCGCCTCGGGGCGCCCGGCGCCGCGGTAGGCGTCGGTGGGCGTGCGGGTGGTGAAGACGCCGGTGCAGGTGAACCGGTAGGCGTCCATCTTGTAGATCGCCGGGTACATGAAGGCGCCGAGGATCGGGATGCCCGGGGTGACGAGCATCAGGTACGCGCCCATGTCGGCGAGCAGGTCCACCTTCAGCCCGAGCAGCCTGCCCTCGCGGGTGGCGGCGACCTCGACGTCCTGGATCATGCCGCGGCCGTGGTGGGTGGCGAGGTAGCCCTCGGAGCGGGACTCGGTCCACTTCACCGGGCGGCCGAGTCGGCGGGCCACCGCGAGGGCGAGGGCCTCCTCGCCGTACACCTGGAGCTTGGAGCCGAAGCCGCCGCCCACGTCCGGGGCGATCACCCGCAGCTTGTGCTCGGGGACGCCGGTGACGGTGGCCAGCATGATCCGCAGGATGTGCGGGATCTGGGTCGCCGAGTACACCGTGTACTCGCCGGAGGCGGCGATCGGGGTGACGACCACCGCACGCGGTTCCATGGCGTTGGGGATCAGCCGTTGCTGGTGGTAGCGGCGCTTGAGCACCACCTCGGCGCGTTCCCGTACGCTCTCGAAGCTCTCGCCGGTGGCGAGCGGCCAGGTGTAGCAGCGGTTGGTGCCCTTGTCGGAGTGGACCAGCGGGGCGTCGTCGGCGAGCGCGGCCTCCAGGTCGAGGACCGGGGGCAGCGGGTCGTAGTCGACCTCGACGGCCTCCAGGGCGTCGGCCGCCGCGTACCGGTCCCGGGCCACCACGACGGCCACCGGGTCCCCGGCGTGGCGCACCTCGTCCACGGCGATCGGCGGGTGGTCGGGGAGCACGATGTCCTCGGTCACGGGCCAGGCGCAGGGCAGTGAGCCCAGCCCGTCGGCGAGGTCGGCGCCGCTGAACGCGGCGACGACACCGGGGCGTTCGCGGGCGGGGGAGACGTCGATACGGGTGATCCGCGCGTGCGCCATCGGGCTGCGCAGGACGGCCAAGTGCAGCAGTCCGGCCACCTGGATGTTGTCGGTCCAGTTGGTCTGGCCGGTGATCAGCCGGGCGTCCTCCTTGCGCAGCCGGGAGCGGCCGACCTCGTGTTCCACTGCCTGATCGGTCATGCCGTGGCCTCCTCGGTGACCTGCTGCCCGGCGCCCACGTCCCCTTCGGCGGCGGCGAGCACCGCGCGGACGATGTTCTGATAGCCGGTGCACCGGCAGAGGTTGCCCTCCAGGGCCTGCCGGACCTCCTCGGAGGAAGGGTGCGGGTTCTCACGCAGGAGATCCCGGGCCGCCATGATCATTCCGGGGGTGCAGTAGCCGCACTGCAGTCCGTGCCGCTCGTGGAAGGCGCGCTGCAGCGCCGTCCACTCGCCGTCCCGCGCCAGCCCCTGGATCGTCGTCACCTCGCCGCCGTCCGCCTGCACGGCCAGCACCGAGCAGCTCTTGACGGTCGCCCCGTCCAGGTCGACCGTGCACGCCCCGCAGTTCGAGGTGTCGCAGCCGATCGGGGTGCCGGTCAGGCCGAGACGGTCGCGCAGGTAGTGGGCCAGGAGGAGACGGGGTTCCACGTCGTCCTCGTACGTCGTGCCGTCCACGTTCACCGTGATGTGGGTCATGCGCCCTCCAGACCGTGCGGGCAGGAGTGAGGAGATCAGCCGGTCCGGCGTGATGTAGGTCACTCTATGACCGCCCCCGGGAGGCGGCGAGCGCTGCGGCCCCGGATCCGTTGAGCATTAATCCATTGCCGCCGGGGGAGCGGCCCTGCTGCACTGCTCGGGACCCGACGTCACACAGAAGAGGCCCTCAGATGCGCGCTGCGTGCATGTCCACCCAGGAAGGAACCCACCCCATGCCGAAGGACATCACGCTCAGTGCATCTGCTCAATCTCGGAATTCTCGCGCATGTCGACGCCGGTAAGACCAGCCTGACGGAACGGCTGCTGCACACGGCCGGAGTCATCGACGAGATCGGCAGCGTCGACGCCGGCAGCACCACCACCGACACCCTCGCGCTGGAGCGGCAGCGCGGCATCACCATCAAGTCGGCCGTGGTCTCGTTCCCGCTCGACGGCGTCACCGTCAACCTCATCGACACCCCCGGCCACCCCGACTTCATCGCCGAGGTGGAGCGGGTGCTCGGCGTGCTCGACGGCGCCGTGCTGGTCGTCTCGGCCGTGGAGGGCGTCCAGGCCCAGACGCGGATCCTGATGCGGACCCTGCGCCGGCTGCGCATCCCCACCCTGGTCTTCGTCAACAAGATCGACCGGCGCGGCGCCCGGGACACGGCCGTGCTCCACCAGATGGCGCGCAGGCTGGCGGTACCGCTGGTCCCGATGGGCACGGCCGTCGCGCCCGGCACCCGCGCCGCCCGCTTCGTGCCCGGCCTCGGCCCGGCCGCGCTGGACGCGCTCGCCGACCACGACGACGCCCTCCTCGCCGCCTACCTGGACGGCGGCGTCGGCACGGACCGGCTGCACGCGGCCCTCGCCGCCCAGACCCGGCGGGCCCTGGTCCATCCGGTGTACTTCGGCTCCGCCATGACCGGCGCAGGCGTACCCGAGCTGGTCGCCGGCCTCGAACACCTCCTGCCCCCCGCCACGGGCGACCCGGACGGCCCCCTGTCGGCCACGGTCTTCAAGGTCGAACGGGGCCCGGCGGGCGAGAAGGTGGCCTACGCCCGCGTCTTCACCGGCACGCTGAGGGTCCGGGACCGGATCCCGTTCGGGGACGGCCGGGCGGAGGGTGGCGCCGAGGGTGGCGCGGAGGGCGGCGGGCAGGGGGGTGCGGAGGGCGACTGGGCGGCCGACGGTCGCACGGAGGGCCGGGCGGAGGTCGGTGCGCAGGGTGGCTGGGCGGCCGATGGTCGTGCGGGCGGCTGGGCGGCCCGCGGTCCCGCGGGCGACCGGGGCGCCCACAGCCGGCCGGAGGGCCGGGTCCGCGACCCGAGGCCGCAGGGTTCCGGCCGTGACCGCCGGCCGGCGGATCCCGGCCGTGACCGCCGGCCGGACCGCGGGCGTGGATCCCGGGCCCGGCCCGAGGCGCGGGTCACCGCGCTCAGTGTGTTCGAGCGGGGCGCGGACGTGCGCCGGGAGCGTGCCGGCGCCGGGCTGATCGTCAAGGTGTGGGGGCTCGGTGACATCCGCATCGGCGACGCGCTCGGTCTGCCCGGGCGGGCGTACGAGCACCACTTCGCGCCGCCCACCCTGGAGACCGTCGTCGTCCCCGGTCCCGGCACCGACCGGCGGTCCCTGCACCTCGCGCTCACCCAGCTCGCCGAACAGGACCCGCTCATCGGCGTCCGCCACGACGAAGCGCGCGGCGAGACCTCCGTCTCCCTCTACGGCGAGGTGCAGAAGGAGGTCGTCCAGGCGACCCTGGCCGACGAGTACGGCCTCGCCGTCACCTTCCGCGAGACGACGACCCTGTGCATCGAGCGGCCGTTCGGCACCGGTCACGCCGTGGAGTTCAACAAGAAGGACCCGAACCCCTTCCTCGCCACGGTCGGCCTGCGCGTCGACCCCGCACCGCCCGGATCCGGCGTGGCGTTCCGGCTGGAGGTGGAGCTGGGCTCCATGCCGTACGCCTTCTTCAAGGCCGTCGAGGACACCGTCCACGACACGCTGGCCCAGGGATTGCACGGCTGGCAGGTCACCGACTGCACGGTCACCATGACGCACTCCGGCTACTCGCCCCGGCAGAGCCATGCCCACCAGGGCTTCGACAAGAGCATGTCCAGCACCGGCTACGACTTCCGCGGTCTGACCCCGCTCGTCCTCGTCGAGGCGCTGCGCGGCGCCGGCACCCTGGTGCACGAGCCGATGCACCGCTTCCGGCTCCAGGCGCCCGCGGACACACTCGGCGCGCTGCTGCCGGTGCTGGCCCGGCTGGGCGCCGTCCCGGAGACCACGGGCACCCGCGACACCCACGGCACGCTGGAGGGCACGGTTCCCGCCGCCCGCGTCCACGAGCTGGAGCAGCGGCTGCCGGGGCTGACCCGGGGCGAGGGCGAACTGGAGACGGCCTTCGACCACTACGCGCCGGTCACCCGCGGCCCGGTCCCGGCCCGGCGGCGCACCGACCACAACCCGCTGAACAGGAAGGAGTACCTGCTGAACGTGATGCGCCGGGTGGGGGAGCGCACCACGTGAACTGACCGACAGTCAACTTACTCATGGGTCAGAAGGTATTGACGCCGCCGGGGCGCCGCCGGACTGTGGTGGACATGACGACTATGCGGGTGCGTCTGCCGGCTGTCCTGGCCCTCCTGTGCGGATGTCTGGCGGTGACGGGCGGACCTCCCGTCACCGCCACGCCCTTCACCGCCACGGCCGCCACCACCGCCGCCCCCGTCCCCACCGCTTCCCCTGCCGACTCCCTGTGGTTCGACGGCGCCCCGCTGACCGTGCGGGGCGGTCGGCTCACCGACGGCCAGGGCCGCGAGATCGTGCTGCGCGGCTACAACGTCTCCGGCGAGACCAAACTGGAGGAGAACGGCGGCCTGCCCTTCGCCTCCGTGGCCGACGCCGAGAAGGCCGCGACCGCCCTGCGCGCCCTCGGCGGCGGCAACGCGGTCCGCTTCCTGCTCTCCTGGGCACACGTCGAACCGGTGCGCGGCCGGGCCGACACCGCCTACCTGGCCGCCGTCACCGCACAGCTGCGGGTCTTCCTCGACGCGGGCATCCGCGTCTACCCCGACTTCCACCAGGACCTGTACTCCCGCCACCTGTTCACCACGGGCAGCTGGTACACCGGCGACGGCGCCCCCGAGTGGGCCGTCGACGCCGGGAGTTACCCCGCCGAGTCCTGTGGCATCTGCTTCTTCTGGGGCCAGAACATCACCCAGAACGCCGCCGTGCGGCAGGCGCAGTACGACTTCTGGCACGACGAGCACGGCCTTCAGGACGCCTTCCTCGCCACCGCCCAGGCGACCATGGCCTACCTGCGAGAGCATCTGTCCGCACCGGAGTTCGCGGGCATCGCCGGTTTCGACCCGTACAACGAGCCGTACGCGGGCGACTACGACTCGGGGCAGAACTCCCGCACCTGGGAACGCGACCTGCTCTGGCCGTTCTACGTGAAGTTCCGCGCACGCATGGACGCGGCCGGCTGGCAGGACAAGCCCGCCTTCGTGGAGCCCAACCTCTTCTGGAACGCGAACATCTCCACCCAGAAGCAGGAGGGCGGCCTGCTCGACGCGGGCACGCTGGGCCCGCGCTACGTCCTCAACACCCACTTCTACGACCAGAAGGCCATCTCCGGCATCCTGATGTGGGGCAAGGCGGCCGACGGCCGGTACGCCACCGACTTCGGCGCCGTACGGGACCGCGCCGCGGCGGCCGGCACCGCGGCCGTGGTCAGCGAGTTCGGGCACCCCCTGTCCGGCACCGTGTCCGACAAGGCGCCGACCGTCCTGAAGGCCATGTACCAGGCCCTCGACTCCCGTCTGCCCGGCGCCCGCTGGTGGTCGGACCCCGCCGCCTCCGGGCCGGTGCTGTCCGGCACCCAGTGGCAGTGGGACCTCTACAACGGCCGGCACCACGAGCCGATGAACGGCAACCCCGGCAAGGTGCGCACCTCGGGCGACGCCTGGAACGACGAGGACCTCTCCGCCGTGCGGCTGGACGACTCCGGGCACGTGACCCTGCGCCAGGACGCCCGCCTGCTGGACCGCCTCTACCCGAGCGCCACGGCCGGCACGGCCCTCGCCTTCACCTACGAGGACCGCTCGCGCGACGGCTCCGACACCCTCACCTGGAACCCGGTTCCCGGCTCCCTGCCGAGCGTGGCCCGGCTGGTCGGCGCCGGTCGGTACGGACTGCTGGTGTGGCGCTCCGGCAGCGGCACCGCGCCCACCGAACTGCACCTGCCGGCATCCTTCCCCACCGGGTCCACCACGGTCGTCTCCGACCTGGGCACCGTGTACGCCCCGCCCCCGTACACCGCCGCCACCCCGGTCGCGGTGGCCCCGGAGCCGGGCGGCACGGGCAGCCGTCGGCTGCTGCTCGGCGACACCGACTCCGGCGTCCTGCACTACGCGCTGGTGACCGACGGCGCGACGGCGCCCCCGGCGGACCTGCTGAACGCGGCGCGCTCCGAGCTGGCCGCCTGGGCGGCGGCGCACTTCTGAAACGCGCGGCCGTACGGCCTCCGGGCGAGTGGGGCGTCCCGGAAGCCGTACGGGCTCAAGCCCCCGCTCGACCCCCCGCGTCCGACTCGGCGCTCAGCCCCCGCTCGGACCCGTCCAGCCGGCCGGCACATGCCCGAGCCGGACGCGCTGCGGATGGTCGCCGACCGGCACCGACAGCACCTTCTGCCCGGTGGCGAAGTCGATGGCCGTGATCCGGTCGGCGCCGGCCTCGGAGATGACGCAGTCCTTGCCGTCGCCGCTGACGGTCGCCCAGTACGGCGTCGACGCCGGGACGAGCGGGCCCACGTCGAAGGAGGCCCGGTCCACGACGGTCGCGTAGCCGTCCATCGTCCCGGCCACGCACAGCTTGGTGCCCTCGGGGTTCATGGAGATGCCGTGATGGCGGGAGTCCAGCAGCCAGGTGGTGCGGTCCGGGTTCGTCGCCGGGTTCTCCGGCAGCGTCTTCACCCGGGTGATCCGGTCCGTGGCCACGTCGTACTCGAGGAATCCGTTGAAGAACGACACCTGGAAGTACAGCTTGGACCAGTCGGGCGTGAAGGCCGCGGGCCGGACCGCGTCGGAGAAGTCCTTCAGCCCGGCCGCGTCCAGCCGCTGCCGCATGTCGATGGTCCTGACCTGTTTGAACGTGGTCGCGTCGACGATCGTGAGGTGGCGGTCGCCCTTGGTCCAGTCCCACCCCGGAGCGTCGAGGGAGGTGGTCACCTCGCCGATCGACATGTTCCAGATGTACTTCCCGCCGTCGGTGAAGAAGTTCTCGTGCGGCTTGTCGCCGGTGCCGAACTCGCCGAGCTCCTTCCCCGTGCCGATGTCGAGGACCTGCACCTTGTTCGCGGTGGAGGCCGAGACGGCCACGCGCGTGCCGTCGGGGGAGACGGCCATGTGGTCGGCGCGGTAACCGGCCACGGGGAAACGCCAGTTGATCTTGCCGGTCGCGAGGTCGATGGAGACCACGTCGGCGAAGCTCGGGCGCGAGACGACCACGGACTTTCCGTCCGGCGTGGAGTACATGTCGTCCACGTACTGGTCGTGTCCCTCGCCGACCTCGTTGCGGATGGACGTGTAGTAGATCCACTTGACCGGATCGGCGTTGATCTCCGCCAGCCGCTGCTGCTTGTCGGGGACGACATCGATGCGGCCGACCTTCGCGAAGTCACCGGAGGACGCGACGACATCGGCGGTGCCGTCCCAGTTGTCGCCGACGAACAGCACCTCGCGCAGGCCGTCGGGCGCGGCCGGGGCGGCGGAGGCCGCGGTCGCCGGTGCGGCGGCGGTCAGGACGAGGGCGGCGGCCACGGAGCACAGGTGCCTGGTTCTGAAGGCAGGCATGACTGCTCTCTTTCCTCAAGGAAGTCTGCGGGGGGAATCTGAACACGCGCGCATTCACTGTGTACTTACTGAAAAGTAAGGAGTGGCCGGGCTTCTCGACAAGATGTGTGCACGACAAGATTGAGGTCCGGTGGTACGACGGAGGGGGACGCGTGGCGGGGAGGCTCAGGGCGCCGACGGGCCGCTACGGCGGCCGGTCCGCGCAGGAACGCCAGGCCGAGCGGCGCCGCCGCTTCCTGGACGCCGCGCTGCGGCTGTTCGGCGACGGACCGGGCTACCGGGGCACGACCGTCGCCGCCCTCAGCCAGGCCGCGGGCCTGTCCACCCGGCAGTTCTACGAAGAGTTCCGCACCCTGGAGGACGTGCTCGCCGCCCTCCACCTCCAGGTCAACGACCGGGCCGAGCGGGCGGTGCTGGACGCGCTCGCCTCGGCGCGGGGGCTGCCGCCGGCCGAACGGGTCGCCGTGCTCTTCCACGCCTACGCACGCGACATCACCCTCGACCCGTGCCGCATCCGGATCGCCTTCGTGGAGATCATCGGCGTCAGCGCCCGCCTGGAGGAGCAGCGGCTCGCCCGCCGGGCCCGCTGGATCGACCTCATCCGCGCCGAGGCGGACGCGGCGGTGCTCCGCGGGGAGGCGGCCCCCCGTGACTACCGGCTCCCGGCGGCGGCCTTCATCGGCAGCGTCAACGGCCTGTTGCACGACTGGAGCGCGGGCTGGGTGGACGCCACGCTGGACGAGGTGGTGGACGAACTGGTGCGGCTCCTGCTGGCGATGCTCCGGCCCGAGGACCGGCGTCCCGGGGCCGGCTGACACGCGCCGGTCCCGGGTTCGGCCGACACGTGCCGGTCCCGGGTTCGGCCGACACGCGCCGGGCCCGGGCCGGGGAGGGATCAGGGGCCCGGGTTCGGCGCGCGTGATGGGCCCGGAGCTGGTCTGCTGGGAGGGAAGCCGTCCTACCCGCACCCGGGAGACACCCATGAGTAGCTATCGAGTCGCACAGGTGACCGCCCCGAACGGCACCTTCGAGCTGGTCGAGCGCGAGGTGCCGCAGCCGGGACCCGGCCAGGTCAGGATCGCCGTGGAGGCGTGCGGCATCTGCCACAGCGACGCGCTCTTCGTCAGCGCCGCACTGCCGGGCGTGACGTTCCCGGAGGTGCCCGGGCACGAGATCGCCGGGCGCATCGAGGAGCTGGGCGAGGGTGTGCGGGAGCGCGGGTGGCAGGCCGGCGACCGGGTGGCCGTCGGCTGGTTCGGCGGCAGCTGCGGGCACTGCACGCCCTGCCGTGAGGGCGACTTCATCGTGTGCCAGAACCTGAAGGTGCCGGGCTGGGCCTACGACGGGGGCTTCGGCGAGAAGGTGATCGCACCCGCCGACGCCCTGGCCCGTGTCCCCGACGCGGTGGCGGCCGGTGATGCCGGGCCGATGGCCTGCGCCGGGGTGACCACGTACAACGGGCTGCGGCGCAGCTCCGCCCGGCCGGGCGACCTGGTCGCGGTGCTCGGCCTCGGCGGCCTGGGGCACCTCGGGGTGCAGTACGCGGTGGCGATGGGCTTCGAGACCGTGGGCATCGCCCGGGGCGCGGAGAAGGCCGACTTCGCCAAGCGGCTCGGCGCCCACCACTACATCGACAGCACCTCCGGCACCCCGGTCGCCGAGGCGCTGCAGTCCCTGGGCGGCGCCAAGGCCGTCCTGGCCACCGCCGGGAACTCCGACGCCATCACCGCCACCGTGGACGGCCTCGCCCCCCGCGGCGAACTCGTGGTCATCGGCGCGGACACCGCACCGCTCGGCATCAACCCGGCCCAGCTGCTCATGGCCGGCCGGGTCGTGCGCGGGCACCCGTCCGGCACCTCGCAGGACGTCGAGGACACGATGTCCTTCAGCGCCCTGCACGGCATCCGCCCGATGACCGAGACCGTCCCGCTGGACGACGCGGACGCCGCCTACCAGAAGATGCTCGCCGGAAAGGCCCGCTTCCGGATGGTGCTCACCACCGGCTGACCGGGGTCAGCCCGGCCGCCGCACCGCCTCCGGCACCGGCCGGACCGTCTCGTGCGTCACCGGGGTGACCTCGTGTCCCGGCAGCGCGGGCCGGTCGATTCGGGTCACAGACCGAGCGCGATCGCCGCCGACGCACCTCCCAGTCCGAGAGCGAGGGCGGCCTCGGCCCAGCCGCCCCTGCCCCAGCGGAAGAACCGGTCCAGGGCCAGCCGTCCCGGGCCGAGAGCGGCGACGGCCAGGGCGACCACGCAGATGCCCACGCTGTACTCGACGCCTCCGTCGGTCTCCCACAGGCCGTGGGCGCCGGTCACCGTCACCATCGCATTGATCATCACGCCGATCACGGCGGCAGCCGCCAGCGGAGTGAGCAGCCCGACGGCCAGACCGAGGCCGCCGAGCAATTCGGACCCGCCGCAGATCGCGGCGAACACCTTTCCCGGGTGGTACCCGAGGGCCGCGAATCCTTTTCCGGTCGCCGCCAGACCGTGACCACCGAAAATCCCGAACAGCTTCTGAGCGCCGTGTGCGGCCATCAGCAGTCCGAAGGTGAGTCTGAGAAGCAGAATGCCCGCATCCGCGGCGTACGACGCCGGCACGGCGGTCCGGGGGCTCTGTGCGTCCTCGGAATCGGTGGAACGGTAAAGAATGCGCTGCGTAAGCATGCGTTTGCTCCCATGATTACTGCAAATCGATCAATTCGTTCCTCGACGCTCGTTATGTTGCTGTATACGAAGCTGGCGGGGGCGGGGGATTGGTTCTCGTGCGAACGCATTAGATGCGTGTGCCTGCCCGGCCGCATCAGCCGGGCGTGGCGGCGACGACCAGCAGGCCGGCCGTCGCCAGCAGCGCACACCCCAGCACGCAGCAGGCCAGCAGCCGCTGCCGCAACGTCCGGTAGCGCGCCTCGTACGCCTGCCGCAGTTCCTCGGCGCGCTCGGCCGTACGGCGCCACGAGGAGCGGGTCAGCGCCAGGTACTCGGCCTCGAAGTGCTCCTCGACCTCGGCCTGTTGGCTGTCATTGAGCCAGCCCAGCCGGGACGCGAGCCGGACCGCCGCGTCATGGCCCTCCTGCCGTGCGGCGGCGAGCAGCAGATGACCCTCGATCTCCCGCACGAGGGCCCGTGCCTCCTCCTCGCGCCGCTCCCCGGCCGTCACGGCGCGGTCAACTCCCGCTCCTGCGCCGGTACCTCTGGGTGGTGCAGGTCGAACGCCGGGGATTCACTGCGGATCCGCGGCAGAATGACGAAGTTGTGGCGCGGCGGCGGGCAGGAGGTCGCCCACTCCAGCGAACGGCCGTAGCCCCACGGGTCGTCCACGCCGACCGGCTCGCCGTACCTGGCCGTCTTCCACACGTTGTAGAAGAAGGGGAGCAGGGACGATCCGAGCAGGAAGGAGAAGACCGAGGAGACCGTGTTGAGCGTGGTGAACCCTTCGGCCGCCAGATAGTCGGGGATCCGGCGCGGCATGCCCTCGGCGCCCAGCCAGTGCTGGACCAGGAAGGTCCCGTGGAAGCCGACGAACAGCGTCCAGAACGTGATCTTGCCGAGGCGCTCGTCCAGCATCTTGCCCGTGAACTTCGGCCACCAGAAGTGAAATCCGGCGAACATCGCGAAGACCACCGTACCGAAGACCACGTAATGGAAGTGGGCCACCACGAAGTACGAGTCGGAGATGTGGAAGTCGATCGGCGGCGAGGCGAGCATCACGCCCGTGAGACCGCCGAACACGAAGGTGATCAGGAAGCCGACCGCCCAGAGCATCGGTGTCTCGAAGGAGAGCGAGCCCTTCCACATGGTGCCGATCCAGTTGAAGAACTTCACACCGGTCGGGACGGCGATCAGGAACGTCATGAAGGAGAAGAACGGCAGCAGCACTCCGCCGGTGACGTACATGTGGTGGGCCCACACCGTCACGGACAGGCCGGCGATCGCGATGGTCGCGGCGATCAGGCCCATGTAGCCGAACATCGGCTTGCGGGAGAAGACCGGGATGACCTCGGAGATGATGCCGAAGAACGGCAGGGCGATGATGTACACCTCTGGATGGCCGAAGAACCAGAAGAGGTGCTGCCACAGCAGGGCGCCACCGTTCGCCGCGTCGAAGACATGGGCGCCGAATTTACGGTCCGCCTCCAGGGCGAACAGCGCGGCCGCGAGGACCGGGAAGGCGAGCAGGACCAGCACGGCGGTCAGCAGCACGTTCCACACGAAGATCGGCATGCGGAACATCGTCATGCCCGGGGCGCGCATGCAGATGATCGTGGTGATGAAGTTGACCGCGCCGAGGATGGTGCCGAAGCCGGAGAAGGCCAG
>NZ_JBFBBK010000012.1:0-194641 GCF_040682635.1 Streptomyces sp. NPDC051133
GCACGTCCTTGCTCGGGAAGCGCCGGTAGACCGTGCCGACCCCCACCCGCGCCCGCCGCGCCACGTCCTCCATCGGCGCGCCGTATCCCAGCTCGATCGCTTGCGGCTCAGCGGTCCAGCAGGGACCGGAACGCCTCCACCAGGACCAGCTCCGCGTCCGCGGCGCCGTCCGTGCTGCGCCAGGCCACGTGATGGTCGGGGCGGACCAGGAGCGCGCCGGCGTCACCGATCTGCCGGACGGCCTCCCACCCGCCGTCCACGTCGGCGTACTCCTCGCCGGCGCCGATGCGGGCCGTGACGACCGGAATGGAGAACTTCTCCGCCACCCGCGCCGCCGCCTCGCACCACGGCGTCCCCTCCGGGCCGGTGATCAGCGTGAAGTCGGTCCGGCTCGCCACGTCGAGGGTGGACAGGCGCTGGCCGTCCCGGGTGAGCCAGGCGTGCGGCAGCCGGTGCCCCGGGCGCGACGTCGGCGTGTGCTCGTTGCGCATCGGGACGACGGCCGGCGGCTCGGTGCCGTCGGGGAGGACCACGCCGTCCTCGTAGTGGAAGCCGACCTCCATGTCGAGCGACTGGCAGCCGCCCCGATGGGTGTGGAAGATCTCCAGGGCGCGCGCCCGCACGGTGTCGCCGAGCGGGGACGGGTCGAAGTACGCCTCCAGCCGCTGCCTGCGGCGTCCCGCCGGGATGTTGTGGCCGGCGCCGACGGCGTCGATGACCGCCTGGTGGTGGACGGCGGCGGACACGGCCCAGTCGACGTTCTGCCGGCCCACGGGGCGGCGCTCGGCCTCGTAGGTGTCGATCAGGCTGTCGGGCGCGCGGCCGCTGAGCACCGCGGCCAGCTTCCAGGCGAGGTTGTGGGCGTCCTGGACACCGGTGTTGAGGCCGAGGCCGACGGCGGGCGGCTGCTTGTGCGCGGCGTCACCGGCGATCAGCACCCGGCCGACCCGGTAGCGGTCGGCGAGGATCGCGTCCACGATCCAGTCCGTGACCTTGTGGACGGTGATCTCCAGGTCCGGTATGCGCAGCAGCTCGCGGATCCGGGGGACGACCGTCTCGGTGTCCCAGCGTCCGGGCGGGCCGGGAGCGAAGTGCAGACCCCACTGCTCGCAGGACTTGCCCCAGCTCGGCCCCATCTCGATGAGGTTGCTGGACAGATCGGGGTCCTCCGGGCTGAGGAAGTGCGTGATGAGCGTGCCCTCCTCCCACCACTCGGACAGATCGGCGGAGAAGTAGGCGGTGGTGGTGTTGACCAGTCCGGGCGGTCCCTGCATCTCGATGCCGACCGCCGGGCCGACGAAGCGGCCGCCGTCGGCGCCGATCAGGTACTGCGCCTTGACCGTGGTGATCTCCCCGGTCTCGGTGTCGCGCACCTCGGCCAGGACGTGGTCGCCCTCGTCGGAGAAGGAGGTCACCTCGTGGTGGAAGAGGATCCGCCCGGGGTTGCGGTCCTCCGCGTGCCGGCGCAGGATCGGCTCCAGCCACATCTGGGGCAGCTTGGCGGGCAGGACGGGCCCGGCCGCCGCGTAGGTCTCCTCCAGCTCCCCGCCGCCGAAGGCGTCCATCTCATGGATCAGGCGGCGGTCCAGCGGTCCGTCGCCGGCGAGCGTGGTCATCCAGCGCACCTTGCCGAACTTGTCCAGCGGTGCCGCCTGTGCGAGCACGTCCTCGGCGACGCCGTGCTGACGGTAGATCTCCATCGTCCGCTGGTTGAGGTAGTGCGCCTTCGGAATTCTGGACGTCTCCGGGTGCCGCTCCACCAGCAGGTGGTCGACGCCCTGGTCGGACAGGAAGACGGAGGCGGACAGACCGCATCCGCCGCCGCCCACGATCAGGACCGGAACCTCGATTGCTCCCATATTCGCCCTTCCAGAAATGACGGATGCCTAGCGCTCGCAGCGTGGCAAAACCCTCTTCAGCTCCGGTCAAGAACGGGTGGACTCCGCCGGTGCCGGCCGGTCACCCGCGTGACCGGCCGGCACCGGCGCGGTGAGGCGCCGGGGTTGTGGGATCAGCCGAGCCAGGCGCCGTCGCGCATGAGACCGCGCCCGGCCAGCTCGTTCGCCTCGCGCCAGGCCTGGATGCGGCGGGGCACGATCCGGAAGTACTGGTAGTCGTCGAGCTTGCGCGGGTCGAAGCCGGTCTTGTCCGCGAACGTGTCGGCCGTGTCCGCGCCCAGCTCGGCGACGTCCACCGGCTCCGCGGCCCCCTCGATGATCACGACGTCCCGGGTCGGCCCGACCCCGAGCCGCACCCGGCCGTCGGCCAGCAGGTTGCGGCCGGTGATCGAGGTGCGCGGCGTCGAGATGAGGATCGCGGTCCCGTCCCAGAGGTACGAGAGCGGAACGAGGTGGACGCCGGTCGAGCCGCCCGCGGTCGCCACCCACAGGTCGACGTCCTTCTCCAGGCGGGCGCGGGTGTCCCGCAGCCGCTCCTCCAGGCCGCGCGGCGGTGCTGCCTCCGTCATGCTTACTCCATCCATGTCGGTTGTTCCATGCGGTAGTTCATGTCATGTCTCGGGCCAGACAAGCACGTCGAGCACGCGTGTCACCTGAACGTGGACGCCGTTTCCGCCACGGCGGCCAGCGCCCTGACGGCCTCGCGGACGCCGATCATGTCGTGCGACCGGTGGGTCACGAAGCGCACGTAGCCGTTCGGCAGCGGCAGCACCCTGACCCCGTGTGCGGCCAGGCGCTCCGCACACGCGTCCGGGGTGAGCCCGGCGATCCGCGCCATGACGATGTTGGTCGGCCGGGGCGGGCGCAACAGCTCCACACCGCGTACCGACTCCAGCCCGGCGGCGAGCGCGGCGGCCGTCGCATGGTCGCCGGCCAGGTCGGGCAGCCGGCCGAGCGCGACCAGCGCGGGCGCCGCGACGACCCCCGCCTGGTGCAGCGATCCGCCCAGCCACGTCCTCGACTCGCGGGCCCGGGCGACGAGTTCGCGCGTCCCGCACAGCAGTCCGCCGACCGGCGCGCCGAGCCCCTTGGAGACCGAGAAGGTGACGCTGTCCGCCGGCTCCGCCAGCTCCCGCAGCGGGACGCCGAGGGCCACGGCCGCGTTGGCGAGCCGGGCGCCGTCCAGATGGAGGTGGGCGCCGTACCGGTGGGCCAGCGCGGCCACGGTGCGCGTCGCCTCGGCGTCGAGCGCGTTGCCGGACCACATCATGCTCGTGTTCTCGAGGCAGACCACGGTCGGCGCGTCCGCCCCGGCGGCCAGCAGGTCCTCCAGGGCGTCGAGGTCGGGCAGGCCGTCGGGACGCTGCTCCACCGTCTGCAGGCCGACCCCGCCGAAGCGGCGCAGCCCGTCCGCCTCCAGGAACGCGATGTGGCTGCCGGCGCCGGCGATCACCCGGGGCGCGGGCGATCCCGGGCCGGGCACGGCGAGCGGCGCGAGCAGGTTCGCCATGGTGCTGGTCGGGGTGAACAACGCGGCTTCGGTGCCGAGCAGTTCGGCGGTCTGCTCCTCCAGTGCGGTGACCGTGGGGTCGTCGCCGTACACGTCGTCGCCGACCTCCGCGCCGGACATCGCCGCCCGCATCCGGGCGTCCGGCACGGTACGGGTGTCGCTGCGGAAGTCGAGCCAGGGGAACGTGCCGTGATCCATCGCCGCCTACCTCCCCGTCCGGTGGGCCACCCAGACGGCGCGGGGCCTGGTGTAGCCCTCCACCGCGTGGACGCCCAGCTCACGGCCGTATCCGGACTGTCCCAGACCCGAGACGCTGACCGTCTCCTCGGTGTCCCCCCAGGTGTTGACCCACACCATGCCGGCGCGCAGGGCCCGGCCGAACCGCTCGGCCCGGTCGGCGTCCGAGGTCCAGACCGAGGCGGACAGGCCGTACGCGGTGTCGTGCGCGAGGGCGAGGGCCTCGGTGTCGTCGTCGAACGACGCGACGGACAGCACCGGGCCGAAGATCTCCTCGCGCCAGGCACGGCTGTCGTACGGCACGTCGTCCAGGACGACCGGGTGGACGTAGAACCCGCCGTCGAGGTCGTGCCGGACCGTGGAGCGGCCGGGCGGCAGGATCATCCGCGCGCCGCGCGCCGCCGCCTCCTCGGCCACCTCCACCGTGCGGTCGGCGGCGGCCCGGCTGATCAGCGGCCCCAGGTCGGTGCCGGGGTCCTCGGGCCGGCCGACCCGGAGGAAACCGGCCAGCTCGGCCACGCGCCCGACGAACTCCGCGTGCACCGCGCGGTCGACGATCAGGCGGCTGCCCGCCACGCACACCTGGCCGGTGTTGCCGGTGAAGCCGGTGACGACCGCCCGCGCCGCCGCGTCGAGGTCGGCGTCGCGGAAGACCACGACCGGGCTCTTGCCGCCCAGCTCCAGCGAGGCGGGCTTGAGGCCGTCGGCGCAGCGGCGCGCGACCTCGCGGCCGGCCGCCGTGGAGCCGGTGAAGGAGACCATGCCGACGGCCGGGTGGCCGCAGAGCAGCCGGCCCGGCCCGGCGCCGCCGTGGACGGCCGTGAGTACGCCCTTGGGCAGCACGTCGACGGCCCGTTCGACCAGACGGCCGAGCGACAGCGGGGTCTCGGGCGCCGGTTTGACGACGACCGTGTTGCCGTACGCGAGCGCCGCGGCGATCTTCCAGACGGCCAGCAGGAGCGGGTAGTTGTTCGGCACGATCGCCGCGCACACGCCGACCGGAACCCGGTCGGTGTACGTGCGCATGCCGGGCCCGGCCGGATGGGTCTCCCCCACCGGGTACCGGGCCGCCGCGGCGAACCAGTCGACGACCTCGGCGGCGAAGTCCACCTCGCCGAGGGCGCGTGCCGTGGGCTTGCCCGTGTTGCTGCGCTCCAGCGCGGCCAGCTCGTCGCGGTCGTCGCGCAGCAGCCGGCCGAGGTCGCGCAGCAGCCCGGCGCGGTGGGCCGGGGAGGTGTCCGCCCAGAACTCGTGGAAGGCCGCGTCCGCCCGGGCGACGGCGTCGGCGACGCCCGGCCCGTCGGTGTCCGGCAGGTGGGTGAGGGCCCGGCCGGTGGCGGGGTCGAGGACCGGCCGGCCCGCCGCGCTCATCCCAGCACCTCGGCCCGGCCGGCGAGCCGCAGCCCGGCGTCCAGCTCGGCGACCAGGCCGATGAACGCCTCCCGCCCGAGGCCCGCACCCGCGCTGCCGAGCAGCCTGAGGTCGTAGCCGTCGGGGTGCTGCCACCAGGCGTCGCAGGCCCCGAACTCGGTGCTCAGGTAGCCGAGATGGACCGGTCGGCCGTCGAGGTCGCGCAGCTCGTCGCTCGCCGGGTGCTTGTCCCGCTGCGGCGGGAACTCCAGCCGGCCGCCGCCGGTGCGCTGCGCCGTGAGCCGCACCTCGTCGCCGGACGCGGACAGATAGACGACGTCCAGCTCCCGTACGGCACGGCCGTCGCCGAAGGCCGCGGCGCTCTCGGCCCGGAACCCGCCCACCGACACCGGCACGCCCTGCCGGGTGAGGAACGCGGTGACGTCCGCCGAGGGGACCCAGTCGCCCTCGTGCTCCCGCCCGCGCCGGTGGAAGGAGAAGACACCGGTGGGCACCGACACCATGTCGGCCGGGTGCCGGGCCCAGTAGCTCAGCTCGGCGAACGGCGTGCCCAGCACCCGGGGCACCGCCTCCGGCACGGCCGGGCGCAGCGCGGCGAACAGGGCGACGATCTCATCGTCGGAGAACTCGCCCTCCAGCACCGACAGTTCGACGGTGGTCCGGGCCAGCCGGGCGCTGCCGGCCGGATGGCCCAGATAGTCGGTGCCGAGCCAGGCCACGCGTCCCTCGCCGATCCCGAACGGCCGGGTCTCGCTGCCCCACAGGCACGGGTGGTCCGCGGCCGGGAACGCCCAGTCGTACAGGAACTGCTTCAGCCGCAGCCGGCGGCCGCCGCCGGAGATCTCGGTGCGGTAGCCGGCCGGGTTGGCGTCGCTCCACGGGGTGCGGCCCACCGCGTCGACGCGTCCCGGGGGAGCTTCGCGGCGCAGTGTGCCGACGGCGGTGTCGCAGCCCTCGGGCAGGGCGGAGGGCCGCCACAGCACGAAGTTGCACCAGTCCTGGGCCTCGGCCTCCGTCAGCGCCGGGGGCACCGGGTCAAGGTCGGCCGCGCCGGCCAGAATCTGCCAGCGCCACGGAGGGACGGTACTGCTCACCATGACTCCTCGGGTCGGTTCTCAGCTCCGCGAGGTGGTCCAGCCAGGCGGAGGTCGATGCAAGGAACATCCATTCGCCGACGCCCAGTTCGGCACGGAGCCCGGCCGGCAGCGGCGGCAGCCCGAACGGGGAGCCGAGCCCGTCGGCCAGCTCCGCCAGCTGTCGGACGTAGCCGGGGTCGGTGGGGGTCGGGAAGCCCTGTTTGCGGCGGTGCCGCACCGAGTCGGGCAGCAGGTCGGCGAGGGCGTCCTTGAACAGCCCCTTGTGACTGGTGCCGGGCTCGCCGCGGTCCTTCAGGTGCTCGGGGCAGCGGAAGGCCAGCTCGGCGAGGGCGACGTCCTGGAAGACGGGACGGTCCTCCAGGGTGAAGGTCGCCGAGGTGGCGTCCACCATGTCGTTGACGTAGACCAGGAAGCGCCGCAGCAGGTGGTACCGGCCGCGTTTGAGCGGGGACGCCGTCTTGAGGTTCCGGTACTCGTCCATGGTGCGTTCCCACACCCGGTCGGTCACCGCCGTCATGTCGACGCCGAGTTCGCCCGCCATCCACGTCACGAGCCGCGCCCACACGGGCCGTTCGTCGGAGTACAGCTGATTCGTCAGGTAGTGGCGGCCGTGGATGTACGTGGGTGCGAAGGGGTCGACGACGGGGAAGTACCGGCCGGCCTGGTAACCCCACAGCTCGTCGGCTCCGTGCCCCGAGTAGACGACCACGTTCCGGTCGCGGGCGATGGTCCCGTACAGGTGGTGCATGGCCAGCTCGGCGCCGTGCAGCAGGGGCCGCATCAGCCGGGTGGGCAGCACCGGCACCAGGTCGGCGGCGGTGTGCCGGTCCAGGTCGCAGACGGTGAGCGGCACCCCGAGCCGGCCGGCGACCTCGGCGGCGTGCACCACGTCGTCGCCCGAGCCGCCGATGCCGTCCTCGTAGCGCAGCACGTACCCGTCGACGGGCACCCCGAGCGCGGTCAGGGCCGCCACGGCCGCGGTGCTGTCCACGCCGCCGCTGAGCACCGCCGCCCGCGGCACGTCGGACACGGACCGCTCGGCGATCGCCCGGTCGAAGGCGGCCCTGATCTCCTCGGCACCGACCAGGCCGTCCACCGGGGTGGGCTGCCAGTAGCGGTGCGTGCTCGTGCGCGGCCGGTCGACCACCAGGTACTCGGCGGGCTGCAGCGCCCCCACCCCGCGCAGCCAGGTGTGGTCGTCGGCCGCGTCCATCCGGATCCAGGAGCGCAGCAGGTACTCCTCCGGCTCCACCTCGGGGGTGACCAGGCCGGTGCGCAGCAGCACCCCCTGCTCGGAGGCGAACAGCAGCCCGCCGTGGACGCGGGCGTAGAACAGCGGCTTCACGCCGAAGTGGTCGCGGGCCAGCACCACACGGCCGGAGGCGGTGTCGTGCCAGGCGAGCGCGAACATGCCGGACAGCGGGCGCAGCGCGGCCGCCGGGTCGGACTCGCGGCAGACCTGCTGCAGCGCGAACTCGGTGTCACAGGTGGTACGGCGCGGCCACAGCGGCGGCGCGGGTGAACGGGAGCCGTAGACCTCGCCGTTGTGCACCAGGACGACCCGGCCGGTGGGGTCGGTCATCGGCTGGTCGCCCGCCTCGGAGCGGTCGCGCACCGCCAGCCGGGTCGCGCAGAGCATGACGGTGCCGCACTCCGAGACGTACGGGGCGCAGGCGCCCTCGCCGCGGTGCGCCATGGCGGCGGTCATGGTCCGGCCCAGCGCGTCCAGCCACGCCGCGTCCCGCCGTCCGTCCAGGCTGATGAAGCCCGCTATGCCGCACATGCGTCACGCTCCGGTTCCCGCCACACCCGCCACAGCTCGGCCAGTGCCTCGGCGAAGACGTACTCGATGCCGTGGTGTCCGCCCTCGTGCTCCCGGTAGAGGTGGGGGACGCCGTGCGCGTCGAGGGCGGTGTGCAGCGCCCGGACCCCCCAGTGCATGCCGTAGTCGTCGCGTTCGCCGACGCTGAGGTGGAACAGGCCGAGCCCGGCGAGCCGTCCGGCGTGGGCGGGCAGCATCCGCACCGGGTCGTGGGTGAGCCAGCGCTGCCACACCTCGTCACGGAACACGCCCGTCTCCGGGTCGCAGGGCAGCGCGTCCGCCGGGGTGGTCCGGGGGTCGTCGGCGTAGCACATGCCCATCGCGACGAGGCTCATCGCCACCATGAAGGGCACGTCGTGCGGGCCGCTGCCCCGGCGCGCCAGCAGGGCGTCGACGCCGCCGGCCGCCCGCACGGTGTCGAGCGTGGCGGGCAGCAGCGGCAGATAGCAGTGCTCGAACCCGGCGTCGGGCGAGAAGGCGAGCACCGACCCGAACAGCTCGGACGTCATGCCGGCGACGAGCGCGCCGTAGCCGCCGCTGGACTTGCCCGCGACGGCGCGCCACGCCGGCTCCGGCCGGGTGGCGAACCGCCGGTCGACCTCGGCGACGACCTCGGCGAGGTGGCCGGCGTACCGGCCGGAGGCGGCGGAGTCGATGTACTGCGAGCCGCCGTAGGCGGTGGTGCCGTCGGGCACGACGAGCAGCGCGGGCGGCACCCGGCCGTCCGCCATCGCCTCGCGGAGCCGGTCGGCGACGGACGCGCCGAAGGCGAGCGCCCGGCCGCCGAGACTGGGGTGGGCGCCGAACCCGGGCAGCCAGTACACGACCGGGTAACGCCGCACGCCGTCGTACCCCGGCGGCAGGTGCACCTCGATCCGGCGGCGGTGCGGGTCGCCCAGCGGGTTGTCGCGCAGGCAGGCACTCTCGTGGTCGAGCAGGACCGCTGCGGGCGCGTCGCTCATGTGCCGCTCG
Source organism: Streptomyces sp. NPDC051133 (assembly GCF_040682635.1). Classification (NCBI taxonomy): domain Bacteria; kingdom Bacillati; phylum Actinomycetota; class Actinomycetes; order Kitasatosporales; family Streptomycetaceae; genus Streptomyces; species Streptomyces sp. NPDC051133. The sequence continues at coordinate 8,908 of NZ_JBFBBK010000012.1, forward strand.
CCTCCCGCAGGGCCCGGTCCACGTGCCGGGTGTAGAACGACGGGTGGTGGAAGACCGCGGAGAGCAGCACGCCGTCGCTCGCCCACAGGGCGAAGGAGCTGCCGAACAGCAGGTCGGCGTCGAGCATGGCCTCCAGCGTGCTCGCCGCCATCTCGGTCCAGCCCTCGGCGCCGGTGACATGACCGCGGGCCGGTCCCGCGCCGAGCCGGGTGACGCGGTCGGCCACCGGGTCGAGCAGGAACGACGTCTCGCTGCCGTCGTCCTCGTACAGGGAGACGACGTGCCGTCCGGCGCCGTCGTCCAGGGCCCGGTACCAGTAGTCGGTCGCCACCAGCCGGTCCAGGACCTCGCGCAGCAACTCCTCGCCGGCGCGCGTCTGCCGGCCGTACTTGTCCAGGGAGGCGTCGAACGGCGGCACCTGGGTGTCCGGGTCGAGGGTGACCTCGGCGTACACCGCGTCGAAGTCGTACGCCCCGGGCGCGACCGGGCCGTCGGCCGGTACGGCCTTGCCGCCGGCCACCTCGATGACCTGGCCCGGGCCCCACAGCAGCCCGTCGCGGCCCAGCTCGTCCAGGCGGCGCAGGGCCTGGACCGGGGAGAGCGGGAAGATCGTCCGGTTGCACCAGGAGTAGTCGCGCTCGCCGTCGCCGCTGATCCGCCAGCCGAAGGAGGAGGGCACCGTCACGGCCGCGGGGATCGCGTCGACGTACCGGTCGAAGTTGGCGAGGGCACGGGCCCGGGCCCCGTCCGGGTCGGTCACCGGGCGGCGCTCGGTGAGCACGCCGGGCGGCGACATGCTGTGCGCGGGGACGAACACGGCGTCGAGGCGGGGCGCGTCGTCGCGGCGGAACGCCGCCACGGTGTCCTCGTGCAGCAGGGCGTCACCGCACAGCATGACGGCGGCGTCGTCCGTCTGCACCAGCACGCTCATCTCCGGGAACGACACGGCCGAGGGGAACGTCCGCAGGGTCGCCCCGCCCAGGGTGACCGTGTCGCCCGGCGTCACCGGGTGCAGGCGCTCGAAGCCGAAGCGGCGCAGTGTCCAGGCGATCGCCTGGTGGCCGAGCCCGGAGGCGGTCAGCTTCGGCGGCACCGGGCCCGCGGGGTAGATGCAGGTGACCCCGGAGCTCTGCCGCGGGCTGTCGTCGAAGTCCACGTCGGCGCCGTCGACCAGCCGCAGCAGCGAGGGGAAGTGGTGGTGGTCGAAGTGGTGGTGGCTGAGCACCACGTAGTCGACGCCCTCGTCGAGCACCCGGGCGACCAGGTCGTCCGGCAACGGCGGGTGGTGCTCCCAGAACCGGTCCAGACGCTGGGTGAGCCACGGGTCGAAGAGGATCCGCTCCGTCCCCGTCTCGACGAGGACCGCGGCATGGCCGAGGGAGGTCAGACGCATCAGTCGCTCGTCTCGTACACGCAGCGGAAGCCGACCTCCATGTGCCGGTCGGTGATCAGGTCCTTGCCCCGGTAGAACGTGGTGAGGCAGGCCGGCGGCGACGTCCAGGTGCCGCCGCGCAGCACGTGGAAGGCCTCCTTGCGGTTCATGAAGTCCAGCGGGTGGCGGCCCTTGAAGAAGGGGTCCATGTCCTCACCCGTGTAGAAGTTGGTCCGGGTCAGCTCCCAGACGTTCCCCGACATCTGCAGGACGCCGTACGGGCTCGCGCCCTCGGGCAGGGCGTCCGCCGGCAGCACCGGGTGCGCCGGGTTCTCCCCCTGCTCGATGGTGACCAGCAGTGCCTCCAGGGAGTCCAGGTCGGCCACGGCCTCGCCGAAGGACCGCTCCACGTAGTTGACCCGGGCGGGGTCCCAGTCCTCGCCCCACGGGTAGCGGCGGCCGTCCACGCCGCGTGCGGCCTTCTCCCACTGGATGTCGCTGGGCAGGGAGCCGCCCGCCCACTTCGCGAAGGCGTAGGCGTCGTACCAGTCGATGCCGACGACCGGGAACTCCGGCGCGTTGAAGCGCGGGTCGTGCCAGTGCGCGGGGCGGTGCGACCGCTCCAGCGGCTGGTCCGGGTGGTCGAACTCACCGGAGTCGCCGGCCTCTTCCAGGAACCGGCGGTAGCGCGCGTTGGTGACCGTGGTGCGGTCGATGTGGAAGGCGGGCACGTCGACGGCGCGCAGCGTGGTGTCGTCCTGGGCCATGCGGAAGGCGTCGGGCTGCTCGTTCGCGCCGATGATCGCCGGGCCGGCCGGCACCAGGACGACGTCCTCGTGGCTCCGGGTCCGCTTGCGCGCGGCGTCGATGCGGGACCGCATGTCCGAGAAGTACTCGTCCTCGAGACGGCGCAGCTCGGCGGGGTCGCGGGTGCCGAAGACGGCGATGAGGGCGCGCTTGGTGAGCGCGGCACCGCAGCCGACGGGCTTGCGCGCCCAGTCGGGGCGCGTGAAGTTGCTGGGCCAGCCGGAGATGCGGATGAGGTCGGGCACGGCGGCGGAGATCCGGTGCTCGGTGATGACCTTCAGCGCGGTGAACGCGACCCAGTCGACGGTGTCGTGGGTCGCCGCGGCCACGGCGGCGTCGGCGGCGGGGACACCCGCGTGGTGCGCGGCCAGCAGCCGCACCGCGCCGGCCCGCACCGGCCACTCCGGGTGGCCGACCACGACACTGGCCAGCAGGGGGATCCCGTCGGCGGTCCTGCCCTTCTCCTCGGCGAGGTCGACGACACGCCCGACCGACGCCCAGTAGCGGTCGTCCGTGGAGTCGTCGATCGCCAGCAGGTCGGCGGGAATGTCGATGACGTGTGAAACGCGATTACCTACCATCTCAACCTCTCTCGGACGACGTGCCGCCCGCACGGAAATGCGTGGCACGCAATTCCATACGGGCGGCGGGTCTTGCTCGTCAGCGGATTACCACTTGCTGGTCTCCTGCTGAGCGTCACGGGTCTCGATGAAGTCGCGGTCCGACATACTTCTCTCCCTTCGTCACATTGTTGTGTGGCCAAACGGCCTCACGACTCGGAAGAATACGCAGGGCGCAGAAGACGCGGCAACGGCCGCGAGCCGCGCGCTTGAACATGCGGAAAGCGCGCACTTGAACACGGAGAATGGGCGCGCTTGAACATGCGTAATAGGGCGCGCTGAAACATGCGGAAAGGGAGAAAATGACGGTTGACATCGAATCCCGCGGCCTGCGGGAGGACGGCTTCGTACGGCTCCCCGCGGTCGCGGACGACGACGCCCTCGCCCGGCTCCGAAGCGCGGTGGGCCGGCTCGAGGACCTCGCGAGCGGCCGTACGGTCTCGTCCGGCGACTTCGTCCTGGAGGCGGCCGGCATCGGCGGCTGGGCGGCCTGGCAGCAGGATCAGGAAGCCCTCACCGGGGTGCTCCGGATGGCGGGCAGCATCCACCGGCACGTGCCCGAGTTCGACGCCGTACAGGAGTCGCTGGGGCTGGCCGGCGGGCCGGTCGCCCGCGTCGCCGGCACCGCGGGCACGCTGGTGAACTCCTTCCTGTGGGCCAAGCCGGCCGTGGTGGGCTCGGCGAAGCCCTGGCACCAGGACATGGCCTTCGCCCCGCCCGGCTTCGACCCGGAGGAGCACGCCATCCTGACGGTCTGGATCGCGCTCGAGCCCGCCACCGAGCGCAACGGCTGCCTGGAGTTCCTCCCCGGCTCCCACCTGCACGGGCTGTTCCCGCACTCCGGCGACAAGGAGCGCGAGCCGGGCCAGCCGGCGCTGACCGACGCGGTCGAGCCGCACGTCGCGGACGCTCTCCTGCCCCGTGGGAGGGACGCCGTCGCCGTGCCCCTGGCGCCGGGGTCGGCCGTCATGTTCGACGGCATGGTGCTGCACCGCTCGGCCCCCAACACCACCCCCAACGAACCGCGCACCGCCGTCAGCTTCGTCTACAAGGTGCCCCGGCCCGCGTGGACGCGGACGCGGTGGGAGCCGGCCGCCGCCACCGCGGGCCGGTGACGTTCGACTGCGGCGGGGCGGCGGTCGAACGGTGCCCTCAGGAGCCGGCCTCCTCGCGGTCGAGGACGTAGAAGCCGGTGCCGTCGAGATGGCGGATCGTGTTCAGGTCGCGCTGCACGACCTCCTCGAGGTCGTGCAGCAGCGTCACGACGACCGGGAAGGTGAGGTCGTCCACCGTCCGGGCGATCTCCTGACCCGGTTTGACCAGCGCGACGAGCGCGTGGAAGCTCTCCAGCCGCTCGATCTCCTCGATGCCCCGGTACTCGCTGAGCACGCCCCGCACCGGCGAGACCATGCCGTAGATCGCGCAGTGCTTGCGCACCGTGTACGGGGTTCCGGCGCGGGCGTGGAACCGCTCGGGGCGCAGGAAGGCGTCGACGGTCCACTCCAGCTGCGACTCGCCGATGCCGAGGCCGGCGCTGGCCGGGATGCCGCCGCCGGCGATCCGGGCGCCGACCTCCACCAGGCACGGACCGTCCGGAGTCAGCCGGATCTCCAGGTGCGCCGGGCCGTGCCGGATGCCGACGGCGTCCAGGACCTCGAACGCGTAGTCCCTGAGCGCCGCGACCTCCCGGCTCTCCGCGTCGATCAGCGACAGCGCGTCGCAGAGGTCGACGACGCCGTTGCGGCTGACCCGGGCGGTCCGCCAGATGTCGCACACCTGGTGCCGGCCGTCCCGGCTGACGGTGTTCACCATGTACTCGGTGCCCGGCAGGTACTCCTGCACCACCGCCCCGTTGTTGGGCTGCGAGAAGACGTCGTCGGCGTCGGCGAGGGCGCGGAAGGCCGCGACCGACTCCTGAGGCGTGTCGCAGAAGGAGACGCCCTGGCTGCCCGCGCTGCGCGGCGGCTTGACGACGACGCGTCCGCCGAGCTCGCGGTGCCAGGCGGCCAGCTCGTCGGCGTCGGTGGCCCGCAGCTGCCTGGCCGCGCGCAGCCCGGCGGCGCGGATCGCCTCGACCATCAGGTGCTTGTCGCGGCGCGCGGCGCTCAGGCCGGTCGGGTTGCCGGGCAGACCGAGCCGCTCCGCCAGCAGGTCGGCGAGCTCCACCCCGATCTCACCGCCCGAGAGCACCGCGACCGGCTCGAAGGCGGCGACCGCGGCGACGGTGGTGTCCAGGTCGCCGTCGTGCACGATGTTCGCGACGAAGTCGTCGGGCACGAAAGGTGCCGTCCGGTAGACGAACGGCACCTCGCGCGTGCTTTGCACGCGGACGATGGAACAGCCCTGCTTCCGGAATTCAAGAACGAGTGATCGGACCGCCGCGTAGGCATCGACCAGCACGACGCACGGGCGGCCTTCAATGGTTTCTGTCATATGTTCAAGATAGACAGAGTCCACCCTCGCTGAAATCTGTTCATCTCTGACATTCTCCAGCCCTGGAGGAGGTTAGGATGACATCTTTTATCGCGCGGCTCCGCTCGCCGCATTTCACTCCGATATTGCTTTTCGTGAACACGCTCGGAAGTTTTCTCGTCCTCGTCAGCCTGTCCACGCACGTGGGCTCGGTCACCGGGTCGGGGCTGCTCGCCGGAGCCGTGCTGAGCGCGCCGTGGCTGCCCGCGCTGCTGCTGGCCGCACCGCTCAACCGGCTGCTCGCCCGGCCCGCCCCGGAGCGGCTCGTCCGGCTGGCCGAGGCGGCGAGCCTGGCCCTGACCGCCGCCGCCCTCCTGGTCCCGGGCCGCGCGCTGCTCGTGGGCGCCACCGCGCTCATCGTCGTCCGCGGGTACTTCGAGGCGATCACCCGCTCGGCCACGTCGGTCGTCCTGCGCGGCACGGTCGCGCCGGACCGCCTCGACCGGGCCAACACCGTCGCGGAGATCGGCAAGTTGACCGGGCTCAGCATCGGCGCGGCGCTGGTCGGGCCGGCCGGTGCGGTCCTGTCACTGCGCGGTCTGCTCGCCGTCAACGCGGCCACGCTGGCCTGCTCCGCGCTCCTCGCCTGGGCGTTGCCGTCGTCGCCCGAGCGGGCCGGCGGGGCCGCCCGGGACGGTGCGGGCTCCCCGTCCGGCGCCCGCCCGCGCGTCGACGACCCGGGCTTGCGCCGGCTGTTCGCCCGCTTCCTCCTGGTGGCCTTCTGGCAGGGCTTCCACACCGTGGCCGTCACCGTGATCCCGCTGCACGTGCTGGGCGGCGGCACCCGGCTGGTGGGCGTGTTCGTCGCGGTCTCGGCGGTCGCGATCTTCGCCGGTTCGCTCGCCGCCCTGCCGGCCCAGCGGTACCTCGACCGGCTCCCCTCGGCCGCCTGGGCGCTGCTGCCCATGCCACCGCTGCTGGCGGCGGTGGTGGTCGGCCGCACGGCGCCGACGCTCGCGCTGTACGCGGTCTTCCTGGTGCTGTTCGAGGTCGCCTACGTCCACTACAACAACCGTCTGCTGGCCGCCGCCTCCGCCGGGGAACTCGCGTCGGTGGTGACGCTCCGGGCCACCCTGCTGCCCTCCGGTGTGGCGGTGTCCATCCTGGTCATGGGCGCTCTGTGCGACCTGGTGGGCCCGGTGCCCAGCACCCTCGTGGTCGTGCTGGCCACACTTCTGGTCACCGCCGCAACCGGTGACACCCGGCAAGCGTGGAGAAGACCTGTGCGGGACTCCTGATCAAGATGGCAGGGAGCGGAAAGGGGCGTACGCCGTTCGTCTCACGGCGTCCGCCCGTGCCACCCCCCCTGTCCCCCCATGTCTAAGGAAGTCCGCCGTGCGGGTTCTCATCGTGCCGTTCCCCTGGAAGACCCATCTGTTCAACCTGGTTCCACTGGCGTGGTCGCTGCAGACGGCCGGGCACGAGGTGCGCGTGGCCGTCTGGCCGCAGCTCCTCGACTCCGTCACCGGGGCCGGGCTGACGGGCGTCGCCGTCGGTCCCGGCGAGAGCGCGCAGGAGCGCGCGCAGCGGGACCGGCGGCGCCCCACGGGTTCCGCGCCGGCCGGCAAGGGCCCCGCGCAGGGCGAGCTCGACCCGCTCTTCGACATCAGGCCGGACCGCGAACGGCTCGGCTGGGAGCAGGTCACCCGGCTGTTCGGCACCCTGGTGCTGCCGCAGGCACGGCGGTCCAACGACTCGATGATGGACGACCTGGTCGCCTTCGCCCGCGAGTGGCGGCCCGACCTGGTGCTCTGGGGCGCGAAGGCGTTCGCGGGCGCGGTCGCCGCCGCCTCGGTGGGTGCCGCGCACGCCCGGGTGCTGTACTCGGTCGACGTCTATCCCCGGATGCGGGACGACTACCTGCACGCCATGGCCCAGCAGCCGCCCGAGGACCGCGTCGACCTCCTCGGCGACTGGCTGGCCGGCTGGGCCGAGAAGTACGGCTTCGCGTTCTCCGAGGAGCTGGTGAGCGGGCAGTTCACCATCGACCCGCTGCCCGAGGCGTTCCGCCCCGACGCCCGCCCGACCACGCTGCCCATGCAGTTCGTCCCGTACAACGGGCCGGCGGTCGTCCCGTCCTGGCTCGCCGAGCCGCCGCGGGCACCGCGCGTGCTGATGACGTTCGGCGACTCGGTGAACGACGGTCCGGTGCAGCACCTGCTGCCCGTCGAACGCCTCCAGGAGATCCTCGACTCGGTGGGCGACCTGGAGATCGAGCTGGTGCTGACCCTGCCGGACGAGGCGCGGCGGCAGCTGCGTCAGGTGCCGGCCAACACCCGTGTGGTGGAGTCCGTCCCGCTCTCCGAGATCCTGCCGACCTGCGCGGCCATGGTGCATCACGGCGGCGCCTGGTCGTTCGGCTGCGCGCTGCGCCACGGCGTCCCCCAACTGCTGGTCAGCCGGGCCTTCGACGTGCCGCTGAAGCTGAAGTGCCTGGCCCGCAGCGGGGCCGGGCTGTCGATGAACCCCGCCGAGGCGACGGGGCCCGGGGTCCGTGCGGCGATCGTCCGCCTGCTGGAGGACGAAGGCATCCGGGCGAACGCCGAGCGCCTGCGCGCGGAGGTACTGGCCACTCCCTCTCCCAACGAACTGGTGCACACCCTGGAGGAGTTGGCCGTGGGACGCCGGGCCGGCGCGGCTCTCGTCACGCGCTGACCCGGACGCGGGGGCCCCGCATGAGGCATGGCGATCATGCGGGGCCGCCGGGCGGGGTCAGGCCGCCGGCACGGGGTCCGCCGGCGCCTGGCAGGTGGCGTCGACGCCGTCCTGCGAGGCGGGACGGGTGCCGTCCCGCAGGAAGTCACCGACGTAGGTGTTGAGGCAGGTGTCGTTGTTCGCCGACAGCGCGGCACCGACGTTGTGGCCGCCCTTCTCCAGGATGAGCCGGGAGTTCGGGAACAGCTTGTGCGTCTCGTAGGCGCCGCCGTCCCCGTGCGCGGTGTCGAACTCCGGCTGCACCAGCAGGACGTCCACCGACTTGTCGCCGACCTTCGGCGGAGTCTTGGCGGCCACCGGCCAGAAGGCGCACGGAGCGCTGTACCAGGCGTTCGTCCAGGTCAGGAAGTGGTTGCCGGCGGCGTACTGGCGGGAGTAGTCCGCGTGCCACTTGTTCCAGTCCCGCGGCCAGGAGGCGTCGCGGCACTGGTCCGCGTTGTTCGCCGCCTGCCTGTTCTGGTGCGGCCAGCCCGGGACCGTGTAGGTGGCCCGCAGCGACGTCGGGTCGTTCCGCACCACCCAGTCGGAGAGCACCTTCGCGCGGGAGATCCAGGTCCAGCTGCGGTAGACGACCGGCTCGAAGACGTCCGCCCACTCGGCCGGGCCGATCTTGCCGTCGACGGGCGACCGGCGGAGCGCGTCCTCACCCTTGTAGTAGTTCGCCTCGACCTCGGCCTCGGTCGTACCCAGGTGGTACACCGAGTCGTACTTGGCGACCCAGGCGAAGAAGATCTTCGCGTTCTGCTCGGTGGTCTCGTTCTTGTCGAGGTTGTCCTGGTACCAGACGCCGCTGGGGCTCACCACGCTGTCCAGCACCATCCGGCGCACCCGGTTCGGGTACATCGACGCGTAGACCGAGCCCAGGTAGGTGCCCCAGTCGGTGCCGAAGTAGGTGATCTTGTCCTGGCCGAGCGCGATCCGCATCTGGTCGAGGTCGCGCGCGGCGTCCTTGGTGCCGAGGTGCTTCAGCTCGTCGCCGTAGATGTCACCGCAGCTCTTGGCGTAGGCGCGGGCGCGCTCCACCAGCGCCTGCTCGGCCGCGGGCGAGCTGGGCACGGGGTCCGGCTTGGCGTAACCGGGGTCGACGTAGTCGGTGTCGCAGACGACCGACGGCTCGCTGGCCCCGACACCGCGCGGGTCGAAGCCGATCCAGTCGTAGGCGCCGCCCACGTCCTGGGCCAGCCCGCTCGTGCCCTTGGCGTACCGGGTGGGCAGGTCGCGGCCGATGCCCCCGGGCCACTGGCCGCGGTTCAGCAGCACGACACCCTTGTAATCGGCGTCGGCGACGGTGTGCTTGGCCCTGGTCAGCGCCAGGGAGATCTTCTTGCCGTCCGGGTGGCGGTAGTCGAGCGGCACTTGCAGGGAGCCGCACTCCAGGCCCTTGAGCAGGTTCCCGAGGTTCGGGTCCGTGTCCGGGCACGGCGACCAGGCGATGCTGCCGGCGACCGGCCTGATCGCGCCACCTGCGGCGTCCTCCGCCGCGTCCTGCGCCGCCACCGGTGTGACGGTCGACCCCAGCAGGCCGGCCAAGATCACTGATGTGACCAATGCGAGCTTTTTCACGTGATTCCCCTTCTGGATACAACCCGCTCGCACCCTGGCAAGTCCCTCTTTGATTCCGGTCAAAGATGGCTGGAACCCCACTGGAGTCGAGCAAGAACGGAGAAGCGCCGTGACGTGGGAATTCCCTAGCATGAATTCCGAGATCCCGACCCCCAGGAGTGAGTGAAGATGGCTGACCCTGCCACCCAGGGCATCAAGACCGTGCTGCACCCCGTCACGGACCTGGCCTCGGCCAAGAAGGTGTACGCCGCCCTGCTCGGCGTAGAACCGCAGACCGACGAACCCTTCTACGTCGGCTTCGACGTCGCGGGACAGCACATCGGGCTGGTGCCGGGAGCGGGTACGCAGGGCATGGCCACGCCGGTCGTCTACTGGCACGTGCCCGACATCGAGGCGAAGCTCGCCGAGGTGACCGCCGCGGGCGCCACGGTGAAGGACCCGGCGGCCGACGTCGGCGGCGGGCGTCTGGTGGCCACGGTCATCGACACCGACGGCAATGTCCTCGGCCTGTTGCAGGACCGCTGAGCGCCCAGGGACTCCGGGATCCCGAATTCCCCCCGCACACCCCCCACGGATCCCTCACGACTCCTTCCCGGCCCCTCCTCGCATCCCCCCTCGAATCCCCTTCGCATCCCCCTCGAATTCCGGTCGAATCGCGGTCGAACCGCCCTCGAAGCCGCCTCGAATCTCCCTCGAGCCCCTCTCGGGCCGCCCTCGGACCTCCTCGAGCCCCGCTCGGGTTCCGGTCGAGTCCGGCTCGCGAGGGGCTCGGGCGCGGTGGCCGAAAGTCGCCGCCGGGTCCGGGTGAGGGCGATCGCCGTCCGCACACCGCCGGCCCGAGGGGGACCGACGTCCCGCACACAGCCGGCCCGAGGGGGACCGACGTCCCGCACACCGCCGGCCCGAGGGTGACCGCCGTCCCGCAGGCCGGCCCCTCACTCGAACGCGTGCCGCCCGGCAATCTGAGAGGTGCCCTGAATTCAGGCAGCTCTCTAGCGTGAATTCCACGGTATTCGTCCCCCTCATCGAAAAGGGCCAGCAGATGCTTCGACCGTGGATTTGCGACTGCGACGTGATCTCATGAGACTCCTCGTGACCGGCGGAGCCGGTTTCATCGGCTCGCACTACGTACGGACCATGCTCGACGGGGGATTTCCGGGCTACGAGGACGCGCACGTCACGGTGCTCGACCTGCTGACGTACGCGGGCAACCGCGACAACCTCCCCGCCTCCCACCCGCGGCTCACCTTCGTGCACGGCGACATCCTCGACCGCGAACTGCTGCGCACGGTGCTGGACGGCCAGGACGCGGTCGTGCACTTCGCGGCCGAGAGCCACGTGGACCGTTCGATCGAGAGCGGCGCCGCGTTCGTCCGCACCAATGTGGAGGGCACGCAGGCCGTGCTCGAGGCGTGTCTGGCGGCCGGCGTGGAGCGGGTGGTGCACATCTCCACCGACGAGGTGTACGGCTCCATCCCGGAGGGCTGCTGGACCGAGGAGTCCCCCCTCCTGCCCAACTCCCCGTACGCCGCCTCCAAGGCCTCCTCGGACCTCATCGCCCTGGCCTACTTCCGCACCCACCGGCTCGACGTCTCGGTCACCCGCTGCTCCAACAACTACGGGCCCTACCAGCACCCCGAGAAGTTCATCCCGCTCGCCGTGACCAACCTGCTCCAGGGCCGCCCGATCCCGGTCTACGGGGACGGGCAGCAGATCCGCGAGTGGCTGCACGTGGACGACCACTGCCGGGCCGTGCACCGGGTGCTCACCTCGGGCCGGGCGGGCGAGGCGTACAACATCGGCGCCGGCAACGCCGTACCGAACCTGACACTGGCCCACCGGCTCGTCGAACTGTGCGCGGCGGACCCCGGCCTCATCCGGCACGTCACCGACCGCAAGGCGCACGACCGGCGCTACGCGCTGGACCAGACGAAGATCGAGCGGGAGCTCGGCCACCGGCCGCTCACCCCGTTCGACCGCGGACTGGCGGAGACCGTCGCCTGGTACCGGGACAACCCGCAGTGGTGGAAGCCGGTCAAGGAGAGCGGGGGCCGGCCGTGAGCACACCGCTTCTGGTTCCGCGGACCCGGGCCGGGATCTCCGAGCGGCTGGCGCTGTCCGCCGCGACCGCCGAGGGCGTCCACGTCGCGACGGCCGACGTGCGGGCCTGGCTGGAGTTCCACCGGCTGTCCTGCGGGACGGCGATCCGGCGCATCCCGTTCGCCGAGCTCGACCACTGGTCGTTCGCGCCGGAGACCGGCGACCTGCAGCACCGCAGCGGACGGTTCTTCACCATCGAGGGCCTGCACGTGGAGCGGCCGGAGCTGCAGTGGCAGCAGCCCATCATCGTGCAGCCGGAGATCGGCATCCTCGGCATCCTGGCCAAGAAGTTCGACGGCGTCCTGCACTTCCTGATGCAGGCCAAGATGGAGCCCGGAAACCCCAACCTGGTGCAGCTCTCGCCCACCGTGCAGGCCACCCGCAGCAACTACACCAAGGCCCACGGCGGCGCGGCCGTGAAGTACCTGGAGCACTTCCTCGACCCGGACCGGGAACGCGTGCTCACGGACGTCCTGCAGTCCGAGCACGGCGCCTGGTTCTACCGCAAGCGCAACCGCAACATGATCGTCGAGGTGGACGGCGACGTGCCCGCCGACGACGAGTTCCGCTGGCTCACCCTCGGGCAGATCGCCACGCTGCTGCGCGAGGACAACGTGGTGAACATGGACGCGCGCACCGTGCTGGCGAGCGCTCCGCTGGCCCCGCCCGAGCCGGGTGCGCTGTCCTGCGACGCCGACCTGCTGGCCTGGTTCACGGGCCGGCGTGCCCACCACGACATCCGCACCCGCCGCATGCCGCTGCGGGACATCGCCGGGTGGCGGCGCGACGAGCACTCCGTGCGCCGTGCGGACGGCCGGTTCTTCCGGGTGGTGGCGGTCTCCGTGGAGGGCGCCGGCCGCGAGGTGGCCGGCTGGACCCAGCCGATCGTCGAACCGGTGGGCCCCGGACTCGTCGCCTTCGCCCACCGCGTCTTCGACGGCGTCCCGCACGTCCTCGTGCACGCGCGCGTGGAGGGCGGCTTCCTCGACACCGCGGAACTGGCGCCGACCGTGCAGTACGTCCCCGAGAACTACCTCCACCTGCCGGCCGAGCAGCGTCCGCCGTTCCTCGACCTGATGCTGAACGCCTCGCCCGACCGCATCCGCTACTCGGCGGTCCACTCCGAGGAGGGCGGCCGGTTCCTCAACGCCGAGAGCCGCTACCTGATCGTCGACACCGACGAGGAGACGACGCCCACCCAGGCGCCGCCCGGGTACCAGTGGGTCACCCCGGGCCAGCTCAATTGGCTGGCCGGACACACCCGCTACGTCAACGTCCAGGCCCGCAGCCTGCTCGCCGTCCTCACCACCGGTGCGGCGGCAGTAAGCGCCTGAACCCTCCGGCCCACCTGAACGGCCGAGTCCGACAACCGAACCCGACAACCGAATCCGCACACGATTCAGGCCCTGTCCGGTGGAACCTCCACCGGACAGGGCCTGAAGTCGAAGGGAGTTACCGGCTCGCGGCGAGCCGAGTGGTCATCGGGGTCCACTTCTTGGGGTTGATGCGCCAGTCCACCGGCTCCTGCTTGGTGGCGACGTTGACGCGGTTCCACAGGTTGACCAGACCGATGTGCAGGACGATGGCGCCCAGTTCCGTCTGGTTCCAGTGCTTGGCGGCCTCGTTCCAGACGTCGTCCGGGACCGGGTCCTCCTGGTCGTTGATGCGCGTGGCGGCCTCGGCCAGCGCCAGCACCGAGCGCTCGGCGTCGGTGAAGCAGGTCTGCTCCCGCCAGGCCTCCACCAGGGGCAGGCGGAAGTCCTCCTCGCCGGCCTCCTCGAACTCGCGCTTCTTCACGGGGATCTGGACCGGACGGCCGTTGATCTGGCTCACCCGCAAGTGGATGAGCACCAGCGTCTGCAACGGCACACCAACGTTGTTGATGGCCTTGACCAGCTCGCGCATGGGCGGCAGAACATCGGGAACGACCAGCGACGGGTTAGGCATCCGCGGCGACATCGGTAATTCTCCTTCGATCGGGATCAGGATCAGCTTGCCCGCACGGGCAGTCTTTTCTCAACTAATGCGAATTCCACCGGCTAACCGATTTCCGGGGCTCCGGCGGCTCGGGCGAGTGCTTCATGAAGTCGTTTGTCGGCCGTTTGTCCCGCCTCCCATTGAACGCCGATCGCAAAGGGGTGCCCGGTGACTTCGACGACCTCGACGGTGCCGTCCTGGGCCCAGCCGGTGGCGGTCAGACCGGCACCGAGCCGGTCGACGGCCTGGTGGTGGTGGCAGGCCGTCTCCGGCTCGTCCTCGTCGAGGACGCCGGCGATCCGGCTGCCCGGCTCCAGCTTGAGCCGGTGGCGGCCGAGCGTGAAGTCCGGTGTCCCCGGACGGTGGCCGTCGTGGCCCGTGACGTCCGGCAGGTGCTGGTGCAGGCTGCCGCCGTGCAGCACGTTGAGCAGCTGCATGCCGCGGCAGATGGCCAGCACGGGCAGCCGTGCCTCAAGTGCCGTTCGGACCAGGGTCAGTTCGGCCCGGTCGGCGTCCGGGGACATCACCCGGGTCACCGGGTGCGGGTCCGCGCCGTACAGCTCAGGATCCAGGTCGGGGCCGCCCGGGACCAGCAGGCCGTCGAGCCGGTCCACCAGGCGCTCGACGCCGGGCAGCAGCGGCAGCAGCAGGGGGGTGCAGCCCGCAGCGGCCAGGTAGGCCACGTGCGTCTGCAGCGCCAGGCTGACGACCATGTCGCTGCCCTGCAGCGTGACCGGCGCGGTCCGCGCGCAGATCCCGACCACCGGCCGCCCGGCGCTCGCCGGGTCATTCACGACTGAATTCATGACCACCCTCATGGGTCCGGGTTCAACTGAGGACAATGCGCAGATGAAACAACCGCTTCCGCGGACCGTCATCGTCGTCAAAATTAGCCACGGGGGCGAAGCGGAGGCCAACGTTCATAACCGGCCCGACCAGGCCTGTTGAACGGAATCGCACTCCTGGTACCACAGGCGGGGAGCACTTTTATGCCCGTAATCCCTTGCAGCCCATTCAACCGAGGTGACCATGATCGAGGCCAAGAACCTCACGAAACGCTACGGTGACAAGACCGCCGTGAACGACCTGTCGTTCACCGTCGAGCCCGGCCGGGTCACCGGCTTCCTGGGCCCCAACGGCGCGGGCAAGTCCACCACCATGCGGCTGTTGCTGGGGCTCGACCGGCCCGACAGCGGCGAGGCCACCATCAACGGCGTGCACTACCAGGAGCTTTCGCGGCCCCTGCGGGTGGTCGGCGCGCTGCTGGAGGCCCGCGCCGTGCACACCGGCCGCAGCGCCTACGACCATCTGCTCTGCCTCGCCCAGACACAGGGCATCGGCAGGCGCCGGGTGGCGGAGGTCATCGAGCAGGTCGGTCTCGGGTCGGTGGCCCGCAAGCGGGCGGGCGGCTTCTCGCTCGGCATGGGGCAGCGCCTCGGCATCGCCGCCGCGCTGCTCGGCGACCCGGCGGCGCTGATCCTGGACGAGCCGGTCAACGGCCTGGACCCCGAGGGCATCCTCTGGATCCGGAACCTGATGAAGTCGCTCGCGGCGGAGGGCCGCGCCGTCTTCGTCTCCAGCCACCTGATGAACGAGATGGCCGTCACCGCCGAGCACCTCATCGTCATCGGCCGCGGCCGGCTCGTCGCCGACTGCTCCACCGAGGAGTTCATCGAGCGCAGCACCGAGCAGAGCGTCCTGGTGAAGACCCCCGACCGGGAGCAGCTCGCCGAGCTGCTGCGGGCCGAGGGCGCCACCGTCACCGACGCCGAGGACGGCGACCTGGACGTCACCGGCCTCGAGGCGCCCCGCATCGCCGAACTCGCCGCCGCCGGCGGCCTGGTGCTGCACGAGCTGGCGACCCGCCGCGGTTCGCTGGAGGAAGCCTTCATGGAACTGACCAAGGACGCCGTCGAGTACGACGCCGACGTGCCCACCGCCGGAGGTGTGAAGTGACCGCCGTGACCGCATCCGCCCCCGCGACCGCGCCCGTCGCCGACGAGCGCAAGGCCGGCTTCAGCCGGCTGATGCTCTCGGAGTGGACGAAGATCCGCTCCGTCCGCTCCACCGTCTGGTCGCTCGCCATCCTGATCGTGCTCACCCTGATCTTCACCGTGGTGTTCATGGAGATGGGCGTCGCCAACTGGGACAAGAGCAGCGCCTCCCAGCAGGCCGAGATGAGGCTCGACCCGACCGGCACGATCCTCGGCAGTGGCATCCTGCTCAGCCAGCTCGCCGTCTGCGTGCTGGGCGTGATGGTCATCGCCTCCGAGTACTCCACCGGCATGATCCGGGCCAGCCTGCTCGCGGTGCCCCGGCGGGTGCCGGTGCTGGCGGCGAAGGGCGCCGTCTTCGGGCTGGTCGTCCTGGTGGTGGGCGAAGTGACCTCGTTCGCCTCGTTCTTCATCGGCGCGCCGATCCTGCACGGCAAGGCGCCGGTCTCGCTCGGCGACGCCGGCGTGCTGCGCGCCGTCTTCGGCTGCGGCCTCTACCTGGCGCTGCTCGGCCTGTTCGCACTCTCCATCGGCGCGATCATCCGGCACACGGCGGCGAGCATCACCGGTGTCATCGGCTTCGTCCTGGTGCTCGAGCCGATGGCCCGGATGCTGCCCGGCAGCGTGGGCAAGCACATCCACAGCTACCTCCCCACGGAGGCCGGCTACCTGATCACCCAGCAGCACTCCCGCGCGGGCGACGTGCTGGGGCCGTGGCAGGGCCTCGGGGTGCTCGCGCTCTGGACGGCCGTCCTGCTGGTCGTCGCGGCGGCGCTGCTGCGCCGCAGGGACGCCTGACCTCGGCACCCACCGCGGGTGTCCGCCGACCGGCGGGCACCCGCGGTCGTGCTTCCAGAGAGCGTCAACCTGCCCTCGACTACAGCTGGAGACCCTCTTGCCACCCTCGTGATGAGCGGCAGCAGAGAGGGAGTAACCGGAATGGCTCAGAGCAACGGGCAAGCCGTCTTGATAACGAGTGCATTCAGCTCCGTCAGGACGGAGATCGCCGATTCCTCGGCGCGCAGCGAATTCGACCTGAAGAACTTCGAGAAACTGCCGGCACGCGATGTCCCCATCAACGCGCTGTCGACCGGAGTAGCCCTGCGCCAGGGCGGAACGGACTCCGCTCACATCCAACTTCTCATAGATGCGGCGGGCACGGCGGAACTGCCTCCCATTCTCGTCCAGATGGACGGGTACCGCGTCATCGACGGCCTGCACCGGGTGGAGGCGGCCCGGCTCCGGGGCGACACCAGCATCAAGGCGCGCTTCCTCGACTGCTCCGACTCCGAGGCGCTCGTCATCGGCATGAAGGCGAACGGCTCGCACGGCCTGCCGCTGTCGAAGTCCGACCGGGTCTCCGGCGCCCGGCGGGTCCTCACCTCGCACCCTGACTGGTCCGACCGGGCCATCGCGGGGATCACGGGGCTGAGCGCCAAGACGATCGCGTCGCTGCGCGACCGGTCGGCGGACGCCCCCCTCGACGGCAAGCGCGTCGGCCGGGACGGCCGGCGGCGCCCGGTGGACGCGGCCGAGGGCAGACGGCGCGCCGCCGAGTACATCACCGCGCATCCGAACGCCCCGCTGCGCCAGGTCGCCCGGGAGACCGACGTGTCCCTCGGCACGGTGCACGACGTGAGCGCACGGCTGCGGCGCGGCGACAGCCCCGAGCGGGACGGTCGCCGCAGGCCCGCCGCCCACTCCCAGCCCGTGCAGCCCCTGCAGCCCCTGCAGCCGATGGCTCCCGTCCGGCCCATGCACGCCGGGCATCCGGTACGGCCGGCCGACGACATGGCGGGGCCCGCCGCCGTGGTGTCCGGCGGCGGGCCCCGGGTGCCGCTGCGGGTGGCGCCGAGCCCCGACGGTGCGCCCGTGCACCGCCGGAACCACACCGACGCGCCGCCCTCGTGGGCGACCGTGGCGGCCAAGATGGCCACCGACCCCGCCATCCGCTACAACGCGGGCGGCAGGGAGTTCCTCCGCTGGATGCAGCTGCACGCCACCGACCCCGACGAGGAGTGGCGTGAGCTGGTCGACGCGGTGCCCTCGCACTGGCTCGGCGTCGTCGCCCCGATCGCCGAGCGCATCGCCCGGGAGTGGGGCCTGCTCGCCGAACGGCTCAAGGCCAAGCAGGACCTGGTGCCGTGACCCCCCGCCCTCACCGTGACGGCACCGGTGCCGCGGACGCCACCCTGAGGTGTCCCGCGGCCTGGCGCCGTCCGGCGGGAGCCGGAACCGGGTTCACCGAGGCGCACCCGGGATGGGCCACCACGGTGGCCGGGGGTTCGAGCCGGGGCAGCGCGAGCAGGACCGGCGGGTCGGACAGCCGGCCCGGACGCAGCCGCACCGCCGCGCTGGTGACGGTGTCGGCGGCCACGGCCACGGTGGCCACACCGTGGCCGCCGACCAGCGAGGTCCGCCCGGCCCGGGGGTCGGGCCCGATGCCGTCGGCCACCGCGACCGCCAGCAGGTACCAGCTCCCTTCGGGTACGTCCTCCAGCGAGTAACAGGACGGGCGGCCGCTCGGTACGTCGACGACGGCCGAGGCGACGGACGGATGCTGCACGACGGGCGTGGGGAAGGCCCCCAGGAACACCCGGGCGTTCCCGTGGCCCTCCGGCAGGCTGATCGTGCCCGCGACCGTCCCGAACCCCGTCCAGGCGCTCGGCTCCGGTCCCGGCAGGCCCTCCCCGCCCTCCCGCGCCAGCCTGCGGAACCGGCTCGGCGAAACACCGACACTGGCCGTGAAGGAATTGGTGAAGGAACCGACGCTGTTGTATCCCACCGCGAAGGAGATGTCGGTGATGCTCATCGAGGTGGTCTCGATGAGTCGCCTGGCCTGATGAATGCGGATGGCGGCCAGGAATCTTCCGGGCGTGAGTCCGGTCTCCTCTTTGAACAGCCGCGTGAAATAGAAACGGCTGAGCAGTGCGCTGTCGGCGATTTCCGCGAGAGTCAGTGGCTCACTGTAACGCCGCCGAATGTACTCGATCGCCCTTTCTACTGCTTTATCCATATGCGCCTCACTAGTCTCGAACCAAGCAGCAGAATGACGCGAGACCATCGCGCTCAACTCGAGTAATGCTAGTGATCACCGCTGAACGGCATGAACGCCGTGAACGACAGAACCCCAGATCAGGATCTACCTGATCTGGGGTTCCGGTGGAGCCGCTTTCGGGATTCGAACCCGAGACCTACGCATTACGAGTGCGTTGCTCTGGCCATCTGAGCTAAAGCGGCGTGCTGCCCACACCATGGTGCGGTCGGCAACGTCGGTAAGTCTACACAGTATCCGGGGGTGCTTCGTACCCGCCCCCGGAGCGCGGGGCTCCGGGGGCGGGCGGACGGGGCTACGAGCAGCGCTTCCCCACGGCCGGCGGGGTGCCGTGCAACAGGTAGGTGTCGATCGCCGAGTCGATGCACGTGCTGCCGCGGCCGTAGGCGGTGTGCCCGTCCCCGGCGTACGTCAGCAGCCGGCCCGAGGAGAGCTGGCGGGACAGGGACTGCGCCCAGCGGTAGGGGGTCGCCGGATCCCGGGTGGTGCCGACCACGACGATCGGCGCCGCGCCCTTCGCCGCGATGCGGTGCGGTTGGCCGGTGGCCCGCACCGGCCAGTACGCGCAGTTCAGCGAGGCCCAGGCCAGACCGGCGCCGAAGACCGGGGACGCCTTCTCGAACGCGGGCAGCGCCTGGCGCACCTGGTCGGCGCCGGTGAAGGCGGGCGGCAGGTCCAGGCAGTTCACGGCGGCGTTCGCCATCATCAGATTGCTGTAGTCGCCGTGCGCGTCCCGTTCGTAGTAGCTGTCGGAGAGCACGAGCAGGCCCGCGCCGTCGTTCTCCCTCATCGCCGAGGACAGCGCCTCGCGCAGCTGCTCCCACGAGCCCTGGTCGTACATCGCCGCGATCACGCCGGTGGTGGCCAGCGACTCGCCGAGCTTGCGGCCGTCCGCGTCGCCCGCCGGGACGGGGTGGGCGTCCAGCCTGCGGAAGAACGCGGTGAGGTGGTCGCCGACCTGCGCGGGCGTCGTCCCCGCGCCGCCGAGCGGGCAGTCCGTGTGCCGGACGCAGTCCTTCGCGAACGCCTGGAACGCCGTCTCGAAGCCGGCCGTCTGGTCCAGGTTCAGCCTGCGGGCGTCCAGGGAGGGGTCCATCGCACCGTCCAGGACCATACGGCCGACCCGCTGCGGGAACAGCCCGGCGTACGTCGCCCCGAGGAAGGTGCCGTACGACGCCCCCACGTAGTTCAGCTTCCGGTCACCCAGCACCGCCCGCAGGATGTCCATGTCCCGGGCCGCCTCGACGGTGGAGACGTGCCGCAGCAGCCGCGCCGAGCGCGCCCCGCAGCTCTCCGCGAACCTGCGGTCCGCCGTGACCAGCGCGTCCCTCTCCTTCGCGTCGTCCGGCGTCAGGTCCGTCTGCGTGTACGCGTCCATCTGCCGGCCGTCGAGACACTTCACCGGCTCGCTGCGGGCGACGCCCCTCGGGTCCACCGCGACCATGTCGTAGCGGGCGCGGACCGCGGCCGGGTAGCCGACGCCCGCGTAACTCTGCAGGTAGTCGACCGCCGAGCCGCCCGGCCCGCCCGGGTTGACCAGCAGCGATCCGAGCGGCCTGCCCTTCCCGGTGGCCGCCTTGCGGGCGACGGCCAGCCGCACGTCCCCCGCACCGGGCTGGGCGTAGTCCAGCGGGGCCTTCATCGTCGCGCAGCTGAAGCCGGGGGCGCCGCAGCTGCGCCAGTGCAGCCGCTGCCCGTAGTAGGGCGCCAGCGCCGACGGCGTCGAACGCGGCAGCGCGGCCAGCGCCGCGTCCACCGCACCGCCGGCCGGCACGGTCGAGCCCCCGGAGGAGCAGGCGGACACGAGCAGGGCGGCGGCGGTGAGGAGGGTGGCCGTGAGGCGGCGGGGAGAGGGCCTGGTGTGCATCCCGCGAGCGTAACGCTGTGCGACGGACCAGGTGCGACGCGTACGGATTGTGGCTCGTACGAGGGACATCGCCGCCTCCTTCGCTCACCCGGCCCGCAGCGCCATGGTCATCGCCTCCACCGCGAGCAGCGGGGCCACGTTGCGGTCCAGTGCCTCACGGCACGCGGCGATCGCCTCGATGCGGCGGAGCGTGGACTCCGGGGAGCCGGTCCGGGCCAGCCGCTCCAGGGCGTCCTCGGCGTCGGCGTTGGCGATGGCCACGCGGGAGCCGAGCTGGAGCGCGAGGACGTCACGGTAGAAGGCGGTCAGGTCGCCGAGGGCGATGTCGAGGCTGTCGCGCTGCGTGCGGGTCCTGCGGCGCTTCTGCATGTCCTCGAGGTCCTTCATCACACCCGCCGTGCCGCGCGGCAGCCGGCCGCCCTGGGCCGCGCCCAGCGCCGCCTTCAGCTCCTCGGTCTCCTTGCCGTCCATCTCCTCGGCGAGCTGCTTGGCGTCCTCCGCCGCGGCGTCCACCAGTTCCTGCGCGGCTCTCAGGCAGGCCCCGACCTCGTCCAGCCGCAGCGGCAGCTTCAGCACGGCGGCCCGGCGCTCGCGGGCCGCCGGGTCGGTGGCCAGGCGGCGTGCCCGGTCGACATGGCCCTGGGTGGCGCGGGCGGCGGCCATCGCGACCGGCGGCTCGATGCCGTCGCGGCGCACGAGCATGTCGGCGACCGCGTCCACGGACGGCGTGCGCAGGTTCAGGTGGCGGCAGCGGGAGCGGATGGTCGGCAGGGCGTCCTCGACGGAGGGGGCGCACAGCAGCCACACGGTGCGCGGGGCGGGCTCCTCGACCGCCTTGAGGACGGCGTTGGCCGACTTCTCGTTCAGCCGCTCGGCGTCCTCGACCAGGATGATCTGCCAGCGGCCGTTCGCCGGCGCGGTGAACGACTTGCGGACCGTGTCCCGCATGTCCTTCACCAGGATCTCGGCGCCGACCGCGGCGACCGTGGTGACGTCCGCGTGGGTGCCGAGCAGCGCCGTGTGGCAGCCGTCACAGAAGCCGCAACCGGGTGAGCCGCCCAGGGCGCGGTCGGGACTCCCGCACTGCAGGGCGGCGGCGAAGGCCCGCGCCGCCTGGTTACGGCCCGCTCCGGGCGGGCCCGTGAACAGCCAGGCGTGCGTCATCCGCGACGACTCGGGCAGCGGCTCGTCGGCCGCGGCGGCCGTGACGAGGGCGTCGGCGTCCCGCGCGGCGGCGTCGAGCACCGCGCTCACCTTCTCCTGCCCGACGAGGTCGTCCCACACGGTCACGGGTCACGCCGTCCTTCCGTCACACTCCGCGTTCTGCGTCCATTGTGCGGGTGGGCACCGACAACCCGGTGCGCTCGCCCGGCGACGGGGACGCGTCCGGCGGGCGCCGGACCTCAGCCCCGCCGGCCGCGGCCCCTGCGGTCCCGCTCCTCGTCGTGGTCGCCGTGGTCCGGTTCGTCGTACGACCCCAGCAGCTCGTCCGCCAGCGTGGGCAGGTCGTCCAGCGGGGTCTCCTCGGCCCAGTCGGGACGCGGCCGGCGGCGGGGCGTGCCGTCGGCGTCGAGCTGGGGCATCTCGCGCGTGCGGTCCTCGGAGCCGTCGGGGCCCGAGCCGGTCCGCTCGTCCCGGAAGAAGCCGGACGGCATCCGGTCCGCCGGGGCCTCGCCCCGCACGGGCGGCAGCACGGCCGTCTCGTCGGCCGCCCCGGAACCCACCGGCGGCAGCACGGCCGTCTCGTCCGCCGCACCCGGAGACACGGCGGGCAGCACGGCCGTCTCGTCCGCGGCGCCCGCGGCCGCCGGCGGCTGCGGCAGCTCGGCGGTCACCTCGGTGTCGGAGGGGGACTCGGACCGCCGCGCCGAGCGGCCGTCGTCCGCGCGGTCCGCGCGGTCGTCGCGCACCGGACGCAGCACCGCCGTCTCCTCCACGGCCGGCTCGGGCGCACGCGCACCCGCCTCCCGGCCGCCCGGTGACACCACCGGCGTCGGGACCGTCGCCGCGTCCGGGACCACTCCCGGCGCCGTCGGCCGCGGGCCGCTGGGCCTGCGGGCCGCCGCGTCGGCCGCCACCGCGGCCTCGGTCGCCTGCCGGCGGGCCTCCTCGGCACGCAGCAGCGCCTCCTCGGCCTTCCGCTGCGCCTCCAGCCGCCGTGCGTCCTCCTCGGCGCGCAGCCTGGCCTGCCGGGCCTCTTCCTCGGCGCGCTGCCGCGCCTCCTCCTCGGCCTGCTTGCGGCGCCGCTCCTCCTCGGCCCTGCGGCGGGCCTCCTCCTCGGCGCGGGCCTTCTCCTCGGCGAGCAGCCGCTGCCGCTCCTCCTCCGCTCGCCGGGCGGCCTCGGCGGCCCGCTGCCGGGCCTCCTCGGCCTGCCGTTCGGCCTCGCGGCGCTGCGCCTCCTCCAGCTCGCGGCGCTTGCGCTCCTCCTCCTCGGCACGGAGCTTGGCGAGCTGCTCCTGGCGCTCACGCTCCAGGCGCTCCTCCTCGGCCTTGCGCGCGGCCTCCTCCTCGGCCTTGCGGCGGGCCTCCTCCTCGGCCTTCCGCCGGGCCTCCGCCTGGGCCTCGATCTCGGCCTCGGACAGCGGCAGCACGGTGTCGAGCCGGTGCCGGATCACCGTGGTGACGGACTCGGGCTCCTGGCCCGCGTCCACGACCAGGTAACGGCCCGGGTCGGCGGCGGCCAGCGTGAGGAAGCCGGCCCGTACGCGCGCGTGGAACTCCGCCGGCTCCGACTCCAGCCGGTCCGGAGCCTCGGTGAACCGCTCGCGCGCGGTCTCCGGGGACACGTCGAGCAGAACGGTGAGGTGCGGGACGAGCCCGTTGGTGGCCCAGCGGTTGATGCGGGCGATCTCCGTCGGGGACAGGTCCCGGCCGGCCCCCTGGTAGGCCACG
This sequence comes from Streptomyces sp. NPDC051133, assembly GCF_040682635.1. NCBI lineage: Bacteria > Bacillati > Actinomycetota > Actinomycetes > Kitasatosporales > Streptomycetaceae > Streptomyces > Streptomyces sp. NPDC051133. The sequence continues at coordinate 32,342 of NZ_JBFBBK010000012.1, forward strand.
GACGAGTCGATGTAGCGGTCGGAGATCACGACGGCGCCACGCTCCAGCGCGGGGCGTACGACGGTGTCGACGTGCTCCGCGCGGTCGGCGGCGTACAGCAGCGCCTCCGCGCGGTGCGACAGGCCCGCCGAGGACACGTCCAGCAGGATCGAGCGCAGCCGCTTGCCGACGGGCGTGGCCCCCGGCTCGCGGGTGAGCACGACCTCGTGGCCCTTGCCGCGGATCCACTCGGCGAGCGCCTCGGCCTGGGTGGACTTGCCGGCGCCGTCGCCGCCCTCCAGGGCGATGAAGAAGCCGGTGGCCGCCGGGGCGGTGTCCGGGTCGTCGCCGCCGAGCAGTGCGTCCTTCAGGTCCTGGCGCAGCGGGATGCCGGAACGGTCGTCGGCCTTGGCGAGCACCAGGACCGCCACCGGCAGCAGCAGCGCGCCGACCAGCATCAGCGTGAAGGAGGCGCCGCCGTGGGCGAAGACGAACCTGCCGTTCTCCAGCCGGTGCCGGCCGATCAACCCCGCGACCACGGGGGCGACGACCACGCCGAGCGCTATGAAGACCCGGACGACCGCGTGCAGGTGCTCGGTGATCCGCGGCCTGCGGAAGTCCTCGGTCTCCTGGTCGAGCAGGGTGTGCCCGGTGTTGGCGGCCACGCCCGCGCCGGCCCCGGCCAGCGTGACGATCAGCACCACCGTGGTGACGTCCGGGACCAGCCCGGCGGCCAGCAGCGCGATACCGGTGAAGGCGATGGCGAGGGCCAGCAGCCGGCGGCGCGAGAGCGAGGGCAGCAGCGAGGGGGCCGTACGGATGCCGACGGCCACTCCCCCGGTGAGGCCCAGCACCAGCAGGCCGTACAGGACCGGGCCGCCGCCCATGTCCTTGGCGTGCAGCACGCACACCGAGACGGCCGCGGCGATCGCCCCCGCGACGGCGGCGCAGGCCGGGACGAGCAGCGGGATGGCGCCCGTACGGCCCTTGTCGACGCCGGCCCCGGTGCGCGGGCGGCGCAGGCCCTCCAGCGGGGACCGCGGGCGCGGGGTGCGCGTGCCGGGCAGCTCCAGGAAGGTCAGCACGGACAGTGAGGCCGCGAACAGGCCCGCCGCCACGTACGACGCGAGGGCCGCCTGGTGCTGGTCGAACCAGGCCACGCCCGTGCCCAGCAGGTTGTTCAGCAGGGAGGCGACGACCAGGGCGGCGGCGGCCAGCGGGACCGCGAGGAAGCCGGTGCGCAGCGCGAGGCGGCGCAGCGCGTCCAGGTGGTCCGGCAGCGGCCGTACGGTCGCCCCCTCGGGCGGCGGGGCGGGCAGCAGCGCCGGGGCCGCGCTCTCCCGGCACACCGTCCACAACCGCTCGGCGACGCCCGTGACGAACACGGTGACCAACAGGACCGCCAGTGCGTTGTCCGGGGTCCAGTCGATCCACAGCGGCGCGACGATCAGCAGCGCGGCGCGCACGCCGTCGGCGCCGACCATGGTCCAGCGGCGGTCGAGCGGGCCCTCCTGGGCGGTGAGCGTGGTCAGCGGGCCGAGGAGGACCGCGCCGAACAGCAGCACGGCGAGGATGCGCGCCGCGAAGACCGTCGCCACTGCGAACGCCACGCCCCGGTAGCCACCGCCGAACGCGCCCTCGGTGATCGCCGCCTGGAGGGCGAGGACGACCAGGACGAGGAGGGCGAGGGTGTCTCCGACACCGCTCACCAGCTGCGCGCTCCACAGGCGCCGCAACTGAGGTCGGCGCAGCAGAGAACGGACGGCACGCTCGCGGGAGTCCGCGACCAGGGTGTCGTCCGGGGCTGTGGTGTGGGCCGTTGGCTGCTCGGCTCGCGTCATGCGTTCAGCCTATCCGCAGGCACCGACACCACACCTCGCCCGTCCTGACATGAACGCGCCCCGACATCAAAGTGATGCCGGGGCGTTCGCTCTGCGAAGCCTGACCGGGCGCTCCGGCTCGCCGGGCCGGAGCGCCGGCCCGCCGGAGTGCCGGCCGGGGCGTCAGCCCTCGGCGCCGGAGGCCGTCGCCTTCTTGGCCGCCGTCTTCTTGGCCGTGGTCTTCTTCGCGGCGGCCGTCGTCTTCTTGGCCGCCGTCTTCTTGGCGGCGGTCTTCTTCGCCGGGGCCGCCTTCTTGGCCGGCGCCTTCTTCGCGGTCTTCTTGGCGGGGCCCTTCGCGCGCTTTTCGGCGAGCAGTTCGAAGCCGCGCTCCGGAGTGATCGTCTCGACGCTGTCACCCGAGCGGAGGGTCGCGTTCGTCTCGCCGTCGGTGACGTACGGGCCGAAGCGGCCGTCCTTGACCACGACCGGCTTGGCGGAGACCGGGTCCTCCCCGAGCTCCTTCAGCGGCGGCTTTGCGGCGGCCCGGCCGCGCTGCTTCGGCTGGGCGTAGATCGCCAGCGCCTCTTCGAGGGTGATCGTGAAGAGCTGCTCCTCGGCCTGGAGCGAGCGCGAGTCCGTGCCCTTCTTCAGGTACGGGCCGTAGCGGCCGTTCTGCGCGGTGATCTCCTGGCCCTCGGCGTCGGTGCCGACGACGCGCGGCAGCGACATCAGCTTCAGCGCCTCGTCGAGCGTCACCGTGTCGAGCGACATCGACTTGAAGAGCGAGGCCGTGCGCGGCTTGACCGCGTTCTTGCCGGTCTTCGGGGTGCCCTCGGGGAGCACCTCGGTGACGTACGGGCCGTAGCGGCCGGCCTTGGCGACGATCTGGTGGCCCGTCGCCGGGTCCGCGCCCAGCTCGAAGTCGCCACTGGGCTTGGCCAGCAGTTCCTCGGCCAGCTCGACGGACAGCTCGTCCGGCGCCAGGTCGTCGGGGATGTCGGCGCGCTGGTGCTGCTCGGTGTCCTTCTCGCCCCGCTCGATGTACGGGCCGTAGCGGCCGACGCGGAGCACGATGTCGTTGCCCACCGGGAACGACGACACCTCGCGCGCGTCGATCGCGCCCAGGTCCGTCACCAGCTCCTTGAGGCCACCGAGGTGGTCCCCGTCGCCGTTGCCGGCGTCGGCCGCGGCGCCGGTGACGTTGCCCTCGCCGAAGTAGAAGCGCTTCAGCCACGGCACGGCCTTCGCCTCACCGGCCGCGATGCGGTCGAGGTCGTCCTCCATCCGGGCGGTGAAGTCGTAGTCGACGAGCCGCCCGAAGTGCTTCTCCAGGAGGTTGACCACGGCGAAGGAGAGGAAGGACGGCACGAGGGCCGTGCCCTTCTTGAACACGTAGCCGCGGTCGAGGATCGTGCCGATGATCGACGCGTACGTCGACGGGCGGCCGATCTCGCGCTCTTCCAGCTCCTTGACCAGGGACGCCTCGGTGTAGCGGGCCGGGGGCTTGGTGGCGTGCCCGTCGACCGTGATCTCCTCGGCGCTCAGGGCGTCGCCCTCGGCGACCTGCGGCAGCCGGCGCTCGCGGTCGTCCAGCTCGGCGTTCGGGTCGTCGGCACCTTCGACGTAGGCCTTCAGGAAGCCGTGGAAGGTGATCGTCTTGCCGGAGGCGCTGAACTCGACGTCCCGGCCGTCGGCGGCGGTGCCGCCGATCCGCACGGTGACGGAGTTGCCGGTCGCGTCCTTCATCTGGGAGGCGACGGTCCGCTTCCAGATCAGCTCGTACAGCTTGAACTGGTCGCCGGTCAGGCCGGTCTCCGCGGGCGTGCGGAAACGATCACCCGAGGGACGGATCGCCTCGTGCGCCTCCTGGGCGTTCTTGACCTTGGCGGCGTACGTCCGCGGCTGCGGCGGCAGGTAGTCGGCGCCGTACAGCTGCGTGACCTGCGCGCGGGCCGCCGCGACCGCCGTGTCGCTCAGCGTCGTGGAGTCCGTACGCATGTACGTGATGTAGCCGTTCTCGTACAGCTTCTGAGCGACCTGCATCGTCGCCTTCGCGCCGAAGCCGAGCTTGCGGCTGGCCTCCTGCTGCAGCGTCGTCGTACGGAACGGGGCGTACGGCGAGCGGCGGTACGGCTTCGACTCGACCGAGCGCACCGCGAACCGCGTGCTCTCCAGGGCGGCGGCGAGCGCGCGGGCGTTCGCCTCGTCGAGGTGGAGGGTGTTCGCGCTCTTGAGCTGCCCCAGGGAGTCGAAGTCGCGGCCCTGCGCGACCCGCCTGCCGTCGACGGTCTGCAGGCGGGCGACCAGCGACGACGGGTCCGACGGATCCCCGGCGCGGCCGGTCGCGAAGGTGCCCGTCAGGTCCCAGTACTCGGCGGAGCGGAACGCGATGCGCTCGCGTTCCCGCTCGACGACGAGACGGGTCGCGACGGACTGCACGCGGCCGGCCGACAGCCGGGGCATGACCTTCTTCCACAGGACCGGCGAGACCTCGTAGCCGTAGAGGCGGTCGAGGATGCGGCGGGTCTCCTGGGCGTCGACCATGCGCTGGTTGAGGTCGCGCGGATTGGCGACGGCCTCGCGGATCGCGTCCTTGGTGATCTCGTGGAAGACCATCCGCTTGACCGGGACCTTGGGCTTCAGGACCTCCAGGAGGTGCCACGCGATGGCCTCGCCCTCGCGGTCCTCATCGGTGGCGAGGAAGAGTTCGTCGGAATCCTTCAGCAGGTCCTTGAGCTTCTTGACCTGGGCCTTCTTGTCGGCGTTGACGACATAGATCGGCTCGAAGTCATGGTCGACGTCCACACCGAGGCGGCGGACCTCGCCGGTGTACTTCTCGGGCACCTCCGCGGCGCCGTTGGGGAGGTCGCGGATGTGCCCGACGCTCGCTTCGACGACGTAGCCGGGGCCGAGGTAGCCCTTGATCGTCTTCGCCTTGGCAGGCGACTCGACGATGACGAGTCGGCGGCCGCCCTGTGCGGTCTCGCTGGTCGGGGACAACTTCGCTCTTCTCTCCGGTCGACGCTGGGGCCTCCCCAGGGCTTCCTCCCGGGGTCGCGGCGTGCTGGTGGCTCGTGTGACGCTGCGGAGTGTGACGGTACATCCCGCTCCCGTGTCAAACGGGAAAAGCCCACAACGGCCACTCGAACGGTAACCCGACTACCGCCCTTCCTGCCGCCCGGACCACCGGGTACCCCCTCGTCCCCTGTCCGGAGCGTGATGCTCCCCTTACTGTCGCGGCACCGCCGCGGACCGGTGCCCGCCTATGTCAGAGGCGGGACAGGCAGTACACACCGAGGGCAAGAGCGACCGTCCCGGACACGCTCGCGAGGGTGGCCGATGCGACCCGGTTCACACCGTGGGCCACCGGCTCGCCCCGCCTCAGGCGCACCCCGGTCCATGCCAGCAGAGCGCCTCCGAACAGGGCGAACACCACCCCCGCGAAGATCGCCGACTCGCTCTCCATGCCCGCCCGCCCCTCCGTGCCACCCGGCTCCGCCCAGCGCCGGGAGGGTGGCACGCGCGGGCGACGGGCGGGCGACATCGGGGTGAACGGAAGGCCGACTCTTTTTCGCATGCCCGTTCGAATCGCATCGGCCGTCCCTCCGCTCCCATATTTTTCCGGCCGTTTTACGCACCGGCGCGTTCCGCCCCCCGCCACCGGCTACGACGATGATCCGCGGGCGGCTACGACGGCACGGGTATCCGGCGTACGGCACCCGTGCCCCGGCGCGGCCTGCGGCTCAGTCGGGCGCGGCTCAATGGGGCGCGGCTCAGTGGGGCGCGGCTCAGCGCGCCGGCTCCAGATAGCCCTGCTCCACCAGCAGCCGGATCTGCGCCGGGGTCCGGTCGCGGAGCACCACCGGGTCCTCGCCCATGAGCTGGGCGATGGCGTCCAGGATGCGGCCCGCGCTCAGTGTGCCGTCGCACACACCCGCGAACCCGGCGCCGACCGTGTCCACCTTGGTCGCCCGGCGCATCCCGCGGTGCTGGCGGAGCACCACGTGCTCCGGGTCCTCGGCGCCGGGCAGCCCGACCTGCTCCTGGACCACTTCGGCGGCGAGCGTGAAGTGACTGTCGAGCAGCGCCGCGTCGTCGTGCTCCCGGAGATAGTCGAGCCGCTCGAAGTGCGCCCTGATCGCGTCCCCGAGGGGCTGCTCGACCGGGTGCGGCCACTCCTCCACGGTGATCGAGGGCTCCGCCGCCCCCGTCCTGCGCAGGGTGATCCAGCCGAAGCCGACCGCCTTGACCTTGCGCGCCTCGAACTCGTCGAGCCAGGCGTCGTAACGCGCCTGGTACTCCGCCGGGTCCCCGCGGTGGTCACCGGCGTCCCTCAGCCACAGCTCGACGTACTGTGTGACGTCCTGCACCTCGCGCTGCACGATCCAGGCATCGCACCCGCGCGGCACCCACGACCTGAGTCTGTCCTGCCAGTCCTCCCCCGCGACGTGCTGCCAGTTGGCGAGGAACTGCGCGAACCCGCCCTCGTTCAGCCGTTCCCCCGCCTGCTGAACGAGCGAGCGGCACAGATCGTCCCCGCCCATGCCGCCGTCCCGGTACGTCAGCCGGGCTCCGGGCGAGATCACGAAGGGCGGGTTGGACACGATCAGGTCGAAGGTCTCGTCGTCCCGGACCGGTGCGAACAGCGAGCCCTCGCGCAGCTCGGCGGCGGGAGCGCCGGAGAGCGCGAGCGTGAGCGCCGTGATGTGCAGCGCGCGCGGGTTGAGGTCGGTCGCCGTCACGCGCGTGGCGTGCTGGGCGGCGTGCAGGGCCTGGATGCCGGAGCCGGTGCCGAGGTCCAGGGCGGACGCGACGGGCGTGCGGACGGTGATGCCGGCGAGGGTCGTGGAGGCCCCGCCGACGCCCAGCACGACCCCTTCGTCGCGCTGTCCGATGCCGCCCGCGCCGCCCACCGCGCAGCCGAGGTCGGAGACGATGAACCAGTCCTCACCGCCGGGACCGCCGTAGGGCCGTACGTCGACGGTCGCGGCCACCTCGTCGGCGCCCACCCGCGTGAGCCAGCCGGCCTCCAGGGCGTCCTCGACGGGGAGGACGGCGGCCACGCGCGCGTGGGCGACCGGCTGCTGCAGCAGGAACAGCCGTACGAGCGTCTCCAGCGGCGTGTCGCCGCGGGTCGCCCTGAGGGCGGGCACGGTCTCGCTGCGGCCCAGCGCCGCGTACGCGGGGGCGCCGAGCAGGTCGAGCAGCCCGTCGGCGGTGAAGGAGGCGGCCAGCAGCGCGTCCCGCAGACGCGCGGCGGTGTCGGTCCGGTCGGAAGCGGGCAGGGAGGCGAGTCCGGAGTCAGTCACGCCCCCATTGTGTCCCGCGCCCCGCCCCGGCGACCTCCCCGCACACGCCCGGCGGAGCCGGAGGTCAGCCCGCCGACGGCGCGGCCGAAGCCGAGATCTTCTTGCAGCTGGCCTGCTCGGCTATCGCGTCCTTGACCTCGCCCTGCTGCAGCTTCGTCAGCGACTCGGTGCCGGCCTGGTGCTTCTTCTCCAGCTCCGTCATCCGCGCGGCGACGTCCTGCAGGCCCGAGGCGAACTTCCCCTGGTTCTTGGTGTCCAGTCCGTCGACCTGCTTCTTCAGGTCGCCGTACGACGCGGCCAGGCTGTTGAAGCTCTTCACGACGTCCTGCAGCCGCTTCGCGCCCCCGTCGACCCCGGGAGGCGCTCCCGCACCGCTGATGGAGGTGGCGATCGCCTTGTAACCGTCGGCCATGTCCTGGAAGGCCTTCGAGTCGGTCTTCTGCAGCGTCTCGGGCTTGGCGGTGTCGGCGGCCGTGGTGCTGATCGCCGCGTTCGCGGCCTTGATCTTCGCGTCCTGCGCGGGCACCGCGTCGCACACCGTCTTGGCCCAGGCGACCAGCTTGGGGTCGGGCCCCTTGTCGCCGCCGCTGCTGGTGCATCCCGACAGCGCCACCACCAGTACCGCACCGCCGGACAGCGCGGCCGCGAGCTTCTTGTTCACCGGATCGGTCCCTTCCATGGCTCTCGGGCCCCGGACCCTACACGGCGGACGCACACGCTCCCCACGCCGTACGCCCCCTAAGGCGCTCTTTGTGACTCTTCGCACCATGCGAGGGACATCCCGCGAGAGATGGCTCACGGCCCGGGCGTCCGCGCACACGCGGGCGGGCGGGCCGCACGTCAGTACGTGCGGCCCGCCCGCCCGTTGAGCGGACTATCCCGAGCCGGGCTACGAAACCACCGCGGTGTCCGGTGAGTTGGAGACCCGCTCGGCCTTCTCCTCGTCGCCCACGGCGATTCCGCGCCGCTTGGAGACGTACACGGAGACGACGATCACCAGCAGCGCGAAGACCGCGATCAGGATCCGCACGGCCATGTTCTTGTCGTGGCCGTAGGAGAACTTGATCACCGCCGGCGCGATGAGCAGGGACACCAGGTTCATGACCTTCAGCAGCGGGTTGATCGCCGGTCCGGCGGTGTCCTTGAAGGGGTCGCCGACGGTGTCGCCGATCACCGTGGCCGCGTGGGCCTCACTGCCCTTGCCGCCGTGGTGGCCGTCCTCCACCAGCTTCTTGGCGTTGTCCCAGGCGCCGCCGGAATTGGCCAGGAACACCGCCATCAGCGTGCCCGCGCCGATCGCGCCGGCGAGGTAGGAGCCGAGCGAGCCGACGCCGAGCGTGAACCCGATGAAGATCGGCGCCATGACGGCGAGCAGGCCGGGCGTGGCCAGCTCCCTGAGGGCGTCCTTGGTGCAGATGTCGACGACCTTGCCGTACTCGGGCTTCTGGGTGAAGTCCATGATCCCGGGCTTCTCCCGGAACTGCCGCCGCACCTCGAACACGACCGAACCCGCCGACCGCGACACGGCGTTGATCGCCAGTCCGGAGAAGAGGAAGACGACCGCGGCGCCCGCGATGAGGCCGACCAGGTTGTTGGGCTGTGAGATGTCCAGGGACAGGCTGAGCGGCGCCCCCGGACCGGTGAGCTTCGCCCCGACGTCGCTCACGTTGGTGGTGATCGCGTCGCGGTACGACCCGAACAGCGCCGACGCGGCGAGGACGGCGGTGGCGATGGCGATGCCCTTGGTGATGGCCTTGGTGGTGTTGCCGACCGCGTCCAGGTTGGTGAGCACCTGCGCGCCCGCGCCCTCGACGTCACCGGACATCTCGGCGATGCCCTGCGCGTTGTCGGAGACCGGCCCGAAGGTGTCCATGGCGACGATCACGCCGACCGTGGTGAGCAGGCCGGTGCCGGCCAGCGCCACCGCGAACAGCGCCAGCATGATCGAGGTGCCGCCGAGCAGGAACGCGCCGTACACGCTGAGCCCGATGAGCAGCGCGGTGTAGACGGCGGACTCCAGGCCGACCGAGATACCGGACAGGACGACGGTGGCCGGCCCGGTGAGGGAGGTCTTGCCGATGTCCCGGACCGGGCGGCGGGTGGTCTCGGTGAAGTAGCCGGTCAGCTGCTGGATGACGGCGGCGAGCAGGATGCCGATGGCCACCGCGACCAGGGCGAGGATCCGCGGATCGCCGTCCTTGCCCTTGATGGCCGCGTCCGTCACACCGCTGAGGCCGGAGTACGTCGACGGCAGATAGACGAAGACGGCGACGGCGACCAGCGCGAGGGAGATCACCGCGGAGATGAAGAAGCCGCGGTTGATCGCGGACATGCCGCTGCGGTCGGTGCGGCGCGGGGCGACCGCGAAGATGCCGATCATCGCGGTGATCACGCCGATGGCGGGCACCAGCAGCGGGAACGCCAGCCCGGCGTCACCGAAGGCGACCTTGCCGAGGATCAGCGCGGCCACCAGGGTGACGGCGTACGACTCGAAGAGGTCGGCCGCCATGCCCGCGCAGTCGCCGACGTTGTCGCCCACGTTGTCGGCGATGGTCGCGGCATTGCGCGGGTCGTCCTCCGGAATGCCCTGCTCGACCTTGCCGACCAGGTCGGCGCCGACGTCGGCGGCCTTGGTGAAGATGCCACCGCCCACACGCATGAACATCGCGATCAGGGCGGCGCCGAGGCCGAAGCCCTCGAGCACCTTCGGCGCGTCGGCCGCGTACACCAGCACCACGCAGGAGGCGCCCAGCAGGCCGAGCCCCACCGTGAACATGCCGACGACGCCGCCCGTGCGAAATGCGATCTTCATCGCGGTGTGCGAGACGGTGGTGAGATCCTTTTCGGGTTCGCCTTCGGCCGGGGTGGCTTCCCGGGCCGCCGCGGCGACACGCACATTGCTGCGCACGGCGAGCCACATGCCGATATAGCCGGTGGCCGCCGAGAACGCCGCTCCGATCAGGAAGAACACCGAGCGTCCGGCACGCTGATTCCAGTCGTCCGCGGGCAGCAGCATGAGCAGGAAGAAAACGATCACGGCGAATACGCCGAGCGTGCGCAACTGCCGGGCGAGATACGCCTTGGCGCCTTCCTGGACCGCCCCGGCGATCTCCTTCATGCTGTCGGTGCCCTCGCCGGCCGCCAGCACCTGGCGCACCAGGATGCCCGCGACCACCAGTGCGGCCAGGGCGACGGCCGCGATCACGGCCACCATGACCCGGTTGTCGTCGGTCAGGACCGCGGCTGCGAGGGAAGTGGGGTGACCCAACTGATGAGGGGAAGAAAGCCCCGCCATTCGTCCTCCTTGACGCTTGGGCTGAGCTCAAGATGTGGACGGATTCTAGGTACCCGCGGTTGATCGCAACAGAGCACGGTAAACGGAATTGGCCTCAACCGGCTCAGCAGGAAAATGATCGAGGTCGCACCGAGGAACCCGAATGGAGTAATGCCCTCGGGGCATTGACGCGACACATTGGCGCTTGATCAAAGCGGCAACGATTGATCGTGAATTCCTTCACGAATTCCGCGGGCGCCGGGACGGCGGGCCGGAAGGGGCCCGGAAATGCAGCGAGGGCCCTGCTGAGCAGGGCCCTCGGGAGTGTGCGCGACGCGTCAGAGAAGCGCCGTGACCGGCGGGGTGGTCGGCCAGGTCATGCGGATCAGACCGCCGTTCTGCCCGGTGGTGACCTCCACGTCGTCGACGAGGCCGCTGATGACCGCGAGGCCCATCTCGTCCTCCTCGGCCTCGATGTCACCGTCGGGCGCGTCGCCGGGCGTGTCGCCGCCCGGAGCGGCGTGCGGAGCCTCGTCGCCGACCTCGATGGAGAACTGTTTCTCCTCCTCGATCAGCGCGACCTTCACCGGTGAGGTGATGTCATGGCTCTGGTGCAGTCCGACGGCGCGGGAGCAGGCCTCGCCCACGGCGAGCCGGACCTCGTCCAGCACGGCCTCGTCCACCCCGGCCCTGCGCGCCACCGCTGCCGCCACCAGCCGGGCGGTCCGGACGTGCTCGGGCAGCGCGCTGAAGCGGAGTTCGACGGTGGCCATGCATCCCCCTCGCGACTACGGGCGTGCGGTCGGGGGCGGGCCCGCCGAGAGCCGTACCCCCTGGTGTGCTTCAGTGCCCCGGGCCGGCTGCCCGGGACGGGACCGACCGGCGTACGGGCCGCGCGCAGCGGCCCGCCGCCGGGAACGGTCCGGGTCAGTCGGTGGCCGCCACCGCTTCCTCGACCGAGGTGTGGATCGGGAACACCTTGGTGAGGCCGGTGATGCGGAAGATCTTCAGAATGCGCTCCTGGTTGCAGACCAGGCGCAGCGAGCCCTCGTGGGCACGCACTCGCTTCAGACCGCCGACCAGCACGCCGAGACCGGTGGAGTCGAGGAAGTCCACGCCCTCCATGTCGACGACGAGGTGGAAATTGCCGTCGTTCACCAGCTCGACCAGCTGCTCGCGCAGCTTGGGCGCGGTGTATACATCGATTTCGCCACCGACCTCGACGACCGTACGATCGCCGACGGTACGGGTCGACAGGGACAGGTCCACGGATCCTCCAGCACCTTGCTATCGAGCGGTCGCCTCTCGGGCACCTCGGCTTGCCACGCCCGGAAACGCATCGCCAGCCGCGATGGCATTCAATCACTTACCGGCAGGCGTGCACGACGCCTTGGCTCCATTGTCCGTCACGCCGGTGACACACTCGGTGCCGATGGCCAAGAATCACCGATCCGATCGACCCCCGGCGAACCCGGCTTCCGGCCCGTCTCCAGGCACGGTTCTGGGCCGACTCGCCTCCGGGCCGAGCCGGGCTGCGCGCATCACTCATACGGAGCACTTGCCCCCGCGCGCGGGCCGCCATGCCGTCTGGCCTGACCGGATTCGGTCCGAGGTGATCGCGGCCGTCCAGGAGTGCGGGATCGAGCACCCCTGGGCGCATCAGGCGCTGGTCGCCGAGCACGCCCTGGACGGCGACTCGGTGGTGGTCGCCACCGGCACCGCCTCCGGCAAGTCCCTCGCCTATCTCGTCCCCGTCATGTCCACCCTCCTGGACGGCTCCGAGGCTCCGAACGGCCGCGGTGCCACGGCGCTGTACCTGGCCCCCACCAAGGCACTCGCGGCGGACCAGTGCCGTTCGGTGAAGGAACTTTCACAATCTTTGGGCCATGCCGTACGGCCGGCCGTGTACGACGGCGACACCCCCTTCGAGGAACGGGAGTGGGTCCGGCAGTACGCCAACTACGTCCTGACCAACCCCGACATGCTGCACCGCGGGATCCTGCCCTCCCACCCGCGCTGGTCCTCCTTCCTGAAGTCGCTGAAGTACGTCGTCGTCGACGAGTGCCACACCTACCGGGGCGTGTTCGGCTCGCACGTCGCCCAGGTGCTGCGCCGGTTGCGCCGTCTGTGTGCCCGCTACGGCGCCTCGCCCGTGTTCCTGCTGGCCTCCGCCACCGCCGCCGAGCCGGCCGTCGCCGCCCGCCGGCTGACCGGCCTGCCGGTGACCGAGGTCGCCGACGACGCCTCCCCGCGCGGGGAGCTCGTCTTCGCCCTCTGGGAGCCCCCGCTCACCGAGCTGCACGGCGAGAAGGGCGCACCCGTCCGGCGTACCGCCACCGCCGAGACCGCCGATCTGCTGACCGACCTCACCGTGCAGGGCGTGCGCTCGGTGGCCTTCGTACGCTCCCGGCGTGGCGCCGAGCTGATCTCGGTGATCGCGCAGGAGCGACTCGCCGAGGTCGACCGCTCCCTGGTCCGGCGTGTCGCGGCCTACCGAGGCGGCTATCTCCCCGAGGAGCGCCGCGCCCTGGAACGCGCCCTGCACTCCGGCGACCTCCTGGGCCTCGCCGCCACGACGGCCCTGGAGCTGGGTGTGGACGTCTCCGGCCTGGACGCGGTGGTGATCGCCGGCTACCCGGGCACCCGCGCCTCCCTGTGGCAGCAGGCGGGCCGTGCGGGGCGCTCGGGACAGGGCGCCCTGGCGGTCCTCGTCGCCCGCGACGACCCGCTGGACACCTTCCTGGTCCACCATCCCGAGGCCCTGTTCGACCGGCCGGTGGAATCGACCGTCCTCGACCCCGACAACCCCTACGTCCTCGCCCCGCACCTGTGCGCCGCCGCCTCGGAACTCCCGCTGACCGAGGAGGACCTGGACCTCTTCGGCCCGGCCTGCGCGGATGTGCTGCCGCAGCTGGAGGCCGCGAAGCTGCTGCGCCGCCGTACGAAGGCGTGGCACTGGACCCGCCGGGAGCGCGCCGCCGACCTGACCGACATCCGCGGCGCGGGCGGCCGGCCGGTGCAGGTCGTCGAGGCGGGCACCGGCCGGCTGCTCGGCACGGTCGACGCGGGTGCCGCCCACTCCTCGGTGCACGAGGGCGCGGTCCACCTGCACCAGGGCCGCACCTACCTGGTGCGCCACCTGGACCTGGAGGACTCGGTCGCCCTGGTCGAGCAGGCCGACCCGCCGTACTCCACGGTCGCCCGCGACACCACGGCGATCTCCGTCCTGGAGACGGACACCGAGATCCCGTGGGGCGCGGGCCGCCTGTGCTACGGCTCCGTGGAGGTCACCAACCAGGTGGTCTCCTACCTGCGCAGACGCCTGATCACCGGCGAAGTGCTCGGCGAGACGAAACTCGACCTCCCTCCTCGTACGCTGCGCACCCGCGCGGTGTGGTGGACGGTCACCGAGGACCAGCTCGACGAGGCCCGGATCACCCCGGAGATCCTCGGCGGCTCCCTGCACGCCGCCGAGCACGCCTCGATCGGCCTGCTGCCCCTCTTCGCGACCTGCGACCGCTGGGACATCGGCGGTGTCTCGATCCCGCTCCACCCCGACACGCTCCTGCCGACGGTCTTCGTCTACGACGGCCACCCCGGCGGAGCGGGCTTCGCCGAACGCGCCTTCCACACCGCCCGGTCCTGGCTCGCCGCCACCCGCGAGGCCATCGCCTCCTGCGAGTGCGAGGCCGGCTGCCCGTCCTGCATCCAGTCCCCCAAATGCGGCAACGGCAACGACCCGCTGCACAAACGAGGGGCGGTCCGGCTGCTCACGGTGCTGCTGCGGGGCGCTCCGGGGGAGAACGAGGCGGAGAACGCGGAAACGAGCGTGGCGGAGCCGACGCCTCCGGGGCGGGTGCCTCGCCGCTGAGCGGGGGCGGTACGGGCCCCGCGGGCCCCGCTCTGGCCCTGACCTCCGCCGCGAACGGCCCGCGTCCCGCGGCTGCCGTGACCTCGGAGGTCTCCCCCACGATCGCGCACCGCACGAGCCGTACCCCTTGGGCCGCCGCCACCCGCTCGGCCCGGGCACAGGCCGCCGCGCCGCCCTCGGCCCAGTGGTCCGCCGCCGCGAGTGCCGCCAGGTCCGCGCCGCCGGCCGCCCGGTGCCGTACGACGACGGCCTGTCCCAGAGCGAGCACGGCGCCGAACACCAGGCACAGCACCGCCATCGCCCCCAGGCTCCAGACAGTGGCCGACCCGCGGTCGGAGCACCGACGGTCCCGCGCCCGCCCCCGCGTCACGGCCCCGCTCCCCTCGCGCCCACCGTGTCCTCCGCCAGGGCCACGGCCTCCTCACGCACCTCGAAGGGCAGTCCGCTCAGCACCGGCGGTCTGGCCACCACCGACACCCGGACCTGGTCGCCCTCGCGGCCCACGGTCACCCGCGCCCCGCGCGGCGCCGCTTCCCGGGCCACCGTCACCACCGCGTCGGCCGGATCCTGACGGGCGGCGGCCCGGGCGCCCGCGCGGGCGGCGTCCACGCACTGGATCTGCGCCGCCACCACGAGCAGCCCCCAGACCAGTGCCATCGTGAACGCCACCAGCACGCACAGCACCATGGCCGCCTCCGCGGTCACGAACCCCCGGTCCGCCCCTCGCTCACATGCGCGCACTGAGGGCCTTCTTCACGATGCTCTGCAGTTCCTCCCGGACCTGGCCGCTGGTGACGACCTCGTAGAGCAGCAGCGCGAACCCGACCGCCGCGATGATCCCCATCGCGTACTCGGACGTCACCATTCCGGCGTCCGCCCGGCCCCTGGCCCGCAGCCGTACCGCCACTTCCCTGATCTTCCTGCGCATTCCAACCCCCGTGAGGTTCCGTTCCGTCACTGGTCGTCTTCGCCGCCGGCCGTCTTCGCCGCCGGTCGTGTTCATCGCCGGTCGTGTTCATCGCCGATCGTGTTCGTCGTCGGTCGTCTTCGCTGATGCGTGCGTCGTCCTCGCTGCCGGTTTTCTTCGCTACCGGTCCTTCGCGGTCACCTCCACCGCATCCGCTTCCGTAGGTCTCACCTACCTCACCTGCCTCACCTGCCTCACCTGCCTCACCTGCCTCCCACCACCCCGCCCGCGAGACCGATCACCACGGGCAGCACGCCGACCGCGACGAAAGCGGGCAGGAAGCACAGGCCCACCGGCGCGGAGATCAGCACCGCAGCGCGCCGCGCCCGGGCCGTCGCGGTGCGGGCCCACTCCGCGCGGGCGTCCGAGGCGAGCCGGGCGACCGGCACGGCCGCCGGGAGTCCGGTCTCGTCGGCCCGCTCCAGGAGCCGTGCCAGCGTCCCGGCGCCGGGCAGCGCGGCCAACTGCCGCCAGGCGACCGCCGGCCGGCCACCGAGCCGTACCTCCGCCGCGCCGCGCGCCAGCGCCTCCCCCACCGGCCCGCCGAGCGCCTCCCCCACCGCCTGCGCGGCGATCACGGGCCCGGCACCGGCCGCGATGCAGGCGGCCAGCAGGTCGGCGGCGAGCGGAAGCCGGCGCGCCGCTTCGGCGGTGCCGGCCGCCTCGGCCTCGTCCGCCACCCGACGGCTCTGCCACCGCCACAGCAGGGCGCCCGCCCCCAGCCCCAGTACGGCCCCGGTGACACCGCCGACCAGCACCCACGCGCCGCATGCCGCTCCGGTCGGCGGCAGCCACCGGCGCACCGCGCCCGCGATCTCGAACGTCCGCCCGCGCTCCCGGACTTCCAGGCCCAGCAGCTCGGCCATCCGCCGCCGTGCCCGGCGCCGCCGCCGAACGGTCTCCAGCCACCGGATCCCCCAGCCGAGAGCCAGCGCCACGACCCCGGCCGTCCCCAGTCTGTGGACAACTTCTCCGCTCATCCCGCTCGTTCTCCCTCCACGCCCCGCTCCCCTGCCACGCTCCGGACCGTCCCGCGCATCCCGACGGCCTCAGTACCGGCCTCGGCCGGCCCGGCCCGGGCCGCGGCCGCTCCCGCCCGGGCGCCCCTCACACCGCCTCCGCTCCCCGCACGATCCGCGTCGCCCACCACATCCCGGCAGCCTCGAAGGCCGCCCCGGTCACCAGGCAGCCGAACCCGGCGCCGGTGTGGAGCAGGACGTGCAGTGGGTCGGCACCCATGGCCGCGCCCAGGAGCAGGGCCAGGGCGGGCAGCGCCGCGAGCATCAGTGCCGTGACCCGGGCTCCCGCCAACTGGGCTCGCAGATCCGCCCGTTGATCACGCTCGGCCCGGAGAGCCGCGTCCAGGCGGTCGAGGCCGGCCGCGAGCCCGGCGCCCTGGTCGACGGCCACCCGCCAGCACGCGGCCAGTCCGAGCAGGCCCTCGGCGCCCGGCTGCCGGGCCGCCGCGGCGAGCGCGCCGGGCACGTCCCCGCCGAACCGGGCCGCCGCGACCACGGACGCCTGCGCGTCCCCGAGTCCGCCGGAGTCCCGCGCGGCCCGCAACAGCGCCTCACCGGGCTGCCGTCCCGCCCGCACCTCCCCGGCGAGGGCTCCGCACAGGCCGATCACCGCGTCCACCCGCCGCTCACGGGTGTGCCGGGCCTGCCGCGTCAGTCGTACCCGGCGCAGCACCGGCACCCCGGCCGCCCCCGCGGCGACCGGAAGCACCGAGGAGCCCAGCAGGGCGAGCAGCAGCCCGGCCACGAGCACCCACCACTCGGGCCCCACCCGGGAGCGCAGCCGGAGCAATTCCGCACGGGCCCGCTCCCAGGAAGGCGGGCCGGTGGCCACCACCCCGCCGCCCGCGAGGAGCAGCCGCGCCCGCCGCATCCCGTGGTGCCCCGCACCCAGCAGCCAGGCCACGGCGCCGAGGCAGACCAGCGCGGCCCCCATGGACGTCTCACCGTTCACGTGCGCCCCTCTCCCCCGCGTCGCCCGCCCCGCCAGATGCGCCGAGCAGGTGTTCCAGTCGCTCCCAGCCGCGCTCCCGCACGAACGCCCGCTCGCCCCAGCTCAGGGCGGGCACCGTCCGCACCAGCCCCGTGGCGCCCCGCTCCAGCACGTGCACCTCGGCGATCCGGCGCCGCCCGGACCGGTCCCGTACGAGGTGCAGCACCACGGAGAGCGCCGCCGCCAGCTGGCTGTGCAGTGCGGCCCGGTCGAGTCCGGCGGCCGTGGCCAGCGCCTCCAGCCGGGCCGGCACGTCCCCGGCCGCATTGGCATGGACTGTGCAACACCCGCCTTCATGACCCGTGTTGAGCGCGGCGAGCAGATGCACGACCTCGGGGCCGCGCACCTCGCCGACGACCAGCCGGTCGGGCCGCATGCGCAGCGCCTGCCGGACGAGGTCCTCGAGGGTGACCAGACCGGCGCCCTCCTGGTTGGCGGGCCGGGTCTCCAGCCGGACGACGTGGGGGTGGTCGGGGCGCAGCTCGGCGGAGTCCTCGGCGAGCACGATCCGCTCGCCCGGTCCGACCAGGCCCAGCAGGGCGCTCAGCAGGGTCGTCTTGCCGCTGCCGGTACCGCCGCTGACGAGGAAGGACAGCCGGGCCGCCAGCAGGGCGCGCAGGATCCGGTCGCCGCCGGGCGGCACGGTGCCGGCCGCGACCAGTTCCTCCAGCGTGAATGCGCGGGGCCGCACCACCCGCAGGGACAGGCAGGTGCAGCCGACGGCTACCGGGGGCAGCACCGCGTGCAGCCGGGTTCCGTCGGGCAGCCGGGCGTCCGCCCAGGGCCGTGCGTCGTCCAGCCGGCGTCCGGCCACCGCGGCCAGCCGCTGCGCGAGGCGCCGTACGGCCGCCGCGTCGGGGAAGGTCACCGAGGTCGGCTCCAGGCCGCCCCCGCGGTCGACCCAGACCCGGTCGGGCGCCGACACCAGGACGTCGGTGACCGCCGGGTCGGCGAGCAGCGGCTCCAGGGGGCCGCTGCCGACGAGCTCGGACCTGAGGTGCTCGGCGGCGCCGAGGACCTCCGCGTCGCCGAGCACCCGGCCCTGTTCGCGCAGGGCCTGCGCCACGCGCGCGGGGGTGGGTTCGGCGCCGCTCTCGGCCAGCCGTCGCCGGACGCCGTCGAGCAGGGCAGCGCCGTCGGCCCGGTCGAGTCCGGGGAACGTCATCGGGTGCCTCCCGCCTCGACCAGCGCACGCTCCCAGAAGTCCGCGCAGAAGCGGGCGAGCGGGCCGCGCCCTGCAGAGCCGGGTGGTTTTACGCCGCCCCGCGGGCGCACCAGCGCCGGTTCGACGGGCACCTCTCCGGCCAGCGGCAGGCCGAGCAGCCGGGCCACCTCCCGCTCGTCCAGGCCGGGCGGGTACGGCCCGCGTACGGCCACGCGCACATCGCGCACGACCATGCCGACGGCGGACGCGACCCGCCCGGCGGCGGCCACCGCGCGCAGTTCGGCGGGAACGACGAGCAGGGCCAGGTCGAGCTGGGCGAGGGCTTCGGCGACGCCGTCGTCGAGGCGGCGGGGCAGGTCGACCACGACCGTGCCGCCGCGCCGCCGGGCCGCCGCGAGCACCGCCCGCACGGCCTGGGACGGCACGGCGACGCAGTCCCCGCGGTCCCAGCTGAGCACCCGCAGCGCGTGCAGCTCCGGCAGCGACTCCTCCAGGGCACCGCCGCCGACCCGGCCGCGGGAGGCGGCGAAGGCGGGCCAGCGCAGACCGTCGGCGCTCTCCCCGCCGAGGAGTACGTCGAGTCCGCCGCCCAGCGGATCGGCGTCCACGAGGAGCGTGCGCAGGCCCTCGCGCGCGGAGGTGACCGCGAGCGCACAGGCGAGCGTGGACGCACCGGCCCCGCCCCGGCCGCCGATCACGCCGACGGTGAGCGCCGGGCGGCCCACACCCTCGGCGACGTCGGCGATGCGGTCGACCAGCCACTGCTCGCCGTCGGGGAGCATCAGGACGTGGTCGGCGCCGATCTCGACGGCTCGTTTCCACACCCCCGGGTCGTCCTGGTCACGGCCGACCAGGACCACTCCGCGCCGGCGCGGGGCCCCGCGGACCCGGCGGGCGGCGTCGTCGCCGACCAGCACGAGCGGGGCCGCCTGCCAGCCGTCGCCGTTCTCCGGTGGGCCGTGGCGCACCTCGGGCGTGGCGCCCGCGGCCGCGCACAGGCGCAGCAGATCGTCCAGGAGACCGGCGTCCTCGGTGACGATGAGCGGCCGTCCCGGCCGGTCCGCGGTGCCGGGCGGCGGGTCGTGGGTGACGGTTCCGGACACGTGTGTTCCCCCTTCGCTGCGTGTTCCGCGCAGCCTCCGCGGCCACGCGATTCCCCAACCTGTGGAGAACCGCCGAGCGGTCCCCATAGGAGCGGCCGACAGAATCCGGCCAAACGCACTCCGGCAATCGGAACCGGCCATGAACTCGCCACGGCCGGAGCGCGCTGGAATCACGGTGCAGCGATCCGGGAAATCGTGTGGATCTTGGTCGAAAACCGTGGACAACTCGGTGCCTGTGAATATCTCCGTCACCCATACCGGTGACCCCTGCAGCGGCCCGTGTACGTCTTTCCACAGAGCAGCCCTGCGATTACCTTGAGTAACCAATCATGGACATGCAGAAAGGGCGGCCGCAGCGGCCGCGACGCAGGCCTCGCGGCCGCACGGAGAAAGAGGGAGGAGGGAAAAACCCGTCCGGACATGCGACGACCCCCGCCGGGGGGGAGAGCGGGGGTCGTCTCCACGGCCGACTCGGGGGGGGGAGGAGCCGGACCGGGTTAGCACGGTCGCGAACGATCCGTGACTTCCATGGTGTACCCGAGAGCCCTCTCAGGCAAACCCACGCGCCCACCTTACGCCGAATGGGCTGCGCCTATGCTCAGGGGCGTGGAAAACCACTCCTTGCCCCGCGCAGCAGCCTTCTTCGACCTGGACAAGACGGTCATTGCGAAGTCGAGCACGCTCACCTTCAGCAAGTCCTTCTACCAAGGCGGGCTGATCAACCGCAGGGCCGCGCTGCGTACCGCATATGCCCAGTTCGTCTTCCTGGCCGGAGGCCTGGATCACGACCAGATGGAGCGCATGCGCGAGTACCTGTCCACGCTGTGCCGCGGCTGGAACGTGCAGCAGGTCCGGGAGATCGTCGCCGAGACCCTGCACGACCTGATCGACCCGATCATCTACGACGAGGCCGCCTCCCTCGTCGAGGAGCACCACACGGCGGGCCGGGACGTGGTGATCGTGTCGACGTCGGGCGCCGAGGTGGTCGAGCCGATCGGCGAGCTGCTCGGTGCGGACCGGGTGGTGGCCACGCGCATGGTCGTCGGCGACGACGGCTGCTTCACCGGCGAGGTGGAGTACTACGCCTACGGCCCGACCAAGGCCGAGGCGATCCGCGAGCTGGCCGCGTCCGAGGGCTACGACCTCGAACGCTGCTACGCCTACAGCGACTCCGCGACCGACCTGCCGATGCTCCAGGCGGTCGGCCACCCGCACGCCGTGAACCCGGACCGCGCGCTGCGCCGCGAGGCCGTCGCGCGCGGCTGGCCGGTGCTGGAGTTCCGCCACCCGGTTCCGCTGAAGAAGCGGCTGCCCACCCTGTCCGTGCCGCCCCGCCCGGCACTGGTCGCGGCGGCGGCCATAGGGGCGGCGGCCGCGACCGCCGGCCTCGTCTGGTACGCCAACCGGCGCCGCAGCACCGCCTGAGCGGCGCCCGTTTCGCCCTCGTTCGCACCCGAAAGTAAAGAAGTGCGGGCGGGGGTTCCGCTTCCCGGGGGCGCGCGGTACAAAGAACTCAGGCCCGCGAGACCAAAGGACATCCGCGAGGATCACCTACTACTACGCACTTGGCCCACGGACCCCCGCATGAACACCGGGCACCCACGCGACGTCGACCCGTCGATTACGGGCCAGCCGCACCAGGTGACGGGCAAAGTCCCCGACCTGATGGGCACATATCGAGGACGCTTGGTAACCCGGTGAACATGCCAGCGGCGGTACGAGCACTCGTACCGCCGCAACCCTGTTCAGGGACTTCTCCGGGCGCCCTCAGGCCGCCCCGCGCTGCAGCGCCTCGCACACCGCCGTCGACTCGCGCACGCCCAGTTCCACGGCCCGCCCGCAGTGGGTGATCCAGGCCGCCATGCCCTCGGGGGTGCCGGAGACGTATCCGTCCAGTGCGGCCAGGTAGGCGGCGCGCCCCAGCTCGGCATGGCCGACCTCGGCGGGGCAGACCGCCTTCGGGTCCAGGCCGCTGCCGATCAGCACGATCCGCTCGGCCGTGCGCGCGACCAGCCCGTTGCCGGAGACGAACGGGCGCAGCGCGAGCAGTTCGCCGTGCACCACGGCGGCCGTCACCAGCGCGGGCGCGGACGTACCCGCGATGATCAGGCCGGCCAGCCCCTCCAGCCGGCCGGAGACCTCCTGGGCGTCCGGCAGGGGCAGCTCGATCAGCGGCTCGTCGACCGCCTCACCGGGCTGGCGCGGCCTGCCCACCTCGTCGCCGTCGCCCGCCGCGGCCACCAGATGCAGCCGGGCCAGCACCCGCAGCGGTGACTGCCGCCAGATGGAGAGCAGCTGTCCCGCCTCGGCCGACAGCCGCAGCGCCGCGCCCACGACGCGCGCCTCGGCGTCGGCGCCGAAGTCGGTGCGCCGCCGCACCTCCTCCAGTGCCCAGTCGGCACCGGACAGCGCCGCGGAGCCGCGGGCGCCGCGCAGTGCGGCCTCGGAGCTGATCTCGTTGCTGCGGCGCCGCATGACCCGGTGCCCGTAGACCCGGTCCACGGCCTTGCGCACGGACTCCACGGACTCGGCCACACCGGGCAGCGAACCCAGGGCCGCGAGCGGATCGGCGGTCGCGCCTGTCGTACTCATGAGTACGACCCTACGCATCCCACCGGCCGACCCCTCGAAGGAGTGGTCTTCTTCACTTCCCTCTGACACATACAGCTATCACCTGACTACTCTTGGTGAACATGAAAATTGCTTTCGTCGGGAAGGGCGGCAGCGGCAAGACCACGCTCTCTTCCCTCTTCATCCGCCATCTCGTGGCCTCCGGCGCCCCGGTGGTCGCCATCGACGCGGACATCAACCAGCATCTCGGTCCCGCCCTCGGCCTCGGCGAGGCGGAGGCCGCCGCGCTGCCCGCCATGGGCGAACGACTGCCGCTGATCAAGGAGCATCTGCGCGGAGCCAACCCGCGCATCTCCTCGGCCGCGACGATGATCAAGACGACCCCGCCCGGCGAGGGCTCGCGGCTGGTCCGGGTGCGGGAGCCCAACCCGATCTACGACGCCTGCGCGCGGCCGGTGGAACTCGACGGCGGCGCCGCCCGTTTGATGGTCACGGGCCCCTTCACGGACGCCGACCTGGGGGTCGCCTGCTACCACTCCAAGACGGGAGCGGTGGAGCTGTTCCTGAATCACCTCGTCGACGGCCCCGACGAGTACGTCGTGGTCGACATGACCGCGGGTTCGGACTCCTTCGCCTCCGGCATGTTCACCCGCTTCGACATGACGTTCCTCGTCGCCGAGCCGACCCGGAAGGGGGTCTCCGTCTACCGCCAGTACAAGGAGTACGCCCGCGACTTCGGCATCGCCCTGAAGGTCGTCGGCAACAAGATCCAGGAACAGGACGACATCGACTTCCTGCGCACCGAGGTCGGGGACGACCTGCTCGTGACGGTCGGCCGCTCGGACTGGGTGCGCGCCATGGAGAAGGGGCGCCCGCCCCGGTTCGACCTCCTCGAGGAGGCCAACGTCCGCGCCCTGCACACCCTTCGGGCCACCGCGGACGCCACCCACGGGCTGCGCGACTGGGAGCGCTACACCCGCCAGATGGTGCACTTCCACCTGAAGAACGCCGAGGCGTGGGGCAATGAGCGCACCGGGGCCGACCTGGCGGCGCAGGTCGACCCCGCCTTCGTGCTCGGCGAGAGCGTGGCGGCTCCCGCCTGACGCCTACTGCTTGGCCGCCGGCGCCCCGGGCACTCCCTTGGGCGCCGGGGCGGGCTTGCCGGACAGGAAGGACGCCCAGCCCTGCCGGGGGGCCTCGCCCACCTCCAGGGTCCGCAGCTTGTCGAGGGTCGCCGGGTCCTGGGCGTCCAGCCAGTCGACCAGCTGGTGGAAGGAGACGCAGCGCACCTCGGGCTTGTTGCACACCTCCTTCACCACGTCGTCGATGGCGCGCATGTAGGTGCCGCCGTTCCAGGACTCGAAGTGGTTGCCGATGATCAAGGGCGCGCGGTTGCCGTCGTAGGCGCGGTAGAAACCCTTGATCAGGCCGTCACGCATCTGGTCGCCCCAGTAGTCGAACATGTCGGGGTCGCCCTGGGTCTGGGTGCCGGACTGGTTGACCATGAAGTTGTAGTCCATGGTCAACTGCTCGTAGGTGTGCCCCGGGAAGGGCACCAGCTGCATCGACACATCCCACAGGCCCTCCTTCTTCTTGGGCCAGACCTGGTTGTTGACGCCGCTGGAGTCGTAGCGGAAGCCCAACTGGCGGGCCGCCTTCATGAAGTTCTTCTGCCCCTCCAGACAGGGGGTGCGGGCGCCGATCAGCTCCTTGTCGTAGTCGAAGGGCAGCGGGGCCGCGGTCTTCCTCCCGGTGTTGGTCTTCCAGGTCTTCACGAACTGCTTGGCCTGGGCGATCTCGCTCTTCCACTCGTCCACCGACCAGGTGCCGACCCCGCCCTCGGGCCCGCAGAAGTGGCCGTTGAAGTGGGTGCCGATCTCGTTGCCCTCCAGCCAGGCCAGCCGCGCCTGCTTGACGGTGTCGGCGATCCCCTGCTCGTCGTTGAAGCCGATGTCGGAGCTGCCCGGCGCGTGCTTCGGCGGCTTGTACAGGTCGCGCTTCTCCTCCGGCAGCGTGTACACGCCGCTGAGGAAGAACGTCATGGTCGCGCGGTTCTCCTTGGCGACCTTGCGGAAGTGCGAGAACAGCTTCTGGCTGTCCTCACCGGCGCCGTCCCAGGAGAACACGACGAACTGGGGCGGCTTCTGACCTGGCTTCAACCGCTCGGGCCTGGGCAGATGCGGCTGGGAGCCGGTGTACGCGGTGGATCCGTCGCCGATCAGCCGCAGCACACTGCCCGGCGCCGGGGCCCCCTGCTGCGGGCCGGGTGCCCCTTCCTTCGAACCGTGGGTGCCGGTCGAGCAACCGGCGAGCGAGGTGGCACAGGCCGCGGCGACGACGGCGCCGACGGCGATCCTCTGGGTGGCGGCCATGTTCCGCCCACCTTCTTCCTTCTCTCAGGCACACGCTGTCGAGGGGGATTTCGGATGATGTGCCGTGCTTGTCCCGACAGCGCCGCCAAGGTCGCACGGGACCGGGAAGGAATTAGTACGACAAACCGATGAAAGGACTTTCTTCCACCCGGGTGAGTGATCCTCTGTGCCATTTGCCCCGGAAAGCTATGCCTTGTCTTTACGCTTCATTACGGTTCGTTTACCGATGTTGATCCATCCCGCCCAGTCCGCGACCGCGCCGCCCCCGGAGGAGACGGGACCATGTCAGCCTGCGCACCCCCTCACGCCCAGCACTCCCACCCGCCGCACAGTCCACCGGCCCGGCGCCGGCGCCGCCTCCCCGTCGAGGGCGCCGATGTGTCCGCCGCCGTCGCGGTGTTCCTGATCGCCCTGCCCCTGTCCCTCGGCATCGCCCTCGCCACCGGCGCCCCGCTCCAGGCCGGCCTCGTCGCCGCCGCCGTCGGCGGCATCGTGGCCGGGCGGCTCGGCGGCTGTCCGCTGCAGGTCAGCGGCCCCGCCGCCGGACTGACCGTGGTCACCGCCGACCTGATCCAGCGTTACGGCTGGCGGGCCACCTGCGGCATCACCGTCCTCGCCGGTCTCGCCCAGCTCGGCCTCGGCTGTCTGCGGGTGGCGCGCGGCGCGCTCGCGGTCAGCCCGGCCGTGGTGCACGGCATGCTCGCCGGCATCGGTCTCACCATCGCCGTCGCCCAGCTGCACATCGTGCTCGGCGGCAGCCCGGACAGCTCCGTCCTCGCCAACCTCCGCGCACTGCCGGAGCAGTTGGCCCGCCTGCACCCGGCCGCCGTGTCGATGAGCGCGGTGACCCTGACCCTGCTGCTGGCATGGCCGCGGCTGCCCGGCCGCGCGGGCCGGCTGGCGCGTACGGTGCCGGCCGCCCTCGTCGCCGTCGCCGGGGCCACCGCGACCGCGTCCCTCACCGGTCTCACCCTGCCCCGGGTCGAGCTGCCGTCCTGGCGCAGTCACGCGCTGGCGGGACTGCCCGAGGGCCCGGTGCTCGGCATCGTCGCCGCCGTGCTCACCACCACGCTGGTGTGCAGCGTGCAGTCGCTGCTCGGCGCGGTGGCCGTGGACAAGCTGACCTCCACCAGGCCGACTTCCGTCCAGACCGGCCCCCTCTCCCGCCCCGGCCCCGTCTCCCGTTCCGGCCCGGCCCCCCGCGTCGGCCGTTCCGATCTGGACCGGGAACTGCTGGGCCAGGGCGCCGTCAACATCGTCTCCGGCGCGCTCGGCGGACTGCCGGTCGCGGGGGTGGCCGTGCGCAGCACCGCGAATGTGAAATCCGGTGCGGTGAGCCGGAACTCCACGATGCTGCACGGCGTTCTCGTAGTAGTCGCCGCGCTGCTGATGGTCCCGGTCCTGGAGGAGATCCCGCTCGCCTCCCTCGCCGCCCTGGTGATGGCCGTCGGCATCCAGATGGTGTCCCTGCACCACATCCGCACGGTGACGCGCCACCGCGAAGTGCCGGTCTACGCCGCGACCACGCTCGGCGTGGTGTTCCTCGGCGTCCTCCAGGGCGTACTCCTCGGGGTCGCCGTGGCGGTCGCCCTCGCCCTGCACCGCCTGACCCGCACCCGCATCACCCATGACGAGAAGGAAGGAGTCCATCACGTACACGTCCGAGGCCAGCTGACGTTCCTCGCGGTGCCCCGGCTGAGCCGAGCCCTGCATCTCGTACCCCAAGGCGCGCATGCCGTGGTGGAGTTGAGCGGTTCGTTCATGGACCACGCGGCGTACGAGTCACTGCAGGACTGGCGCAGCTCCCACACCGCGCGGGGCGGTACGGCCGAGCTGTCGGGACGGCGCGGCGGAGTCCGGACCGCCGGGCCGGCCGCCGGCCCGGATCAGACCTCCGCCGGGTGCCGGTGCCGGCCCTGGACGCCCTGGCGCAATCACCAGTCCTGCCTGATGGGCGATCCCGCCGCTCCCACAGGGCAGTGGCCGGGGCACGAGCTGGTCCGGGGCATCAGCTCCTTCCAGCGGCACACCGCGCCGCTGGTGCGCGAGGAGCTGGCGCGGCTCGCCCGGGAGGGGCAGCGGCCCTCGCAACTCTTCGTCACCTGTGCCGACTCCCGGCTCGTCACGTCGATGATCACCGCCAGTGGTCCCGGCGACCTGTTCGTCGTCCGCAACGTCGGCAACCTGGTGCCGCCGCCGGGTGGGGAAAGCGGCGACGACTCGGTGGCGGCCGCCGTCGAGTACGCCGTGGACGTGCTCGGGGTGCGCTCCGTCACGGTGTGCGGGCACTCCGGGTGCGGGGCGATGCAGGCGCTGCTGGCCGGCA
The DNA here is from genome assembly GCF_040682635.1 of Streptomyces sp. NPDC051133. Lineage (NCBI taxonomy): Bacteria > Bacillati > Actinomycetota > Actinomycetes > Kitasatosporales > Streptomycetaceae > Streptomyces > Streptomyces sp. NPDC051133. The sequence continues at coordinate 59,109 of NZ_JBFBBK010000012.1, forward strand.
CACCGGCACCGGGGGCCGCTCCGGACGGCACGGCGCTGCACGGGACGGCGCCGCACGGCACAGCGCTGCGACGCTGGCTGCGGCACGGGCAGCCGAGCCTCGCGCGGACGACGGGCGACCGCTCGGGCCCGCCGCGGCTGTCCGGCCGGGACCCGGAGGACGCCGTGGAGCAGCTGTGCCTGACCAACGTGGTCCAGCAGCTGGAGCACCTCAAGGCCCACGGCCCGGTCGCCCGGGCGCTGGAGCGGGGCGAGCTGGAGCTGCACGGGATGTACTTCCACGTGGGCGAGGCGCGGGCCTATCTGCTCGCGGCAGCGGACGGAGCGGCCCCCGTGTTCGAGGACGTGGAAAGAGGAGGGGAGAGTGGAGCCGGGAGAGGAGCCGGGAGAGCAGTCACCGTCGGAGAGGAGGAGGGAAGTCCGGTGTGAGCGACCACCCTCCCGACAGGTCTAAACCAATTTTTCCGTCGACCCTTGTCATCGGCCCCTCGCGTCTGATGAGCTGTGGCCTGGGACACAACGGACACCCTTCGAGAGGGAGATGTCGTGAGCAACGAAAGCCTGGCCAACCTGCTCAAGGAAGAACGCAGGTTCGCGCCGCCCGCCGACCTGGCCGCGCATGCCAACGTCACAGCGGAGGCGTACGCACAGGCCAAGGCTGACAGGCTCGGCTTCTGGGCCGAGCAGGCCCGCCGGCTGACCTGGGCCAAGGAGCCGACCGAGACGCTGGACTGGTCGAACCCTCCGTTCGCGAAGTGGTTCAAGGACGGCGAGCTGAACGTCGCGTACAACTGCGTGGACCGGCATGTGGAGGCCGGGCACGGAGACCGCGTCGCCATCCACTTCGAGGGTGAGCCCGGCGACAGCCGCTCGATCACCTACGCCGAGCTGAAGGACGAGGTCTCCAGGGCCGCCAACGCCCTGCTGGAGCTGGGTGTCGAGAAGGGCGACCGGGTCGCCATCTACATGCCGATGACCCCGGAGACCGCGATCGCGATGCTGGCCTCGGCCAGGATCGGCGCCGCGCACTCGGTCGTCTTCGGCGGCTTCTCCGCGGACGCCCTCGCGACCCGCATCCAGGACGCGGACGCCAAGGTGGTCATCACCGCCGACGGCGGCTACCGGCGCGGCAAGCCGTCCGCGCTGAAGCCGGCCGTGGACGAGGCGGTGCAGAAGGCCGGCAACGTCGAGCACGTGCTCGTGGTGCGCCGGACCGGGCAGGACGTGGCCTGGGACGCCGGGCGGGACGTGTGGTGGCACGAGCTGGTCGGACGCCAGTCCGCCGAGCACACCCCGGAGGCGTTCGGGGCGGAGCACCCGCTCTTCATCCTCTACACCTCCGGCACGACGGGTAAGCCGAAGGGCATCCTGCACACCTCCGGCGGCTACCTGACCCAGACGGCGTACACCCATTGGGCGGTCTTCGACCTCAAGCCGGAGACGGACGTGTACTGGTGCACGGCCGACGTCGGCTGGGTCACCGGTCACTCGTACATCGTCTACGGCCCGCTGGCCAACGGTGCGACGCAGGTGATGTACGAGGGCACCCCGGACACCCCGCACCAGGGCCGGTTCTGGGAGATCGTGCAGAAGTACAAGGTCACGATCCTCTACACCGCGCCGACCGCGATCCGGACGTTCATGAAGTGGGGAGACGACGTCCCCGCCAAGTTCGATCTGTCCTCCCTGCGCGTCCTCGGCTCGGTCGGCGAGCCCATCAACCCCGAGGCGTGGGTCTGGTACCGCAAGAACATCGGCGCGGACAGGACGCCCGTCGTGGACACCTGGTGGCAGACCGAGACCGGCGCGATGATGATCTCGCCGCTGCCCGGCGTCACCGCGGCCAAGCCCGGCTCCGCGCAGACCCCGCTGCCCGGCATCAGCGCGACCGTCGTCGACCACGAGGCGAACGAGGTGCCCAACGGCGGTGGCGGCTACCTGGTGCTGACCGAGCCGTGGCCGTCGATGCTGCGCACCATCTGGGGCGACGACCAGCGGTTCATCGACACCTACTGGTCGCGCTTCGAGGGCAAGTACTTCGCCGGAGACGGCGCGAAGAAGGACGACGACGGCGACATCTGGCTGCTCGGCCGCGTCGACGACGTGATGCTCGTCTCCGGGCACAACATCTCCACCACCGAGGTGGAGTCGGCGCTCGTCTCCCACCCGTCGGTCGCCGAGGCGGCCGTGGTGGGTGCCGCCGACGAGACCACCGGGCAGGCCATCGTCGCCTTCGTGATCCTGCGCGGTACGGCCGCGGAGACCGAGACGCTCGTCGGCGAGCTGCGCGACCACGTCGGCGCCACGCTCGGCCCGATCGCCAAGCCCAAGCGGATCCTGCCGGTGGCCGAGCTGCCGAAGACCCGTTCCGGCAAGATCATGCGCCGTCTGCTGCGGGACGTGGCGGAGAACCGTCAGCTGGGTGACGTCACCACGCTGACCGATTCCACGGTCATGGACCTCATCCAGACCAAGCTGCCCGCGGCGTCCAGCGAGGACTGAGCGGCACCGCCCAGAAGGGGCACCCGGCCGACGGGCCGGGCGCCCCTTCTGCGTCTAGCGTGAGGGTCACCGGTTCCGGACCGCGCCCTTGGAAGACCAAGCAACCTTAGGTAAGCTAAGTAAAGCGTCACGAGCGATGTGACAAGGGTGCGCCGGGAAGTCTGGTCGGCAATGTGAGCCGACCTGCCCATCGACCGGAGGTCCCCGTGACCGCGCCCCGCACCCCCCGCACCGTCCGCCGGGTTCTCGGACGGTTGTCCCTACCCGAGCGGACCTTCCTCGCGGACGCGCTGCGCACCGAGACCGTCGGCGGTGTCCTGCTGCTCCTCGCCGCCGTCGCGGCGCTGATCTGGGCGAACATCCCCGCCCTGCAGCACGGGTACGAGGCGGTCAGCCACTTCCGCCTCGGCCCCGCCTCCCTGGGCCTGGATCTCTCCGTCGCCGACTGGGCCGCCGACGGCCTGCTCGCCGTGTTCTTCTTCGTCGCCGGCATCGAGCTCAAACGTGAACTGGTCGCCGGGGACCTGCGCGACCCGAGGGCGGCCGTGCTGCCCGTGGTGGCCGCGCTGTGCGGCATGGCCGTACCAGCGCTCGTCTACACCCTGACCAACCTCGCCGGGCACGGCTCGACCGAGGGCTGGGCCGTGCCCATGGCCACCGACATCGCCTTCGCGCTCGCCGTCCTAGCGGTCATCGGCACCTCCTTGCCCAGCGCCCTGCGGGCCTTCCTGCTCACCCTCGCGGTCGTCGACGACCTCTTCGCGATCCTGATCATCGCCGTCTTCTTCACCTCCCGGCTGAACTTCGCCGCGCTCGGCGGAGCCGCCGCCGCACTGATGGTCTTCTGGCTGCTGCTGCGCAAGGGCGTGCGCGGCTGGTACGTGTACCTCCCGCTGGCCGTGGTGATCTGGGCGCTGATGTACAACAGCGGCGTGCACGCCACGATCGCCGGGGTGGCGATGGGGCTGATGCTGCGCTGCACGACCCGGGAGGGCGAGACCCGGTCGCCGGGCGAGCACATCGAGCACCTGGTGCGACCGCTGTCGGCCGGGCTCGCCGTACCGCTGTTCGCACTCTTCAGCGCCGGGGTGCCGATCTCCGGCGGGGCGCTCGGGGACGTGTTCACCCGGCCCGAGACGCTCGGGGTGGTGCTGGGGCTGGTCGCCGGCAAGACGATCGGCATCTTCGGCGGCACCTGGCTGACCGTCCGCTTCACCCGCGCCTCGCTCAGCGAGGAACTCGCCTGGGCGGACGTCTTCGCGGTGGCCACGCTCGCCGGGATCGGCTTCACGGTCTCCCTGCTCATCGGCGAACTCGCCTTCGCCGGCGACACCGTGCTCACCGCCGAGGTCAAGGCCTCCGTGCTCGCCGGCTCCCTGACAGCGGCCGTGTGCGCCACGGTGCTGCTGAAGATACGCAACGCCAAGTACCGCAGACTGTGCGAGGAGGAGGACCGGGACGAGGACCGCGACGGGGTCCCGGACGTCTACGAGCAGGACGACCCCGCCTATCACCTGCGCATGGCCGAGATCCATGAGCGCAAGGCCGCCGAGCACCGGCGCATCGCCGCCGAGCGGGCGGACGCGGCGCGCCACGGGCTTCAGGAAGTGGCGGGCGGGGCAGGCGAGGAGGGCGACCGTCCGGCATGATCTGACGAGACGGTACAAATCAAGACGGCACGTAAGACGACGAGGGAGAACGCGATGAGCGCACCCGACGGCAGCCCGGTCGGCGCCGAACGCAGCATCGGCCAACTGTTCGCCACGGCGACGACCGAATTGTCGGCGCTGGTGCACGACGAGATCGCGCTGGCCAAGGCCCAGCTCAAGCGGGACGTGAAGAAGGGCGCGGTGAGCGGCGGCGCCTTCTCGATGGCGGGCGCGGTGCTGGTGTTCTCCCTGCCGATGCTCAACTTCGCCCTCGCCTACGGCATCCGGACCTGGAGCGGCTGGAACCTCGCCGTCTGCTTCCTGCTGTCCTTCGCGGCCAACGTGCTGGTCGCCGGCCTCCTCGCGGGCATCGGCGTGCTGTTCGCGAAGAAGGCCAAGAAGAGCCAGGGCCCGCAGAAGGTGGCCGCCTCGATGAAGGAGTCGGCGGCCGTCCTGCAGAACGCCAAGCCGCACCCGCGCCCGGAGCTGCCCGAGGATCAGGCACCGAAGGCCATCGAGGCTGTGGCACGCTCGTCGTCATGACCGACCCCGCCGCTCCCGCGGCCGTACGGATGGAAGGTCCCTGGACGCACAGGGACGTCGCCGCCAACGGTGCCCGCTTCCACATCGCCGAGCTCGGCGACGGCCCACTGGTACTGCTGCTGCACGGCTTCCCGCAGTTCTGGTGGGCCTGGCGGCACCAGCTGGTCGCGCTCGCGGACGCGGGCTACCGCGCGGTGGCGATGGACCTGCGCGGGGTCGGCGGCAGCGACCGCACCCCGCGCGGCTACGACCCCGCCAACCTCGCCCTGGACGTCACCGGTGTGATCCGCTCGCTCGGCGAGCCGGACGCCGCGCTGGTCGGCCACGACCTCGGCGGGTACCTGGCGTGGACGGCCGCCGCGATGCGGCCCAAGCTCGTCCGCCGGCTCGCCGTGGTGTCGATGCCGCATCCGCGGCGCTGGCGCGCGGCGATGCTGCGGGACGCCCGGCAGACGGCCGCGAACTCCTACATCTGGGGTTTCCAGCGGCCGTGGATCCCGGAGCGTCAACTCACCGCGGACGGCGGCGCGCTGGTGGGCCGGCTCCTGCGGGACTGGTCCGGGCCCAGGCTCCCGGAGGACGCGGCGGTGGAGACGTACCAGCGCGCCATGTGCATCCCGTCCACCGCGCACTGCGCGATCGAGCCGTACCGCTGGCTGGTGCGTTCGCTGGCCCGCCCGGACGGCATCCAGTTCAACCGCCGGATGAAACGCCCGGTTCGGGTGCCGACGCTCCATCTGCACGGCTCGCTCGACCCGGTCACCCGCACCCGCAGCTCGGCCGGTTCGGGCGAGTACGTCGAAGCGCCGTACCGCTGGCGCCTGTTCGACGGTCTCGGTCATTTCCCGCACGAGGAGGACCCGGTGGCCTTCTCCACGGAACTGATCAACTGGCTGAAGGATCCCGAGCCGGACCGGTGACCCCACCGTGACGGCGCCGATGCGTGGAGTATCCGGATCGTGAACACTTGTCCTTCGAACGGCCACATGCCTGCCGCATAGGCCAATTGGGGCCCGCACAGGCGGTTATCGACCATCGGGCAGGGGCACACGTCGGGGTATGGGCTGGACGCACGACTACAGTGACGCACCCCGCAACCGCCGCTCGGCCACTGGCCCGGGCACGCCTCAGCGAGGCACCCCGCAGCTCGCGGAGGCGGACCTCAGGGTGGGGATTCCGCGCATCCTGCGCCGCCGGGCGCGCTGGGTCTCGGTGCGTCTGCGTCACCCGCGCGGCTGAACGCGCCTTCGGGGGTCACAGCGCGCAGCTGTCCGTACCCACCTGCTCGTTCGCCGTCCGTCCCCGGGTGACGTCGGGCTGGATCTCGTCCGCCGTGAGGGCGTATCCGGTGTCCGCGTCGTCGAGGGACTTGGCGAACACCACGCCGTACACCCTGCCGTCGGGCGTGAGCAGCGGGCCGCCGGAGTTGCCCTGGCGGACGGTCGCGTACAGCGAGTAGACATCGCGGCGGACGGTGCCGCGGTGGTAGATGTCCGGGCCGTTGGCCGTGATGCGCCCGCGCACGCGCGCGGCGCGCACGTCGTACGAGCCGTTCTCCGGGAACCCCGCGACGATCGCGCCGTCGCCGCCGGCCGCGTCCGGCCGCGAGAACTTCAGGGCGTTCGCCTTCAGGTCGGGCACGTCGAGGACAGCGATGTCCCGCTTCCAGTCGTACAGGACGACCTTGGCGTCGTACTTGCGGCCCTCGCCGCCTATCTGCACGGTCGGCGCGTCGACCCCGCCGACCACGTGGGCGTTGGTCATGACCCGGCGGTCGGCGAAGACGAAGCCGGTGCCCTCCAGGACCTTGCCGCAGCTCTGGGCGGTGCCGGTGACCTTGACGATCGAGCGCTGGGCGTGGACGGCCACCGTGCTGCTCGCGAGCGCCGGGTCGGGCGGCTGGACGTCCTTGATCGGCTCGTTGGAGAACGGGCTGAAGACCTGCGGGAAGCCGTTCTGCGCGAGGACCGAGGAGAAGTCCGCGAACCAGGTGTCGGCCTGCGCGGGAAGCGCCCGGGAGACCCCGAGGAGCACCTTGGAGCCACGGACCTCCTTGCCGAGCGTCGGCAGGGTCGTCCCGGCGAGGGCGGAGCCGATCAGCCAGGCCACCAGCAGCATCGCGACCACGTTGACCAGGGCGCCGCCGGTGGCGTCCAGGGCGCGGGCCGGGGACCAGGTGATGTACCGGCGCAGTTTGTTGCCGAGGTGGGTGGTCAGGGCCTGGCCGACGGAGGCGCAGACGATGACGACGACCACGGCCACGACGGCGGCGGTGGTGCCGACGTCCGCCGTGTCGCTCACGGCGTCCCAGATGACGGGCAGCGTGTATACGGCAACGAGGCCGCCGCCCAGGAACCCGATCACCGACAGGATGCCGACGACGAAGCCCTGGCGGTAGCCCACGACCGCGAACCACACAGCCGCGACCAGCAGCAGGATGTCCAGCACGTTCACGGGGTTCACCCTGTCATGAGCGCCAGTCGAGCGGGACCTGCTTCTCTCTGTCCCAGGGGCGCTCCCAGCCCGCGAAATGCAGCAGGCGGTCGATCACTCCGGCGGTGAAGCCCCAGACCAGAGCCGATTCGACCAGAAATGCCGGACCTCGGTGTCCGCTGGGGTGGACGGTGGTGGCGCGGTTGGCGGGGTCCGTGAGATCCGCCACGGGGACCGTGAAGACCCGGGCGGTCTCGTTCGGGTCGACGGCGCCGACCGGTGTGGGCTCGCGCCACCAGCCGAGCACCGGGGTGACGACGAAGCGGCTCACCGGGATGTAGAGGGCGGGCAGCACGCCGAAGAGCTGCACGCCGGCCGGGTCCAGACCGGTCTCCTCCTGGGCCTCCCGCAGCGCGGCCCTGAGCGGTCCGTCGCCCTGCGGGTCGCCGTCCTCGGGGTCGAGCGCGCCGCCGGGGAAGGACGACTGCCCGGCGTGCGAGCGCAGCGACCCGGCGCGCTCCATGAGCAGGAGCTCGGGGCCGCGCGGTCCCTCGCCGAACAGGATCAGGACGGCGGACTTGCGGCCCGAGCCGTTCTCCGGCGGCAGGAAGCGGCTCAGCTGGAGCGGCTGGACCGTCTCGGCCGCCCGCACCACCGGGTCGAGCCAGTCCGGCAGTCCCTGCTTGCTGAGCGTCACCGCACCGCCCTGCGTGTCGCTGGTCCTCGTCATCGCCGCCACCCCCGTCGCTCCGCCCTCTTCAACGCGCGAGGGCCCCGAGATCGTTCCGTCACGCGGCCCCCAGCGGCGGCGCCGGTTTGCCGCCCGCGTCGAGGTAGGCCCGCGGGGGCTTCAGGCGCTGCCCGGGGAAGCCGCCCTTCTCGTACTTCAGGAGCTTCTTCGCCTTCTCCGGATCGGTCTCCCCCTCGCCGTACGCCGGGCAGAGCGGGGCGATCGGGCAGGCGCCGCAGGCGGGCTTGCGGGCGTGGCAGATCCGGCGGCCGTGCCAGATCACGTGGTGGGACAGATCGGTCCAGTCGCTCTTCGGGAACAGCGCGCCGACGGCCGCCTCGATCTTGTCCGGGTCGGTCTCGTCGGTCCACCGCCATCGCCGCACCAGCCGCTGGAAGTGCGTGTCGACCGTGATCCCGGGCCGCCCGAAGGCGTTGCCGAGGACGACGAAGGCGGTCTTGCGGCCGACGCCGGGCAGCTTGACGAGGTCCTCCAGCCTGCCGGGCACCTCGCCGCCGAAGTCCTCGACCAGCGCCTTGGAGAGCCCTGTCACCGACCTGGTCTTGGCCCGGAAGAAACCGCAGGGCCGCAGGATCTCCTCGACCTCCTCCGGGTTGGCGGCGGCCAGGTCCTCGGGGGAGGGGTACTTCGCGAAGAGCGCCGGGGTGGTCTGGTTGACCCGCAGGTCGGTGGTCTGGGCCGACAGGACCGTGGCGACCAGGAGCTGGAAGGGGTTCTCGAAGTCCAGCTCGGGGTGGGCGTACGGATACACCTCGGCCAGCTCGCGGTTGATCCGGCGGGCGCGGCGGACCAGGGCGGTGCGGGACTCGTTCGCCGGCGGCTTCACGGCGATCTTCTTGGCGGCCGAACCCTTTTTGACCGGAATGTCCTTCTTGGCGGTCACAGCCTTCCTGACAGGCGTAACCTTCTCGGCAGGAGCGACCTTCTTAGCCGTTTTGCCTGTTTTATTACTACCGCCGGAGCCCTGTTCGCCCACAGCGGAATCTCCTCGTACAACCACCCGCCCAGCCCCCTTGGCCTGTGCTCTCACCGGCGATTTGGACACCCGGCCAGCCTAGAGCCCGGCACCGACATCCGCCCCGGACGCCGAAGATCGGCCCCCGATTGGACCCCTGACGCTTACCCCGGGACACCTGTGCGGCATCCTTGTGACAGATCACACTGTTTGGACCGTCCGGCAAAATGGGGAACACGGTCCCCTGGCACACGGGGGAGCAAGATCCCCTGAGCAGGTCGACAAGGAGGACTCGTGGACGACGTTCTGCGGCGCAACCCGCTCTTCGCGGCTCTCGACGACGAGCAGGCCGCGGAGCTTCGCGCCTCCATGAGTGAGGTGACCCTCGCACGCGGCGACTCGCTCTTCCATGAAGGGGACCCCGGCGACCGGCTGTACGTCGTCACCGAGGGCAAGGTCAAGCTGCACCGCACCTCCCCCGACGGCCGCGAGAACATGCTCGCCGTCGTCGGCCCCGGCGAGCTGATCGGCGAACTGTCGCTGTTCGACCCGGGCCCGCGCACCGCGACCGCGAGCGCGCTGACCGAGGTCAAGATGCTCGGTCTGGGCCACGGCGACCTCCAGCCCTGGCTGAACGTCCGCCCCGAGGTGGCCGGCGCCCTGCTGCGCGCCGTCGCCCGCCGCCTGCGCAAGACCAACGACGCCATGTCCGACCTGGTCTTCTCCGACGTCCCCGGCCGTGTGGCGCGCGCCCTGCTGGACCTCTCGCGCCGCTTCGGCGTGCAGTCCGAGGAAGGCATCCACGTCGTCCACGACCTCACCCAGGAGGAGCTGGCCCAGCTGGTGGGCGCCTCCCGCGAGACCGTGAACAAGGCCCTGGCCGACTTCGCCCAGCGCGGCTGGCTGCGCCTGGAGGCGCGTGCGGTGATCCTGCTGGACGTGGAGCGACTGGCCAAGCGGTCGCGCTGAGCCGGTCCGGGGGCCGTGCCCCCGGACCCGAGCACCGTGCGGCACCGGGCAAGCACTCGGTGCTCGCGGCAAACATTCGGTGCTCGCGAAAACAAGCTGCCCGAGAGCGCTGGGCACGGCACGATCGCCCCATGCCCGAGACGATCCGCCGCCCCGGCCTCGACCCTGACGGCCACATCGCGCGCGAGGGCTCCCTCGCGCGCGTGCCCGGCGTGTTCCGCCCCGTCGTGGCCGCCGTCCGCGACCGGCTGCCGGACGCCCTCGGCGGACGCCTGCACAGCGCGTACCTCTACGGGTCGATCCCCCGCGGCACCGCGCGCGTGGGGCGCAGCGATCTGGACCTCTTCGTCGTGTCCCGCGACGAGCCCACCGACGGCGACCGGGACGCCGTACGCGCCCTCGGGGTGACGCTCGACCGGGAGTTCCCGCAGATCGACGGCGTCGGCACGCTCCTGTACGGCCGGGACCGGCTGCTGAGCGACGTCGAGCGCCACGACCTGGCCTGGTTCGTGGCCTGCCTGTGCACCCCGCTGCTCGGCGACGACCTCGCCGCGCGGCTGCCCCGCTACCGCCCCGACTCCCTGCTGGCCCGGGAGACCAACGGCGACCTGGGCCGGTTGCTGCCCCGCTGGCGGGAGCGCATCGCCGCCGCGGACGACACCGAGCGGGCCCGCAGGCCCCTGGTCCGCTTCATGTCCCGGCACCTCGTCCGGACGGGCTTCACGCTCGTCATGCCCCGCTGGAACGGCTGGACCAGCGACCTGCGCGAGATGGCCGGGGCCTTCGGCGGCTACTACCCCCGGCGGGCCGCCCAGATGGCCGAGGCTGCCGCGTACGGCCACGAGCCCGTCGGAGACCCGGAGGTGCTGCGGTCGTACGTCGACGACCTGGGCCCGTGGCTCGCCGGGGAGTACGCGCGCGTGCACGGCGTCAAGGCACCTCGCCCCGACTAGAGGCCGTCGCAGTACAGCCGAGATGAGCCCGTGCTCGCCTAGATGAGCCCGTGCTCGCTCAGATACTCCAGCTGGGCCCGTACCGACAGCTCCGCCGCAGGCCACAGGGAGCGGTCCACGTCGGCGTAGACGTGGGCGACGACCTCGCCCGGGGTGCGGTGGCCGTCCTCGACCGCCGTCTCCACCTGGGCGAGCCGGTGCGCGCGGTGGGCGAGGTAGAACTCGACGGCGCCCTGGGCGTCCTCCAGGACCGGCCCGTGGCCCGGCAGGACCGTGTGCACGCCATCGTCCACCGTCAGGGAGCGCAGGCGGCGCAGGGAGTCCAGATAGTCCCCGAGCCGCCCGTCCGGGTGTGCCACGACCGTCGTGCCGCGCCCGAGGACCGTGTCGCCCGTCAGCACCGCCCGGTCGGCCGGGAGATGGAAGCACAGCGAGTCCGCGGTGTGCCCGGGCGTGGGGACGACCCGCAGCTCCAGGCCGCCGACGGTGATCACGTCACCGGCGGCCAGGCCCTCGTCGCCCAGGCGCAGCGCCGGGTCGAGGGCCCGCACGCGCGTGCCGGTCAGTTCCGCGAAGCGGCCGGCGCCCTCGGCGTGGTCGGGGTGGCCGTGGGTGAGCAGGGTCAGGGCTATGCGCCTGCCGGCCTTCTCGGCCGTGTCCATCACCGTGCGCAGGTGGCCGTCGTCCAGCGGGCCCGGGTCGATGACCACGGCCAGGTCGGAGTCCGGCTCGGCGACGATCCAGGTGTTGGTGCCGTCCAAGGTCATGGCGGAGGCGTTCGGCGCGAGGACGTTGACGGTCCGTTCGGTGGCGGGGCCCGAGAGGATCCCGCCCCGGGGCTGGCCCGGCAGGGCGCTTGCGTCGGTCATGCGGGGCCTCCACCGGGCGTCTCGGCGGTCGTCGCAGCGGTCGGGACGTGCTTGGTGAACTCCTCGTGCCCGGGCCAGGACAGGACGATCTCGCCGTCCTGGAGGCGGGCCCGGGCCAGCACCGGAGTCATGTCGCGCGCGGGGGCCGCCGCCAGCGTCTCGGCGGCGGTGGCGTACGGCAGCAGCTGGCGCAGGGTGGCGATGGTGGGCGGCATCATCAGCAGCTCGCCCTTGTCGTACCCGGCGGCTGCCTCCTCGGGCCGGATCCACACCGTGCGGTCGGCCTCCGTGGAGGCGTTCCGGGTGCGCTGGCCCTCGGGCAGGGCGGCCACGAAGAACCAGGTGTCGTAGCGGCGGGCCTCGAACTCCGGGGTGATCCAGCGGGTCCAGGCACCCAGCAGGTCCGAGCGCAGCACCAGGCCGCGCCGGTCGAGGAACTCGGCGAAGGACAGCTCGCGCGCGACCAGGGCGGCCCGGTCCGCCTCCCAGTCCTCCCCGGTGGTGTCGCCGACGACCGACTGCGGGTCGGGCCCGGCGAGCAGCACGCCCGCCTCCTCGTACGTCTCCCGTACGGCCGCGCAGACGATCGCCTGGGCGCCCGCCTCGTCGACGCCTAGCCGCTCGGCCCACCACGCGCGCGTGGGGCCCGTCCAGCGCACCAGGCGGTCGTCGTCCCGCGGGTCGACACCGCCCCCGGGATAGGCGTACGCGCCTCCGGCGAAGGCCATGGAGGCGCGTCTGCGCAGCATGTGGACGACCGGGCCGGATCCGGTGTCCTTCAGGAGCAGCACCGTGGCCGCGCGCCTGGGGGACACCGGGGTGAGGGTGCCGTCCGCGAGCGCGCGGATGCGGTCCGGCCACTCCGGGGGGTACCACTGACCGTTCGCCATGGCCGGAGGCTATCCCGTGTAGGGCGAATGTTCGAGAGGTACCCGAGGTCAGCGGGACGGCCGTGGGTTACGGGGCCAGCTCGACCTGGATCTCGACCTCGACCGGGGCATCCAGCGGCAGCACCGCGACGCCGACCGCGCTGCGGGCGTGCACGCCCTTGTCGCCGAGGACCTCGCCGAGCAGTTCGCTGGCGCCGTTGACGACACCGGGCTGCCCGGTGAAGTCGGCGGCGGAGGCCACGAAGCCCACGACCTTCACCACGCGCGCGATGCGGTCCAGGTCACCGGCGACGGACTTCACCGCGGCCAGCGCGTTCAGCGCGCACGTACGGGCCAGGTCCTTGGCCTCCTCGGCGGTGACCTCGGCGCCCACCTTGCCGGTGACCGGCAGCTTGCCCTCGACCATCGGCAGCTGGCCGGCGGTGTAGACGTACACACCGGACTGCACGGCCGGCTGGTAGGCCGCCAGCGGCGGGACGACCTCCGGCAGGGTCAGACCCAGTTCGGCCAGCTTGGCCTCGACCGCGCTCATGCCTGCCTCTCCCGCTTCAGGTAGGCCACGAGCTGCTCGGGGTTGTTCGGCCCGGGCACGACCTGGACGAGCTCCCAGCCGTCCTCGCCCCAGGTGTCCAGAATCTGCTTCGTGGCATGGACGAGCAGCGGCACGGTTGCGTATTCCCACTTGGTCATGGGGCCGACTGTAGCCGTTGTGGCCGGTGGGACCGGTCGCCGACCGTGACCGGCGGCGCCCGCGGTCCGGACGGCCGGCCGTGACGTGCGTCGTCCGCAGGTCCGACGGCCGGCCGCGACGTGGTTGTCCACAGGCCGGGCGGCCGACTGTGACCTGCGTTATCCACAGCCTCGCGCGTGCCCGTCGGCGGGACTGGTTAGGCTCGAAGGCGTGAGCAGGCTCCAGGTCGTCAGCGGCAAGGGCGGGACCGGAAAGACGACGGTCGCCGCCGCACTCGCGCTGGCCCTCGCCACCGAGGGGAAGCGGACGCTTCTCGTGGAGGTCGAGGGCCGGCAGGGCATCGCGCAGCTCTTCGAGACGGAGGCGCTGCCCTACGAGGAGAGGAAGATCGCGGTAGCACCAGGCGGCGGCGAGGTGTACGCCCTCGCCATAGACCCCGAACTGGCCCTTCTGGACTACCTCCAGATGTTCTACAAACTGGGCGGGGCGGGCAGAGCGCTGAAGAAGCTCGGCGCCATCGACTTCGCCACCACGATCGCCCCGGGAATCAGGGACGTCCTGCTGACCGGCAAGGCGTGCGAGGCGGTGCGCCGCAAGGACAAGAGCGGCCGCTTCGCCTACGACTACGTCGTCATGGACGCCCCGCCGACCGGCCGCATCACCCGCTTCCTGAACGTCAACGACGAGGTGGCGGGCCTCGCGAAGATCGGCCCGATACACAATCAGGCCCAGGCGGTGATGCGGGTGCTGAAGTCGCCGGAGACGGCGGTGCACCTGGTGACGCTGCTGGAGGAGATGCCCGTCCAGGAGACGGCCGACGGCATCGCCGAACTGCGCGCGGCCCGGCTGCCGGTGGGCCGGATCATCGTGAACATGGTCCGGCCGGAGGTGTTGGACGAGGCCGACCTGGAACTCGTACGGACCGTGGAGCGTTCCTCTGTCGCACAGGCGCTGTCGACGGCCGGGCTGGGCGGGGCCCGCCGGGGCGGCAACGCGGAGAAGCTGGTGGACCCGCTGCTGGAGCAGGCCGCGGAGTACGCCGAGCGGTACGCGCTGGAGCAGGAGCAGCGCGCGGTCCTCGGTGAGCTGGGCCTGCCCCTGGACGAACTGCCGCTGCTCGCCGAGGGCATGGACCTGGCGGGCCTGTACGAACTCGCCACCGAGCTGCGGAAGCAGGGGTTGTCATGAGTCCGGACCCGGCCGAGACGCCCGAGACGCCCGAGACGGCCGAGGGCCCCGAGAGGGCCCGCCGTCTCTCCCCCACGCGCGCGCTGGACATCGACGCGCTGCTGGACGACCCGGGGACCCGGATCGTGGTGTGCTGCGGCTCGGGCGGCGTCGGCAAGACGACGACCGCGGCGGCCCTGGGCCTCAGGGCCGCCGAGCGGGGCCGCAAGGTGGTCGTCCTGACCATCGACCCGGCCAAGCGGCTGGCCCAGTCGATGGGCATCGACTCGCTCGACAACGTCCCGCGGCGGGTGAAGGGCACCGAGGGCGACGGCGAACTGCACGCCATGATGCTCGACATGAAGCGCACCTTCGACGAGGTAGTGGAGGCGCACGCGGACCCCGAGCGGGCGGCCGTGATCCTGGCGAACCCCTTCTACCAGTCGCTCTCGGCGGGCTTCGCGGGCACGCAGGAGTACATGGCGATGGAGAAGCTGGGCCAGCTGCGCGCGAAGGACGAGTGGGACCTGATCGTGGTCGACACCCCGCCCTCCCGCTCCGCGCTGGACTTCCTGGACGCGCCCAAGCGGCTCGGATCCTTCCTGGACGGCCGGCTCATCCGCCTGCTGACCGCTCCCGCCAAGCTGGGCGGGCGCGCGGGCATGAAGTTCCTGAACGTCGGCATGTCGATGATGACCGGCACGCTGGGCAAGCTGCTGGGCGGCCAGCTGCTGAAGGACGTGCAGACGTTCGTGGCCGCGATGGACACCACCTTCGGCGGGTTCCGTACCCGCGCGGACGCCACGTACAAGCTGCTGCAGGCGCCCGGCACCGCGTTCCTGGTGGTGGCGGCCCCGGAGCGGGACGCGTTGCGCGAGGCCGCGTACTTCGTGGAGCGGCTGGCCGCGGAGAACATGCCGCTGGTCGGGCTGGTACTCAATCGGGTGCACGGAAGCGGCGCCGGCCGGCTGTCGGCCGAGCGGGCGCTCGCCGCCGCGGAAAATCTTGAGGACACCCGCATTGTGGATCAGGGGGACGGGAAAGCTGGACTTCGTAACTCTCCCGACACGTACGGCAGTTCACCAACTCCCGCATCCGAGGCCGCGACCGGTTCCGCCGCTCCCGAGGAAGGCTCCCCCGCCGACACGGAGCACTCGGTCGACCGGCTCACCGCGGGCCTGCTGAAACTGCATGCCGAGCGCATGCAGCTACTCTCCCGCGAGCAGCGCACACGCGACCGCTTCACCGCCCGTCACCCCGAGGTGGCGGTGGTCGACGTAGCCGCGCTCCCCGGCGACGTGCACGACCTGACGGGCCTGCGTGCCATCGGCACCCGGCTGGCAGCAGGGCGGACGGAGCCCGCGTAGGCGCTGCGGAGGCACACGGAAACCTGGACCCTTGTGCCACCTGCGCCACCCGTGCCGCAGGGGTGCGTACCGGCGGAGACGGAACCGCTCCCGGAGGACACCGGGGCACACCCCGTACACACGCGGCCCCGCGTACACATGCGGGCGGTGTGGCCGTGCCGTGTGACCTGGTCCGAGGGTGATGCCCCTCAGCTCACCGCCGCGTAGTTCTCGTACACCTCGTCACTGTCGAGGGGCACGATGCCCGTGCCACGCTCGTACTCCGAGCGGGCGGTTTCGAGCAGCCTGCGCCAGGAGGTCACGGTGGGCCGCCGGCGCAGCAGTGCGCGGCGCTCCCGCTCCGTCATGCCTCCCCACACGCCGAATTCGACGCGATTGTCCAGCGCATCGGCCAGGCATTCAGTGCGTACCGGACATCCGGTGCACACCGCCTTGGCCCTGTTCTGCGCTGCTCCCTGAACGAACAGTTCATCCGGATCGGTAGTGCGGCAGGCAGCCTGCGCACTCCAGTCGGTTACCCAGCCCATACCGGCGCCGTCCTCTCCCGAATCGAGGCTCCCCCACGGCGGCAGCGGCATATTCACCGCCGCCAGTTGAGGACGTTACGGAAGGTGGGCACAGCGCAACACCCCCTTCGGGCCCAATCTTGAATGGCCCGAACGGACTATGGGTAAACGGCAGATCACCCGGGGGAGTGAGCCGCCGACATATGCGACTCTCCCGGCAAAGCGGGATGGCTGTGGTGCACCACACCGGGCATCAAGTGACACACGAGGCGGATTCGGACGCGTTCCCCTCAGAAGCCGGGCACGTCACCGCAGAAAAACCGGGCCACGTCCGGAACGATTCGGGGTCGCCGGACGTATTGATACGTGACCGCACTGCTGTGACAGTTGAGAGCAGCTTAGGCCAAGGCCTGCGTGCGTGTCCGGGAAATGGAAACGTAGGCAGGTCAGGTCGCGCTGCCATCACGATCCGGCACCCGAACATCCCGAGGGGGAGCCGCTCCCTCGGATCGGTCGTCGGCACGGATTAGGCTGCCCCCATGCCAAAGAAGCGCTCGGGCGGTGGTCTGTCGCCAACGCAGCAGGCCGCCAAGTTCCTCGGTGTCAGTGTGCTCGCCGGAGCCGTGATGGCGGGTATCGCGCTGCCTGCGGCCGGCGCGCTGGGCCTCGCGGCCAAGGGATCGGTCAAGAGCTTCGACGAGATCCCGGCCAACCTGAAGAGTCCCCAGCTGAGCCAGCGCACGACGATCCTGGACAACCAGGGCAGGCAGATCGCGACCGTCTACTCCCGCGACCGTACGGTGGTCGACCTCAAGGACATGTCGCCGTACATGCAGAAGGCGATCGTCGCGATCGAGGACTCCCGCTTCTACAAGCACGGCGCGATCGACCTCAAGGGCGTGCTGCGCGCGCTCAACAAGAACGCGCAGAGCGGCGGCGTCGCCCAGGGCGCCTCCACGCTCACCCAGCAGCTGGTGAAGAACTACTTCATCGAGGAGGCCGGCGACGACCCGACGAAGGTCGCCGAGGCCACCCAGCAGACCCTCGGACGCAAGATCCGCGAGCTGAAGTACGCGATCCAGATCGAGGACAAGCTCGGCAAGAAGAAGATCCTCGAGAACTACCTGAACATCACCTTCTTCGGCGAGCAGGCGTACGGCGTCGAGGCTGCCGCCCAGCGCTACTTCTCCAAGCACGCCAAGGACCTGAACCTGCAGGAATCGGCGCTGCTGGCCGGCATCGTGCAGTCCCCGAGCCGTTACGACCCGGTCAACGACGAGGCGGAGGCCACGAAGCGGCGCAACACCGTGCTGCAGCGCATGGCCGAGGTCGGCGACATCTCCCAGAAGGAGGCCGAGCAGGCCAAGCAGAAGGCGCTCGGTCTGCACCCCAGCCGGCCCAAGAACGGCTGCATCACCGCGGTCAAGGGCGCGGGCTTCTTCTGCGACTACGTGCGCGACACGGTCCTGACCGACCCGGTCTTCGGCAAGACCAAGGAGGCGCGGGCGAAGCTCTGGAACCAGGGCGGCCTGACGATCCGTACGACGCTGGACCCGCAGGCCCAGCAGTCCGTGCAGAACTCCGTCAAGGACCACGTCTACAAGTCCGACGCCGTGGCCACGGCCGCCTCCATCGTCGAGCCCGGCACCGGCAAGATCCTCGCCATGGGCCAGTCCCGCCCGTACGGCTTCGGCCCGAACGAGACGCAGATCAACCTGTCCGTCAACCAGGACATGGGCGGCGGCGCCGGCTACCAGCCCGGTTCGACGTTCAAGCCGATCGTCGCGGCGGCCGCGATCGAGGGCGGCAAGTCTCCGGCGCAGGAGTACTCCTCGCCGTACCAGATGCCGTACCCGAGCCCGGTCACCGCGTGCAACGGCAGGACCTGGCGCAACGACCCGCGCAAGCCCGCCAAGCTGACGAACGAGAACGAGTCGGAGCACGGCCCGTACGGCATGAAGGAGGCGACCGCCAAGTCGGTCAACACCTACTACGTGCAGCTGATCAGCGACATCGGCATCTGCCCGGTCATCGACATGGCGAAGAAGATGGGCGTGGCGCGCGCGGACGGCCGCAAGATCGACCAGGCCCCCTCGATCGCGCTGGGCACCCAGGAGATGTCCCCGCTGACGATGGCGAGCGCGTACGCCACCTTCGCCTCGCGCGGTACGTACTGCACCCCGGTCGCCATCGAGTCGATCACCCGGAGGGTCGGCAGCGAGGTGCGGTCCCTGGGGGTGCCGAAGTCCACCTGCTCGCGCGCGATGTCGGAGAAGACCGCGGACACCGTCAGCACGCTCCTGAAGGGCGTGGTCGAGGACGGCACGGGTCAGGAGGCCGGCCTCGACGACCGGCCGAGCGCGGGCAAGACCGGTACGACGGACGAGCGCTTCGCGGCCTGGTTCGTCGGTTACACCCCGAACATGGCGGGCGCGGTGTGGGTCGGCGACCCGCAGCACAAGCGCAAGATGATCAACATCTCCATCGGCGGTGTCCCGCACGACAAGGTGTTCGGTGGTGAGGTCCCCGGCCCGATCTGGCGCGACATGATGAACGGCGCCCTGGAGGGCAAGCCCGTGGAGGACTTCAACCTGGTCGACATCCCCGACGACAACTCCGGGGACGGCCAGGGAAAAGGCCGAGGGGGGGACAACGGGGACACGACGGGTCAGGTGATCGGGGGACTGATCGGCGGACTGACGGACGGGGGCACCACTGACGGCGGCACCACGGGTGACGCCGGTGGCACCACGGGTGGCACGGTCCCCGCGCCGACGTTCTCCCTCCCCGGGAACTTCATCCAGGGCCAGGGCAACGGCGGTCTCCCCGGCCACGGGAACGGGGGCCGGCGGGGCTAGCGCCCGGCCACCCCGTACGCACGGACGTTGAACGCCGGACGCCGGACGCCGGACGCCGGACGCCGGACGTACGACAGCGGGGCCGCGCTCTTCGTGAGAGGAGCGCGGCCCCGCCGCCGTATCGCTGCGTGGATCTTTATGGATCCCTGTGGATCCCTGCGTGGGTCCTGTGGATCCCTGCATGGGTCCCTGTGGATCCCTGCGCGGTCAGCCCTGAAGCAGCTTCTTCACCGCGGCGGCGACCCGGCCGCCCTCGGCCTGACCGGCCACCTTCGGGTTCACGATCTTCATGACGGCACCCATGGCCCGCGGCCCCTCGGCACCGGCCGCCTTCGCCTCCTCGACGGCCTGGGCGACGATCGCGTTCAGCTCGTCGTCGGACAGCTGCTTGGGCAGGTACTCGGCGAGCACCTCGCCCTCCGCCTTCTCCCGCTCGGCCGACTCGGCACGACCACCCAGCGCGAAGGCATCGGCTGCCTCACGGCGCTTCTTCGCCTCACGGGTGATCACCTTGAGGACCTCGTCGTCGGAGAGCTCCCGCTTCTCCTTGCCCGCGACCTCCTCCTTGGTGATCGCGGCGAGCGTCAGCCGGAGCGTCGAGGAGCGGAGCTCGTCGCGCTCCTTGATCGCGGCGTTGAGGTCGTCGTGCAGCTTCGACTTGAGCGTGGTGGTCATGGGAACGATTGTCGCAGGTGCGGCACCGCGAACGCCCGTTGATTTAGAAGCCGCGCGGTCTCGGCGGCTCTCGGGGTCTGACACGATGGTCGTATGCGCGCGCGATACGGAGTACCCCTGGGAATCATGGCGGCAGGCGCCGCCGGGCTGGCGTACGCGGCGGGCTTCGAGGCCCGCTCCTTCCGCCTGCGACGGGTGACGGTCCCGGTCCTGCCGCCCGGCATGCGGCCCCTGCGCATGCTCCAGGTCTCCGACATCCACATGGTGAGCGGCCAGCGCAAGAAGCAGCGCTGGCTGCAGGCGCTGGCGGGCCTGCGCCCCGACTTCGTGATCAACACGGGCGACAACCTGTCGGACCCGGAGGGCGTGCCGGAGGTCCTGGACGCCCTCGGTCCCCTGATGGAGTTCCCCGGCGCCTACGTCTTCGGCTCCAACGACTACTACGGCCCCAAACTCCGCAACCCCGCTCGCTACTTGCTGGAGAAGACGAGCGGCCGTCACGGCCTGAACGGCAACCCGCCGGCCGTCGGCGCCGTCCACAACCCGTGGGAGGACCTGCGCGACGGCTTCGACGCGGCGGGCTGGCTGAACCTGACGAACACGCGGGGCGTGCTGAAGGTCGAGGGCGTGTCGATCGAGCTGACCGGCCTGGACGACCCGCACATCAAGCGCGACCGCTACGCCCGGGTCGCGGGCGGCCCGACGGGGTCGTACGACTTCTCCATGGGCGTGGTCCACGCCCCGTACCTGCGCACCCTGGACGCCTTCACGGCGGACGGCTACCCCCTGGTCCTGGCCGGCCACACGCACGGCGGCCAGCTCTGCATCCCCTTCTACGGCGCCCTGGTCACCAACTGCGACCTGGACACGGAGCGGGTGAAGGGCCTCTCCACCCACACGGCCGAGGGCCGCACGTCCTACCTCCACGTCTCAGCGGGCTGCGGCACCAACCGCTACACCCCGGTCCGCTTCGCCTGCCCTCCGGAGGCGACGCTGCTGACGTTGGTGGAGCGGGAGTAAAGGGGCGGACGGGCAGACGAGAGGGCGCGCCGCCGGGACCGCCGGGCACCGCAGACCACCGGGTCCGGAAGGCGAGCCCCGGCCGGGCACGGAGCGCCGGCACCGGGAGACCGCCGGGCGCCGTCACCCACCCGGGCTACTCCACATGGCCCCCACCCTCACCCCTTCCTAGCGTGAGGGCATGACCGCCCCGATACCCAGGGACATCCCGGACCTGCCCGCGGTCCCGGGCCCGCCCCTGCTGCTGCCCTCCCCGGTCCCGGCCGCGGCGGTGGTGCCCCCGGTCCGCCGCCCCCTCACCGCCGTCTTCCGCCTGCTGACCGCGCTGGCCGCGGTGGCCGGCATCGCGCTGGAGCTCCTCCTGGCCACCCCGGCCAGGATGCTGAGCTACTTCAGCGTCCAGACGAGCATCCTGCTGGCCGTGGTCATGTTCCTGTCGGCCAACAGAGCCCGGCGGGCGCGCCGCCCGCTGCCGTCCGCCGTAACAGGCGCCACACTCCTGTACGCGGTGATCAGCGCGCTGGTGTACCACCTGCTTCTGGCCCACACGACGCCCCCGTTCTCGATGACCGGCGCCACGACGCCCCCGGAGCGCTGGCACGCCCAGTGGGCGGCCCTCCAGGTGCTCCACACGCTGGTCCCGACGGCGGTCGTGCTGGACTGGCTGCTGCTCACCCCCGCCGCCCGCCTGCACCTGCGCCAGGCAGCGACCTGGATGGTCTACCCCCTGGCCTACCTGGCCTTCACCCTCGGCCGAGCGGCCGTCCTCGGCCCATCCGACGCGGCCCGCTACCTCTACCCCTTCCTGGACGTGGCCGCCCACGGCTACCGCAGCGCCCTGGCCAACGCTCTCCTCCTGGGCCTCGCGATGTACGCCCTGGCCCTCCTCCTCGTCGTCCTGGACCACGTCCGCCCGACCCCGACCCGCCGCCCCCTCTGAACCGGATTTCGTCTACGGCCACCGGTGGGCTAAAGTAAACGACGTCGCCGCGACAAGCAGCGACATCGGGGTGTAGCGCAGCTTGGCAGCGCGCTTCGTTCGGGACGAAGAGGTCGTGGGTTCAAATCCCGCCACCCCGACACAGGTCAGAGGCCGCATACGAGTTTTCGTATGCGGCTTCTGTCGTGTTCGTGGGCCAAACAGGGGGCCAAAGGATTTCGATCAAGCTTCGCAGGCGGCCGCCTCGCGCCGCTGGGCGAAGATCACGTCCATGGCTTCGGCCTTGTCCCTGCGCTGAGCGTGCTCGATGGAGCGGCGCAGGGTGACGAGCAGGTCGTGGAGACTGTGCGTCGCGAGGGATTCGGCCCGGTCGTCCAGCCAGTCATCGACGGCGTCCACGCTGAGGCCTTCAGCTCTGTGGAGCGAGTAGCCGTGGGTTCGAACTCCACGTCCGGCCGTGTGGTTGAACGGCCCCTGACCGGCTGAACCGGTCAGGGGCCGTTCTTGTGTGCGCTGTCCGTCAGACCACCGTGACGGAGGGATCAGCAGCCGGGGCCGGTGGCGGGGTTGGTGCAGGTGTTGTGGCCGGGACCGCCGTCGTTGGTGTTGGTGCCGGTGCCGCCGTTCAGGGTGTCGTTGCCGTTGTTGCCCAGAAGGGTGTCGTTGCCGGCGCCGCCGTTGATCTGGTCGTTGCCGTCACCACCGATGAGGGTGTCGTCGTTGTCGTCGCCGTTGATGGTGTCGTTGCCGGTGCCGCCTTCGATGCGGTCGTTGCCGGCGTTGCCGCTGAGCGTGTCGTTCCCCGGGCCGCCGCAGATGAGGTCATTGCCTCCGGCGCCGTTGACGACATCGTTACCGCCGAGCGCGAAGATCACGTCGTTGCCGGGGGTGCCGGTCAGGCGGTCGTTTCCGTTCGTGCCCGTGATGGTGGGTGTGGCGGTCGCGCAGTTCGCGGGGGGCACCTCGTAGGTGATGGTCAGCTGCGCCGGCCCGGACGCGGGTCCGGAACTACCGCCTGAGGGGACGAAGTTCGACCCGCCACCGCCACCACCGGGCCCGTAGGCGATGGGAAGGGGCGGGCCGTCGATTTCGTTGCAGCCTCCGCCGCCTCCGCCGCCGAACCAACCGGCACCTCCGCCACCTCCGCCGAAGGCGCCACCGCCCTCACCGCCGGCACCGCCCTGGCCCATGGTGCCGGAGGTACCGCCGGCCGGACAGACGGCTCCTCCGGCTCCGCCGGCTGTCTGAGTGCCGCCACCGCCACCCTTGCCGCTGTTCAGTCTGTCGCCGCCGGGCTCTCCGGTGTCTCCGGCAGCGCCGCCCTTGGCCTCGGGGACGCTGAATCCGAGGAAACCGCTGCCTCCTCCTCCGCCACCGGCGGCGACGATGAGGCGGGGGTCGGTGCCGGGGACGCCGGTCAGCACGCAACCGGCGTCCGCCGAACTGCACGTGCGCAGGTCGCTGGAACCACCGCCGGAGCCGCCCGGGATGAAGACCGGGCTACCGCCGCCACCGGTGTTCACGTTGACGTAGAGGGTGCTGCCGGGCGTCACGGTGACCGTGCCGCTGACGGTGGCGCCTGCCCCGCCCGCGCCGCCGTTGGACCCGTTGTGACCTGCGGCCCCGGTGGCTGTGACGGTCAGTTGGGTCACGCCGGCCGGGACGGTGAACGGCTGGTCGGCGCCTGCGGTGAAGGTGTCGGTGATGGGTGCTGCCGCGGCGGACGTCGCCGTGGGCAGCACCAGCGCTGCCGCCGGGAGCACGGCGGTGGCGAGCAGCAGACCGGCGCGCCGCGCCACACCACGTGACCGCCCACCCCCCGCACCCCGTCGTTACCTCACCGCACGCAGCGGAGCCAGTCCCACCATCACCACTCCTCGTCGAACGGCCCGCGCCACCCACCCGGAGTGCGCCACGGGCGCCGGCTGATCCATCCGGCCCCACATCCGGGACCGCGCGACGATCAAGCCACGCCCGTCATGACATGGCCCCGGGGACACACCGCCACTCAAACCGTTGTCCACCGACCAGCCGCACCCCCGCATGCTTCCTCTCCACCGGCCCGGCACGATGCGAACGAGGCGGAAGCGAGGCCTTCGGCCCGTCAGGCCTTGGCCCGGTGGATCGGTTGCCCAGGTCGTTGGGCCGTGCTCGGCCGGACGGCGGCCACCAGGACGACCGTGATGCTGATCAGCAGGGACCAGGCGCCGAACTTCTCGACGCTGACCGGCTGCCAGCCGTGGAGCTGGTAGGGGTAACGCCACGCGCCCACATAGGTGGCGAGGTTCTCCGCCACCCACAGGAAGAAGCCGATCAGGACGAACGACAACGCCAGCGGCATGTGGCGGCGTACTCCGCGCACCGTGAACCGCGCGGAGGTGCCCGCGGTGACGGCCACCAGCAGTCCGGCCAACGGCCAGCGCGCATCGGGCAGCCAATGATGGCTGAAGAAGTTGAGGTAGATGGCCGCGGCCACCGCCGCTGTCGCCCTGGGCCGGTAGCGGGTCAGTTCGAGGTCGAAGAGATGCCAGGCCCGGCAGATGTAGCTGCCGACGGCCGCGTAGAGGAACCCTCCGTACAGCGGTACGCCGGCGAACTTCAGCACGGCCGGCTCCGGGTAGCTCCACGAGCCGAGGGACACCTTCACCAGCTCGAAAGCCAGGCCGATGACGTGGCAGACGGTGATGACAGCGATATCCCGCCCGCTCTCCCAGCCGCGCAGCCAGAACAGCATGGTGAGCAGCACGCCGTAGACCACGAGCAGGTCGTACCGGGCCACCGGCAGGCCGGGCAGCAGGGTGGACACCGCCACACCGGACAGAAGGGCGATGGCGAATGCGCAGGCTCGGGTCTGCGTCCAGGCGAAATCGAGCAGTTGGCGAACCGATGAGGTCAGGGGGCCGGTGAAGTATGCGCTGACGCTGAACATGTTGCACGGAGGACGAGTGTCCGCGCAGGGACGGTTCCAGTGGGCCCGCATGAGGTGCTGTCCGGTCGCGGGAAGCTCTCCGTGCGCGTCTCCCGCGGGTGCGGCAAGCACCAGTGGGCGTCCACCGCGACGCGAGGTCCAGGGCACTAACATGCGGCTGCATGGGTCAGGTACCGCGTGACGAAATCCGTCCGCTACGCGCAGACGAGTGGCGTGAGGTGAAGGCGCTGCGGCTGTCGGCGCTGCGGGATCCGGCGGCTCCGGTCGCCTTCCCCGAGACGTACGAACAGGCCGCCGCGGAGCCGGATTCCTTCTGGCGGAAGAGCGGGCCGGGAACGCGGCCGGCGGGGCACGGGCGCGTCAGTTCGCGGCCCAGGGCCGGGACGGGTCCTGGAGCGGCACGGTCGAGGTTCTGCCGGCGATTCGGATTCCGCCGCTCAGGAGAGCCCGCCTCCGTGCAGGGCGATCCCTCCAGGGTGGAACGCGAAAGGGTGCTCGCCAGACCCTGAATAGAGAAAATGACGGCCCGGACCGCGCGCAAGGATGATTTATCACCTTATTCGACGGTTCGGACAAACTGTAGAATGACGGGTACCGCAACGGATTCGAGCCGGACCCCGGGGAATCACCCGGCCACCTGGGAGGAGCTAGGGAGCCTTGCATTCCACACGCCAGCCCTCCGCGAAACCAAGGACTTCCCCGCGAAGAACATCGGCTATGTGCCGGGTCTGCAGCAGCGCCTCTCCGGGTGTTGCCGAGTTGAAGAAGAGGATGATGTCTAAGCCATTTGCGGCGGGCTGTGAATAAGCGTGCTGAAGATTACCGAGCAAGTTCCCCTTCAGGAACTCCATGACGCATGAGCGGACTCGAACTCTCTCTTCTTCCCGGGCGACTGCCGGCTCTTCGACTCGATTCACCATCAGTACGGTTGCATGCATGGAGATATCGTCTCGCATTTCTCGCGTACGGGGCCAGTTCGCCAGCCAGACGGTACAACAAATGACTGAAATAGGTGTTAGGGGGGATACTAATGACTGAGACTGTTCCCGAGGAAGGGGCGCAGGCCTCTCTTTCGTGTCTGGGCATCGGTAACCTTGCCGAGCTGGTTTACCGCGCCATGATCAGAAACCATCAGTGGGGGGTCTCCGACCTGGCCGGCGAGCTGGGGCTCACCGAGGACGAAGTCCGGCAGGGACTGGACGAGCTCGCCGCCACGGCGTTGGTCCGGCCGTCCTGGGAGGATCCGGCGGCCATCGTCGCCGTGAAGCCCAGCATCGCGCTGGGCGGCCTCATCTCGGCACAGCAGCAAGAACTTCTGGACCGGCAGAAGAAACTGGAGGAAGGCCGCGCGGCGGTCGCCGACCTCGTCGCCGAGTTCGAACGTGAGCGAGCGGGTTACGGCGGCGGCAGCGTCGAATACCTCCACGGCCTCGATTCCGTCCGGATGTTCCTCGAGGAGGTCTCGAACGAGGCCCGTTCCGAAGTGCTCGCGCTGATACCGAGAGCCGCGCTCACCATGGAGAGCATGGAGGCCAGCAAGGCGCTCGACGAGAAGATCGTGAAGCGCGGGGTCACGATCCGGACCGTGTATCTGGACAGTGTCCGTAATCATCTCCCCACCCGCCGGTACGCGGCCTGGCTGAATGAGTTCGGCGGCGAAGTGCGCACATTCCCTGTGCTGCCGATGCGCGTCATCATCATCGATCAGAACCTTGCCGTTCTTCCTATTGACCCGAAAAACTCTGCCAAGGGTGCTCTGGTGGTGCGCGAGCCCAGCGTCGTCGTCGCTCTGCTGGCGTTCTACGGGAGGATCTGGGAATCGGCGCGACCGCTGGGAGCGGTCGAGCGGCCGGACGACGACGGACCCAGCACCCTGGAGCGGGAGCTGCTCCGCCTGCTCGCCTCCGGGATGACCGACGAAGCGGCGGGCAAACAGCTGGCGATCTCCGTCCGCAGTGTCCGCCGGCTGATGTCCGACATCACGGCCCGTCTGGGGGCACGCAGCCGTTTCGAGGCGGGCGTCAGGGCGAGCGAGCGCGGCTGGATCTGACCGGACCGGGGGTTCCCCGGCCCAGGAGGGTTCGCACCACCCACCGCCGGGCCGGGGCACGGCCGCTCAGCGTTGTGCGATGGCGGCGACGGCGGGGCGGGCCAGTTCCAGGTAGTCCGACACCGCGAGCTCGACCGACATGTCGAGCCGTCCCGTATTGAAGTAGATCGTGTCGAGCGTGGTCAACTCCTCGTCCACCAGGACCTCCAACTCGGTCGAGCAGAGCGCGAACGGCGCGATGGACCCGCTCACGCTGCCCGTCAGTTCCTCGGCCACGTCCCGTACGGCGAAGGACGCCTCCGTGCCGCCCATGAGGTCCGCGACCGCGGCGAGGTCGACCCTGCGGTCGCCGGCGACCACCGCGAGGACGTACCGCCGCTTGCGCTTGCCGTACGCCACGCGCAGCACGATCGACTTCGCCGCCTGCCTCAGCCCGTGCCCGCGCAGGGAGCTCGCCAGGTCGGTACGGCCCTGCGGGGCATGGGCGATGAACCGGTGCCTCGCCCCGGCCAGCCGGAACAGCGCTGCCAGCGTGCCGTGCACGTCGACACCGCCGGTGGTCCCCGCGACGGCGGCACCGGACAGGGCCGCGCGCGGTCGCGTCCCCGCCTCCACGGCCGTCACAGCGCGCTCCTGCTCAGGAGCGTCGAGGCCGCGGCACGGGCCGTGGTCAGGGCGTCACCCAGCCCGGCGGCTCGCCGGCCGCCCGCGCTGGCGAGGGGCCCCTTGCCGCCGGCGCCGCCGCCGATGACCGCGGCCGCCTCGACGAGGACGTCGCGCGCCGCCACGCCCTGTTCGCGCAAGTGGCTGCCGACCGCGGCGGCCAGCATCGCCTTGTCTCCTTCCGTGGTTCCGAGGACGACCACACCGAGGCCGGAGGCGATCCGCAGCGCCACCGTGGAGGCGAGGCGGCGCAGCTCCTGGCCGTCCACCCCCTCCACGCGAGTGACCACCAGCAGGCCGCCGGGGACGACCTCGGCCTTCTCCGCGAGTCCGGCGGCCATCGAGGTCAGCTCGTTGCCCCTCATCCGCTCGACCTCGGCCTGCGCGCGGGCCAGTTGGTCGAGCCGTTTGGCCAGGGCGTCGTGCGCGTCCTCGGGGCGCGTGCCGACAAGCGCCGAGAGGTCGCGCAGCAGCCGGCGCTCGCGGTCCGCGGAGCGCAGCGCCTCCTGCCCCGTCCACGCCTCGATGCGGCGGAGGTTGGAGCCCACCGACGACTCGCCCGCGATGCGGAACGCGCCCACCTGGGAGCCGTGCGTGACGTGCGTGCCGCCGCACAGCTCGCGCGAGAAGTCACCGATGTCGACGATGCGCACGGTGTCCTCGTACTTCTCCCCGAACAGGGCCAGGGCACCGGCCCGTTCGGCCTCGGCGCGGTCGGCGTACCAGACCCGGACCTCCGGGTCGGCGAGCAGCCGCTCGTTGACCCGGGCCTCGATCTCGCCCAACTGGTCCTGCGACAGGCCCGAGAAGTGGACGAAGTCGAAGCGGAGCCGGCCGTCGTCGACGAGGGATCCGTGCTGGGCCGCGTGGTCGCCGAGCAGTTCCCGGACGACCGCGTGCAGGACGTGCGTGGCCGAGTGGGAGCGGGCGATCGAGGCGCGGCGCCGTGCGTCGACAGCGGCTTCGGCCGTGTCACCGGAGCGGATCTCGCCCTCGACGACCCGGGCGGTGTGGACGTGGAAGCCGGGCAGGCCGCCCCGGGTGTCGGTGATCTCCACGCGAGCGCCGTCGGCGGTGCGCAGTACACCGCTGTCGCCGACCTGCCCGCCGCGCTCGGCGTAGAACGGCGTGGCGGCCAGGACGAGTTCGATCTCCTGGCCCTCGGCGGCGGCCGGCACCCGACGACCGTCGTCGAGCAGGGCGAGCACGGCGGTCTCGGCGGTGAGCCGCTCGTGGCCGACGAAGTCCGTCCGCCCGTGCCGGGCGACCAGTTCGCGGTACGCCTCCTGACGCCGCAGCGCGGCCGCGGTCCGCGCCTTGCCGCCGCTCTTGGCCCGCTGCTGCTGGGCGGCGAGCAGGGTGGCGAAGCGTTCCTCGTCGACGGCGAGGCCCGCGTCGTGCGCGGCCTCCAGGGTCAGTTCGACGGGGAAGCCGAAGGTGTCGTGGAGTTCGAAGGCGGTCTCGCCGGACAGCCTGGCCGACTTCTCCTCGTGGGCCCGCCGTACGGCCGCGTCGAGCAGCTTGGCACCCTGTCGCAGCGTACGGCCGAAGGACTCCTCCTCGGCCCGGACCACCTGCTCGATCAGTCCGGCCTGGTCGGCCAGTTCGGTCCAGACCCCGCCCAGGTTCTCCACGACGCTCGCGGTGACCGCGGGCAGCAGCGGCCCCTCGATGCCGAGCAGCCGTCCGTGACGGACGGAGCGGCGCATCAGCCGGCGCAGGATGTAACCGCGGCCCTCGCCCGAGGGCAGTACGCCGTCCGCGACGAGGAAGGCGATGGCGCGGGCGTGCTCGGTGATCACCTCGAAGGACATCTTCTCGGTGCCGCTGCCGGGGTAGCCGCGCCCGGCGAGCTCCTGGACGGTGTGCAGGGTGGGGGCCAGCAGGTCCGTCTGGCAGACGTTCTCGACGTCCTGCAGCAGGATAGCGAGCCGCTCCAGGCCCATGCCGGTGTCGATGCCCTTCATCGGCAGCTCACCGAGGATCGGGTAGTCGGTCTTGCCCTCGCCCTCGCCGCGCCCGAACTGCATGAAGACGAGGTTCCAGATCTCCATGTACCGCTCGTCGTTGACGGCGGGGCCGCCGTCCGGGCCGAACGCCGGGCCCCGGTCGTAGTAGAGCTCGGAGTTGGGCCCGCAGGGTCCGGGTACGCCCATCGACCAGAAGTTGTCCTCCTTGCCGAGCCGCTGGATGCGCTCCGCGGGGATGCCGACGCGTTCCCAGCAGCGGATCGACTCGTCGTCGTCGAGGTAGACCGTCGCCCACAGCCGCTCCGGGTCGAGCCCGAAGCCCTGGGTGACGAGCTCGTAGGCGTACGCGATCGTGTCGGCCTTGAAGTAGTCGCCGAACGAGAAGTTGCCGAGCATCTCGAAGAACGTGCCGTGGCGGGCGGTGCGTCCCACGTTCTCGATGTCGGAGGTGCGGGCGCACTTCTGGACCGACACGGCCCGCGGGTACGGCGGCGGTGTCTCGCCCAGGTAGTAGGGCTTGAACTGGTTCATGCCGGCGTTGGCGAGGAGCAGCGTCGGGTCGTCCGGGACGAGGGAGGACGACCGTACGAGCTCGTGGCCGCGTTCGGAGAAGAAGTCGAGGAAGGTGGAGCGGATGAGCCGGGAGTGCATGGATTCACCTCGGTACGGGCGGGAAGTCGGGGGGGGGTCAGACCAGGCAGGGGATCGCGGAGACGGACGTGACGCCGAAGGCGGGCTCGCGGACCATCGCGGGCGAACCGCCGCGCAGGCCCGGGTGCCGCTCGTCGAGCGCCCGGAACAGTGCCTCGATCTCCATCCGGGCCAGTGCGGCGCCGAGGCAGAAGTGCCCGCCGCGGCCGAAGGCGACATGGCGGGCGCCGGTGCGCCGTATGTCGAACCGGTCGGGGTCCGTGAAGACCTCCGGGTCGCGGTCGGCCGCCGCGAGGACCAGCACGACACGCTGGCCGCGTGTGATCCGGTGCCCGGCGAATCCGAAGTCCCGCAGGGCCGTGCGGGGGGCGAAGTTGAAGGGGGATGCGTAGCGCAGGGCTTCCTCGACCGCGGCGGCGTAGGGTACGTCGCCGGTGCGCAGCGCCCGGTGCTGCTCGGGTGCGGCGAGCAGGCAGGCCATGCCGACGGCTGCGGCGGTGGCCACCGGCTCGGCGCCGCCGGTCAGCAGCTGGGCGAACATCGCGGTGACCTCGACGTCGTCGAGCTCGCCGCCGGCGTGCAGGTCACCGAGCAGCGCGGCCATCGGACCGGCGGCGCGGGGCAGCACGGTCCCGGTGACGTAGCGGGTGAGCCCGTTCACCGCGCTCCCCGCGGCCAGGGCGGTCTCCTTGCGCAGGGCCGGCATGCTCAGATAGCCGATCAGCGCGTCCGACCAGGCCAGCACGTCGGCCCGCTCGGCGTCCTCGATGCCGAGGAACGCGCAGATCGTGGTGAGCGCGTACGGCCGTGCCACCTGCTGGAACAGGTCCTGTTCGCCGGGGCGCAGAGCCCGTACGGCCTGCTCCGCGTGGGCCCGGACGGTCGCGGCGAACGGGTGGAGGCTGCGCGGGGTGAACGCCCGTTGGAGCGCCTTGCGGGCCCTGAGCTGGTACGGCGGGTCCGCGAAGACCAGCCACTTGCCGAGGAACCGCTCGACGGGCTCGAAGGCCGCGCGCATGTCCTCACTCATCGAGGCGAGCATCTCGGTCTTGTCCCGGGCGCCCAGGGCGGGCTCCAGGAGCAGCGCCTCGACGTCCGCGTGCCGGGTGACGTACCAGCTGCGGGTCGGCTCGTTCCAGTGCACCGGATCGTGGGTGCGCAGTCCCGCGAAGAAGGCGGCCGGGTCCTTGGCCACCTCCGCGGAGAGGATCTCCTCCGGGGAGACGAGCGGGGTGTCGCTGGTCATCCGCTGACCTCCTGGGCGGTGAGTTCTCGGGCGGTGCGCCGGAATGCGGCGGCGAGTTCGTTCAGGGCGTCACCGTCGACGACGGTGGGGTCGGCGCTCAGGTCGAGGTGGAGCAGTCCGTCGGCCCGTACGGGGTCGACGACCTCGGCCGTGACGTCGAAGGGGCTGGTGCGGGGCTTCAGCCGCGCCGGGGCCAGTTCGGCGCCGTCGAGACGCAGCGTGCGCGAGGCGCACCTCGGCCACTGCGAGAACACCGTCCGCAGCAGGGGCGCGGTGTCCTGCGGGGCGCAGGCGCGTATCTTCGCGTACCCCAGCCCCTGGTGGCGTACGGCGAAGGCGGCCGAGTCGAGCACGGAGCGGAGGCCGGCGTCCGTGCCGGACTCCCCCACGCGGACGCGCACCGGCACGAGACCGGCCGACGCGCCGATGGCCTCCTGCCGGCCGGGGTCGGTCCGCACGGGCACCGACAGCCCCACGCAGAAGTCCCGCTGCCCGGTGAACCGGGCCACCGCCAGGCCGTACACGGCGAAGACCGCCGCCGCCGGCGTGACCCGCGGGTGCGTGGCCCCGGCCCTGCTCAGCAGCCCGTCGAGCGTCCGGCGGTCGAGGGGGACCCGCACAGCGGCGGGCCGGCCCGGCGATGCCGGCAGCCCCGGCCAGTGCAGGGCCCCGACGCCCGCGAGGTGGTCTCGCCACGCCGTGCTCGCGGCGTTCTCGGCGTCCGGGTCCAGGGCCGGCCCGGCACCGGGTTCGACGGGGGACACCGGCCCCGCGGCGCCGTACAGACTTTCGAGCTCCGCCTCCAGGACGGTGAGCGACGGGCCGCCCACGGCCGACCGGTGGACGTGGACGAGCAGGAGGGCACCGCCCGGCCAGCGGTGGAGGTCGGCGCGCAGCAGAGGGCCGCCGTCGAGCTCGAAGGGCGGGGCCGCGTGGCTCTCCGCCCTCTTGAGGGCCGTGTCCACCGCCTCCCAGCCCGCGCCGGGCGTGTCGTGGACGACGGGGGCCTCGGCCGCCCGGAGCACCGGGTGGCGCCGGGCGAGCGAGGTGAGAGCGGTGTGGAGTCGGCCCGGGTCGATGCCGCCCGTGGCGAGGTAGGCGAGCGTGACCGAGTCATCCGGGTCGGCGGCGGTGAACTGAGCGAGTTCGTCCTGGAGTTGGAGGATGGATGTCATGGAAGCCTCTCTGGTCGCTCATGGCCGTGGAGTTCAGGCGGGGGCGGGCTCTGATGCACCGGCCTCCTGGGGGACGGCCAGGCCCTGCGGCGCGGCCGACGCGGCGACGGCGGCACGGCCGAGGAGCCCCGTCGTGGCGATCAGCACGAGCAGCGCCAGGCCGCTCAGCACGGCCAGCCCGGCGACGAACGCCGTTCCGGCTCCGCTGCCCACCAGCACGCCGGCGGCCAGCGGCCCGGTCACGAAACCGAGTGACGTGGCGACTCCGCAGGCCGCGTTGAAGCGGCCGCGCAGGTGTGCGGGGGCCAGCGAGTTCACCAGCGAGGGCATCCCGGCCGCGAACAGGGTCTCGGCGACGGCGAACAGCACCATCGCGGCGATCAGCACGGCGAGCTGCGCGCCGCGGTGGCCGATGCCCGCGGCACACAGCACGAGCACCCAGTTCACGGCCCAGGCGGCCGCGGCCAGGGCGAGCGTGTGGGTGTGCCGCCTGCGCTTGATCAGCTCGTGCAGCGCCAGTTGGGCACCGATCACACCCGCGGTGTCGACGGCGAACAGGATCGCCAGATCGGAGGGGCCGATGCCGGTGTGCGCCACCAGGAACGCGGGCAGGCCCGCCTCCAGCTGCCCGTACGAGACGAAGTAGAGCGCCATGCCCAGGGCCAGGACCAGCAGGAACGGGCCATGGGTGAGCACCTGCCGGTAGCCGGCCGGCCGCTTCTGCGCGGTGGTGGCGGCGGCCGGTTCGTCCTGCGCGGTGTCGCCGTCGCGTCGCAGGAACATCACGAGCGCCACCCCGAGATAGCTCAGCGCGTCGGCGCCGTACAGCAGCCGGAACGACAACGGGTGGGAGACGCTCGCCACCACGCCGCCGAGCAGGCCGCCGATGCCCATGGCGGCGTTGGCGAGGGTGAAGCTCGCGCCGAACACCACCGGGTGGGACTCGGCGGGCACGGCGGCGGCGAGCATGGCGTTCCACGCCGACGAGCCGCCCAGACCGAGTCCCCAGACCGCCGCGGACAGCAGGAACTGCCAGCCCTGGGAGGAGACCGCGAACCCGGTCACGCCCAGGGCGCTGAGGAACATGTGCAGTCCGGCCGCGCGGCGCGCGCCGATCCGGTCGGCGAGCCGGCCCGCGTGCAGTCCGCCGGCGATCACCGCTGCCGACGTCACCGACACGGCGTGCAGCGCGGTGGCGAGGCCGAGGCCGTTGACCTGGTGGACGTAGATCACGAGGAACGGCAGCACCAGCCCGGAGCCGATGTTGTTGACCGCGCCCAGGGCCAGGAGGGTCCTGGCGGGGCGGGGCAGTGAGACGAGGTCCTTCAGGAGCGACATGGGGCTTCCTTCCCGTGCGTGCTCGTCGGCTCGGCGGCCGGGGCGACGGTCGGGCCCGGGACGCGGATCACGGGCCGTTCGCCGTGTGCCTCCACGCGGGCCGCCGCCCCGAGCGGAACGGTGAGCATCGGGTCCGTGTGCCCGAACGGCAGGTCCATCACGATGGGTACGTCGCCGGGGAAGGCGTCGAGGAGGATGCGGTGCAGCGCCTCGGTGTGCTCGGCCCCGAACGGCCCTCCGGGCGTCCGGCCGACCAGCACCGCCACCGCCCGTTCGGCGATCCCCAGGTGGCGCAGCTGCGTGAGACTGCGCTGGAACGCCGCGATGCCGGCGCCGTCCTCGGTGCCCTCCAGACACAGCACCGTCGGGCCCGCGGGCGGACGCAACCACCGGGTGCCCGCGAGGAAGCCGAGCGTGGGGATGTTCCCGCCGAAGAGCACGCCGTCGGCGGACCCGGGGCGCAGCACGTAGGCGCTGCCGGGGTGGCGGGGCCGCTCCTGCTCGTCGGCGGCGGCCCAGTCCCCGTACGGCTGGGTCCACCAGTCGGGCAACGGCCAGACGCCGCCCGTGCCCGCCGTCAGGGTGTGCCGCAGGTGCTCGACCGTCTCCGGGTAGGGCCGGGGCCACTCGCCGAACTGCGGGAGCAGGGCCGGCCCGTAGAAGACGGTCGTCCCGGTGAGCGCCTGGCAGCCCAGCAGCAGTGCGGTGTTGTCGCTGTAGCCGATCAGGATCTTGGGCGGCAGGCCGGCGAGCTCGTCCAGGTGCTCCAGCAGGTCGTTGGAGTTGTTGCCCCCGATGGTCGTGAACACGGCGCCGACCTCGGGGTCGGCGTACAGGTCGAGCAGCGCGCGGGCGCGCTCGCGCCCCGTCCCGGCGATCGAGCCGGCGTACCGGCTCTCGGGCGCGAGCCGTACCGGGTGGTTCAGTGCCTCTTCCAGCGCCGCGACGCTCCTGCGGGTGCGGCCGGGGAAGCGCCCGGCGGCCCAGGCGCTGGTGGCGGCCACACCGATGACGGCGCCCGGACGCAGGCCGGGTGGCGCGGTGGTGACGGGAAGGCCCCGGCCCGCTGCCGCGTTCTCGTCGCCGCGGAGGTTCATGACGCCCCGAACAGGTAGCGCAGGGCGTTGTCCGAGAGCAGCGAGCGTGTGTCGGCCCCGCTGGACTCCAGCGAGCGGACGATGCGGCGTACGGCGTCGGGTGTCTCCGCGCCCAGCACGCGTCCGTCGTCCCACGGCTGCAGGTGCCAGGGCGTGTCCAGCGAGAACATCAGGCGCTCACCGCACTCGGCGATCAGCGCCGAGAGGCGTGCGTCGGAGTCGGCCGGGCCCGGGTCGCCGACGGTCCGCTCGCACACGGCCTCCCAGGGGCCGAGGTCGGCGTACACGCCGGGGTGGGACAGGACCTCCGGCAGGCCGGCGTTGAGGAAGCCCAGGTGGGCGATGCTGATGCGGGCGCCTGCCGACACGGCCGCGGGCACGGCGTCGGCGCGGATCTCGGCCAGGTCGCCGAGCCTGCCCTCGGGGGAGCAGTGGAGCACGGTGGGAACGTTCCAGCGGGCGGCCAGGTCGAGGTAGCCGCGCGCGACGTACTCGGCGATGGGCACCTCGGCGGCCGGCGGATGCCACTTGAGCGCGAACACCTCCTCGAGGCGGTGCGCGTAGTCCGCCGCGAAGTCGTCGGCGTCGCGGAAGGGGTCCGCCATCAGCGCGGTCATGGGAAGCCCGGCGGAGGGCCGGTTGTCCTTGCGGAACCGGGCGCAGTCGTCGAGGAGTTCGAGGTTGCGATGGCGGATCATCCGGCTGCACGCGTCGGGGCCGACGGCGGTGCCCTCGGGCTTGAAGCGGCGGTAGTACGGCATCGGCAGGATCAGGGCGCCGACCGCGGCGGGCGGTTCGGGCAGGGCCTGCCGCCCGAGCGAGACGAGCAGGGTCATCAGCTCCTGCACCGACTGCCGGTACGTGTGCTGCGACGCCTCGTCGTGGAAGATCAGCTCGGCCCCGGTGTGCTCGTGCGCGCTGATCAGCACCGGACCCTCGGAGAGACGATCACGCGTCTCCTCGCGCAGACGGCTCAGCGGGGCGCCGGGCGTGACCGTGCGGGCGGCGGCCCGGCCGGCGGGGGTGGCCGCCTCGTACTCGGCGGACGGGGTGCACGTCGTGCCGCCGGCCGGCGTGTCCCGGGAATCGCCGGGGAGATCGCGCGGGATCAGCCCGTAGGCCACGCAGTCCACCCGCCCGGCGTGCGTGACCGCCGCGCTGCGCAGCACTCCTTCGCGGGTGAACCCAGCTTTGAGGGCGACGCGTTGGGACGCCACGTTCTCCGTGGCCGCCAGCAGGGTGATGCGCCGGACGGGTGTCGCGGTGAACACCCAGGCGGCGAGGGCCCGTACGGCCTCCTGGGCGAAGCCCCGGCCGCGGGCGGCCGGTACGGTCCAGTAGCCGATCTCCGTCGTCAGTTCGCGCCAGTTGGTCGACTTGAACCCGAAGCAGCCGACCAGCTCGCCGCTCGTGCCGTCCTCGGCCGCGAACTGGATCCCGTCGCCGCTGCTCAGCGACTGCGGGGCGCCCTCGGTGCACCACCAGCGGGCGTGCTCCTCGGTGTAGGGGCTCGGCAGCGGCAGCCACCGCTGTGTCACCTCGTCGTCGCACGCGGCCTGCACCGCCGGGATGTCGCGCTCGGCGAAGGGACGCAGCACAAGTCGGCCGGTGCGTATCGTCTCGTCGGGGAACTGGGCCATCTCTCTTCTCCTGCGGGTCATTTCTCGCCCCGGAACTTGCGTCCCAGCAGCACCGACGAGCCGGTCGGGCGGGCGCAGTGCGCACAGGGCCGGTCAGGTGCGGCGCCGGCGTCGTACGCGGCGCCGTTCTCGCCCGTGGGCCGGCCGATCACATCGAGCACGTCCTGGTCCAGCGCGGCCGACACGCAGGCGGCCGCGGTGCACAGCGGCACGCGCACGGCGGCCGGGATGCGGGCGAGGTCCCCGGGCTCCGGGAAGCCGGCGCGGTCGAGGATCCGTTCCCGGTGGGCGTCCACGGCCCTGCGGCACAACGTCTCGCCCAGGACGGCGAGTCGCTCGGCGGCCCGTGCGGCCACCTCGGTCTCGGTGATGGTCCGGCCCTCGCCCACGTCTTCGCCGAGCAGCAGCACGCCGCCCCGCTCAGGGCCCTCGACCGTGAGGAAGAGCGGAGCCCCGTGCGCCCTGGCCCGGGTCGTCCGGGCCCGGTAGCCGCGCTGGTCGCCGAACACCTCGGCCCGTATGCCGTGGGCGTCCAGGGCGGCGGCGAGCGCGGCGGCACGGCCGGCGCCCTCGGCCACGGCGGGGACGACGGCGACCTGCACGGGGGCGATCGACGGGTGGTACACCGGCTTGTCCGGGTCGGTGTGGGCGTGCACCAGCAGGGCGAGCACCAGCCGCGCCGAGAAGCCGAAGTTCAGCATCGACAGCGGGACGCCGTCGCTGTGCACACCGAACGTCTCGCTGAACCGGGTGCCCAGCTCGTACACCGAGGTGAGCGTGGTCGACGTGCCCTCGGGCAGCAGGGTGACCAGCTCGTGGCGCCGGTCCGCGTACGCCCCCGCGGCACCCGGCTCCTTCAGCCGCTCGACGGCGACGGTGGGCAGGCCCATGGCGGCCGCGACCCCGCCGGTCGCGTGCAGCATGAACGACGTGTCGGCCGAACCGTCGCCCACGAAGGCGGCCTGCGCCTCGAAGAAGGGCCACACGAAACGTTCCATCCACAGGGGGCGCGTGCCGTGCCCCTCGTGCCGGCCGACGGTCCGCACCGTGGTGACCCGGAACGGCGGCCGGTGCCCCTCACGCAGCCAGGCGGCCATGACACCGGAGATCTGCGCTTCGATCGTCGACGCGAGAGCGACCGGCTCGGCCTGTTCATCGCCGCTGCGCAGCAGGTAGATCCGGTCCAGGAAGCTCTTGATCGAGCCCGCCTGCCGCTCCATGGCGTCCAGCGGCACGGCGGAGGCGAGACCCAGCTCCTCGTATCCACCGGAGGCGAAGAACGCGCGGAACGCGTCGAGGACGTTCGAGCAGAGGGCGTACCCGTGCGGCAGCCAGCCACTGGCACCGGACACCGGGTACTTGGCGCTGACGATGTACGACCGCTGCAGCGCCGCGGCGTCCCCTGTCCAGGTGGCGGCGGTCACCGGAGGTCCTCCGTTCCGCGCAGCAGCGCGTACTGGCTGATGTGGAAGAAGGAGACGGCCAGCGGCTGGAGCCGGTTGTCCGTGTCCATGTAGCAGGCGCCGTACCGCTTGGCGGCGTCGGCGGGCAGGTCCTGGACCGAGGCGGTGACCCGGCCCTTGTGCCGCCAGACCAGTGCGTCGCCGGTCAACGCCCAGGGCTCGGCGGCGGGTTCGGTCGGCACACCGAGTGCGTCGAGGAGCTCGCCGATCACCGCGGCCGGATCGGTGGGCCGTTCCTGCGGCTGCGCGAGCAGGCCGTCCGCGCACACCTGGTCCTCCGCGTCGGGACCCGCCGTGGCCACCGGTGCGACGGCAGGGCCGCTCGTCCAGTAGCCGACCGGCAGCTCCCGCCAGCTGAAGCGCTGCTTGGCGACCAGCGGAAGTCCGCGCAGACACAGTCCGGCCGTCGGGTACCACCCCTTGGGCCGCTCCGAGTCGTGCGTGGTCACCGCGGTGCGCCGGAGCCCGGGCGCGAGCAGCGCCTCGACAGGGGCCACGAGCACCGGCGGCACCAGTACCGGCAGATGGGTCCTGCGCACGGCCGCCGCGCGCAGTCGCTTCTCGACGAGCTGCTGCGCGTCCCGCAGCCGGCGCAGGGCCCGGCCGGTCAGGAGGTAGTGGCCGGCCGGGCCGTACTCCCGCCGGACGAGGGCGCCGGCGGCCATCGGTGCCGGTGCGACCTCGGCGACGTGGCCCGTCGGCGCCGGTGCGTCGTCCGTGCTGCCGGCCGACGGCATCGGGTCACTGGTGAACAGGGGCATGGCGATTCCTGTGGATGAGGGCCGAAGGTGTGCCTGCGGTGCTCGCCGGGCCCTGGGCAGGGCCCGGCGACGAGCGTCACGGGGTCACGGAGACACCGTTCAGGCGCGGAGCGAGCTGCAGTTCGCGGATGTCCTTCTGGTTCAGCACCCACATCAGCCAGCGCTCGATGCCGAGGCCGAAGCCGGAGGTGTGCTGGGGACGGGCCTCCTTCATGCGGACGTACCAGTCGTAGTCCTCCTCCGGCACCTGGTGGTGGGCCAGCGCCTTGCGGGTCTGCTCGCCGTCGACGTGCCGCTCACCGCAGCCGACGGTCTCGCCGATGCCGAAGAGCAGGTCGCCGTTGAGGGCCGTGCGGCCGTCGGCGTCGCCGTAGGCCTGGTAGAAGGGCACCGACAGGTGGTCGTAGTGCGTGACCCACAGGATCGGGCTGATCTCCTCCATCAGGCGCCGCTCGCCGTGCCGGGACAGGGTGCGCCAGCCGCCGTGCTCCTCGACCGCCTCCGGGTCGTCGCCGAGGTGGGCGACGGCCTCGTCGAAGGTGATGCGCGGGAAGGACTCCAGGCCCGCCATGCGCTCGAGGTGCTCGGTGGTGCCTGCGATGGCGCGGACGTCGTCGGCGTACCGGTCCAGCACGGCCTGCGCCAGACGCCGCATGTACGCGTTGACCGCGTCGATGCACGCGTCGAGGCCACCCGGCAGCTCGGCCTCGCTGTGGAAGAACTGGTTGAGGTGCGTCTCGTCGCAGTCCTCGCCGCGGAAGCTCGGCATCAGGTACCAGCTGCCCTGCGGGCTGAGCCGGCAGCCGTACTCGAGCATGAACTGCATGGAGTCCGCGAGGAAGGTGCGCTGACCGAAGAGATCGATCTCGACGGGGAGCGAGTCGCTGCCCAGGCCCATCGGGCTGGAAATGCTGTTCGTGGTGACGGGGAGGTGGACCGACTTCACGCCACGCTCGCTCCAGAAGAGAGCGGTCTCGGTCGTCACCAGGTCCTGGAGATCCACCAGCGTGCGATACAGCGGCTGATCGACGATCTCCAAGAAGCGGTCCGCCGAAGGACGCCATCCACCATGCGTATACGTCGGAGTGGCCAATGTCTTCCCCTTGTTCCTCTTGAGGAGCCCCCGAGTGGGATTCGATGAATCCATCGTGCAGGTTCGGCTACGCGATTTCATCAGTTTCTGCTGGCGAGAGCCTGCCTGGCATTTTGCTGCCCGGCCCGCACGAAGCGACGCACACGAAAAGGCCGTTGGCGTCAGAGAATTCTTGAGAATTCTCTGACGCCAACGGCCCTGTATGAATTCAGCGCTCGGCTCACACGGCGTGCATCCAGCCGCGCCCGTCCGTTCGCTGCCCGTACTGGATCGCGGTGAGTTCGTCACGCAACCGCGTGGTGACGTGCCCGGGGCGTCCGTCCCCGATGACGCTGCGCCCCTCCGGGGTGGTCACGGCTCCGATGGGTACGACGGAGGCGGCGGTGCCGCACGCGAACGCCTCGGTGAACGGCCCGTCGGGGGCGGTCAGTTCGGCCAGGGCGACCGGGCGCTGCACGGTGCGGATGCCCAGGTCGCCGGCGAGTTCGATGAGACTCCCCCGGGTGTTCCCGGCGAGGATCGTTCCCGAGAGCTCGGGCGTGACCAGCAACGGCTCGCCCGTCTCGTCGCGGCCGACCGCGAAGAAGTTCATCGCCCCGAGCTCCTCCACGAACCGGTGCTCCCGGGCGTCCAGCCACAGCACCTCGTGGCATCCGCGGGCGAGGGCCTGCGCCTTCGCCGAGAGACTGGCCGCGTAGTTGCCCGCGCACTTGGCGGCTCCGGTGCCACCGGGCGCGGCACGGATCTCGTCGGTCGCGCACCACACGTCGATGGCCTCGTAGCCGTCCGCGAAGAAGTGGTCGACGGGCGAGGCGATGACCGCGAAGAGGTACTCGTTCGCCGGCCGCACACCGAGGCTCGGCTCGACCGCGACCATGAACGGCCGCAGGTACAGGCTCTGCCCGGGACCGCGCGGAACCTCGTCCGCGTCGGCCCGCACCAGCTGCTCACAGGCCTCCGTGAAGAGCGTGACCGGCAGTTCGGGCATCGCCAGCCGCCGCGCGCTGCGGTTGAGGCGCTCGGCGTTGACCCCCGGGCGGAACAGCGCGAGCGAACCGTCCACGCGCGGGTACGCCTTGAGCCCCTCGAAGACCGCCTGCCCGTAGTGGAGTGCCATGGCCGCGGGCGACAGCTCCAGCGGCCGGTGCGGAACCAGGCCGAGCGGCGACCAGCCGAGCGCGGGGGTCCACCTGGCCGTCACCATGTGCCGGGAGAAACGCACCCCGAAACCCAGCTTGGCCTCCGTCCGCGCGGTGGCGGGCGCCTCGGTCAGCGCGGTCACGACGTCCCGCCCATCTCGTAGGCCGGGAGCAGAGCGGCCTCCAGCTCGGCGGCCCGCTCACGGAACTGCTCCTCGCTCTCCGCCCCGATCACCAGCATCAGGCACCACACCGAGGGGTGCAGTTCGCCGATCTCGAACCCCACCGAGCGGGACCGGATGGTGTCCAGGACGTAGGGGAAACGGGAGATCAGCTCGTCCGACGGGTCCTTGAGGATGGTGCCCGCCTCGGCCGGGGCCAGGTTGATCCAGCCCACGTACGGGTACGGCGGCCGGCGCAGCGTCAGCGGCTCACGCCCGGCGCCCATGATGGCCTCGACCCAGAGTTCGCGCAGGTCGGCACCGAGCGGGCCGAAGCTCTCGGGGATGGCGCCGCCCGCGAACCGGGTGGCGATCTCGGAGAACCACAGACGCCCGTCGGAACGGCGGAAGATCTCCAGGTGGGTGATGTCGTCCGTGATGTCGAAGGCGGCGTTGATCCACTCGTGCAGCTCCTCCACCTCGGCGTACAGCTCCGGCTCGCGTTCCCGCGGCAGGAGGATCGAGCCGTTGTCGTGGCCGGGCGTCTCGACGGTCATGCGCGGCCGGAGGTACCGGCTCACCGCGAGGATCTGCGCCTTCCCGTCCTCCCAGACGGCGTCGACGTGGTACTCGTCCCCGTCGATCGGCTCTTCCGCGATCAGGAACCGCGCGACGGTGTCCGCACCGGCCTCGCGCAGAATCCCGGCGAGTTCCGCGGCGTCGCCGACCAGGGAGGTGGCGACCGAGCCGAGTCCCGCGGCGGGCTTGACGACCACCGGGAAGCCGAGTTCGTCGGTGACCCGGCGCACCGAGCCCTCGACGTCGGCGGTGGACAGCGACACATGGCGGGCGCAGGTGATCCCGCCCTGCCGGGCACGCTCCTTCATGGCCCGTTTGTCACGCATCAGGACGGACTTCTCGATCGCCGGCTGCTCGAGACCGAGCGCGGTGGCGAGGTAGGCGGCGCCGAACTGGCTGAACTCGGAGAGGCTGAGGACCCGGTCGACCTTCACACCGGTGGACCGGATCTCCACCGCGAGCTGCGCCATCTCGTCGAGGGCGTCGAAGCTGCGGATCACGTAGTGCCGGTCGACCCGGGCGATCAGCTCGGGGTCGATTCCCCTGTTGGCGGCCTCCCATTCGTCGAAGATCAGGGTCACTCGGGCCCCACGATCCAGCAATGCTTCCAGGGTCACCCGGTCCCACCGGCACACCAAGAGGTTCATTTCGCTCATCCCCGGTCGTCCTATCGCTATCCCAGAGTCAACTGCCGCAGCGGGCGGATGTCAGTCCCAGTTGAGGCTGTCCGCAGGAGCGGCAACGGTGTGCGTCTCCGCGTGTGCGCCGCCCGTCGTGTAAGCCGTCAGCGCCAGCACGGCAGCTGCGGACAGAGCGAGAGCATGAGCCACGAACTTCTTCATCTTTATCCCCCTGGAAAGAAATGGAATTCGACAAAACAGGGGTGGGTGACAGCCTCTTCCGGATTACTCAACCGCTCTCGCTCCCCCTATGCCTTAGAGTCTGCAATCCTTTCCAGGGGGAAGCCAAGCAGAATCCGTGGCAGCTTGTGGCCTGGCAGGCTGACGCCTTAGCGGCCGGCGCCCGCCGTACGCGCGGCGGCCCGCGGGGTGCGGCGGCTGGATACCATCCCACGGTGATCACGCCCAGCGCCCGCACCACGGTCTTCGACGTCGACGGCACGCTCTGCTTCGACGGGCGGTCCATCGACGACCGGATCCTCGCCGCGGTCGGGGCCTGTGAACGCGCCGGCCACCGGCTGGTCTTCGCCTCCGCCCGGCCGGTCCGCGACCTCCTGCCCGTCCTCGACGGAGCCTTCCCCGCCGCCACGCTGATCGGCGGGAACGGCAGCCTCGTCTCGGTCGACGGCCGGGTCCGGGCCCGAGCCGCGTTCGGCCGGGACGAACTCGCGGCACTGCTGGCCGAGGTGGAGCGCTACCGGGCGGGCTATCTCGCGGACGGGCCCTGGGACTACGCCTACACCGGGCCGGACGGCCACCCGATCCGCGGCCGGGTCGACCAAGGGGGTCTCGCCCGCCGGGTGGAGCTTGCCGACCTCCCCGCGGTCGTGAAGTTCCTCGTCGTCGACGCGACGGACATGGCGGCCCTCGCCGGGGCCGGCCGGGCGCTCGGGATGACGGTCAACCACCATCTCGACGAGGCGGTCATCGACTTCGCCCCGGGCACGACGACGAAGTGGGAAGCCCTGACCGCCCTGGGGATCGGCGAATACAACGCCTTCGGCAACGACATCAACGACGTCGAGCTGCTGCGCCATGCCCGGCACTCGGTGCGCGTCGGAGCCCACCCCGCCCTGGACGGTGCCGCCCGCGTCACCGTCGCCGCCGATCCGGAGGCCGTCGCCGCCGAGATCTCCCGGCTGGCCGCCGGGGCACCCCCGGCCCGGGTCCCCGCCCGCTGAGCCCGCCGCGCACCGCCACTCCCGCGCCGGCCCCGGTGTCGCGGCTTTCACCGAGCAGGCCGGAGGATCGGGCTCCGAC
Organism: Streptomyces sp. NPDC051133; assembly: GCF_040682635.1. NCBI lineage: Bacteria > Bacillati > Actinomycetota > Actinomycetes > Kitasatosporales > Streptomycetaceae > Streptomyces > Streptomyces sp. NPDC051133. The sequence goes on from NZ_JBFBBK010000012.1 coordinate 102,741, forward strand.
CGCCGGGAAACACCAGGCCAGAGCCCGGTGCCCGACGAGGTGCCGGTCTCGTCCGCGCCACCTGCCGCCGTCCACAGGCCACGGTGTTATCAAGGGTGTATGGAGGAAATGTCCGGGCGCCCTCGGGGCCCGGAGCGTCGTCCGTCCGTCGGGCGCCCGCGCGCGCGTGGCGCTTCCCTGCTGGACCCGCGCAGTGCGGCCGGTCAGGTGTTCCTCGTCCAGGTCGTCATCGTGGTCCTGCTGGTCGCGGCCGCGGTGGCGGCCATGGTGCTGCAGACGGCGAATAACGCACTGCAGCAGGGGCGGCGCGAGTCCGTCGTCGCGGCCCAGTCGTTCGCGAACGCGCCCGGCACCGCCGAGGCGCTGCGGAGCCCGGACCCCACGGCGGTGCTCCAGCCGAAGGCCGAGGCGGTGCGCAAGCGCGCGGGCATCGACTTCGTCGTCGTCACGGACACGAAGGGGATCCGTTACACGTATCCCTACCCGAGCGAGATCGGGAAGAAGTTCGTCGGCACCATCGGCCCGGCGCTGAAGGGCAAGACCGTCGTCGAGCAGGCCGGCGGGCCGCCGCTGCCCGCGGGCAGGGGAACCGCCGTGCAGGCGGTGGTCCCGGTGACCGACGCGCACGGCACGGTGGTCGGCCTGGTCTCCGCCGGGATCACGGTCAGGAACGTCGCGGCGCTGTGGCTGCCGATGCTGCCGATCATCCTGGCCAGCGGCGCCGTCGCGCTGGGGCTGGCCGTGGCGGGGACGACCCTGGTGTCCCGGCGGCTGCGCCGGCAGACGCACGGCCTGGCGCCCGCGGAGCTGGCGCAACTGTACGAGCACCACGAGGCGGTCCTGCACGCGGTCCGGGAAGGCGTGCTGATCATCGACGCCGACGGATACCTCGTACTGGCCAACGACGAGGCGACCCGGCTGCTCGGACTGCCGCCGGACGTGGGGCGGCGCCCGGTGCGGGAGCTGGGCCTTCCGGAGTCGATCACGCTCCTGCTGACGACACCGAAGGCGGTCACCGACGAGGTGTATCTCGCCGGGGACCGCCTGCTGGCGGTGAACAAGCGGCTGACGTACCCGCGGGGCGACCACGGAGGCAGCGTGGTGACCCTGCGGGACACCACGGAGCTGGCGGCGGTCTCGGGGCGGGCCGAGGTCGCGCGGGAGCGGCTGAAGCTGCTGTACGAGGCCGGGCTGGGCATCGGCACGACGCTGGACGTGGGGCGGACCGCCCAGGAGCTGGCCGACGTGACGGCGCCGCAGTTCGCCGACCTCGTGACGGTGGACCTGCTCGACGCGGTGCTCCGCGGCTGGGAGCCGACGGCCGAGGGCTGGCGGCATCTGCGCCGGGCGGCGATCGGCGGTGAGCGGCGGACGGTGCCGGTGTATCCGGTGGGCGAACTGATCACGTTCTCGCGCCGGACGCCGCAGATGCGGACCCTGCAGGAGCGGCGGGTCATGCTGGAGCCGGACCTGCGGCAGGCCCACGGCTGGCGGGCACAGGATCCCGAGCGCGCCCGGAAGGCCCTGGAGTGCGGATTCCGTTCGCTGCTGGCCGTACCGCTGCGGGCGCGGAACGTCCTGCTGGGGGTGGTGAACTTCTACCGGACGGCGGATTCCCCGCCCTTCGAGCCGGAGGACCTCTCCTTCGCGGAGGAGCTGGCCGCGCGGGCGGCACTGGCCATCGACAACGCCCGGAGGTTCACCCGCGAGCACGCGATGGCGGTGACGCTGCAGCGCAGCCTGCTGCCGCGGGGGCAGCCGGACCAGGACGCGCTGGAGGTGGCCTGGCGGTATCTGCCCGCGGAGGCGGGGGTGGGCGGGGACTGGTTCGACGTCATCCCGCTCCCGGGCGCCCGAGTGGCCCTGGTGATGGGGGACGTCGTCGGCCACGGGCTGCACGCGGCGGCGACGATGGGCCGGCTGCGCACGGCGGTGCACAACTTCTCCACCCTGGACCTGCCCGTGGACGAGGTGCTCGGGAACCTGGACGACCTGGTCGTCCGCATGGACAGCGAGGACGACGCGGGCGATGCCGTGAACGGCCACGAGGGCGAGGGGGTGACGGGAGCGACCTGTCTCTACGCGGTCTACGACCCGGTGGCCGGGACCTGCACGATGGCCCGGGCGGGACATCCGGAGCCGGTGGTGGTGGATCCGGACGGAACGGTGACCTGTCCCGGCGTGCCGGCCTCGGCGCCGCTCGGCCTGGGCGGCTACCCCTTCGAGACGGCCGAGCTGCGCCTGCCGGAGGGCTCGCAACTGGTGCTGTACACCGACGGCCTGGTGGAGAACCGCGACCAGGACATCGACGTCGGGATGGACAGGCTGCGGCAGACGCTGGCCGGATACGGGGGCCGCGCCCCGGAGGAGACGTGCCGGGCGGTGATCGACGCGCTGAAGCCGTCGCACGCCAGCGACGACATCGCGCTGCTTGCGGCGCGGACCCGGATGATCCCGTCCTCGCGCGTGGCCGAGTGGGAGGTGCCGTCGGATCCGGCGCTGGTGCCCTCGATACGGGCGCGCTGCCGGGAGACCCTGCTGGGCTGGGGGCTGGAGGATGCCGCGTTCGCCACGGAACTGATCCTCAGCGAGCTGCTCACGAACGCCATCCGCTACGGCTCGCCGCCGGTCCGGGTACGGCTGCTGTACGGGCGCTGTCTGATCTGCGAGGTGTCGGACGGCAGCGGCACCTCGCCGCGCCTGCGGCGGGCGGCGACCACCGACGAGGGCGGCCGGGGGCTGTTCCTGGTGGCGCAGTTCGCCCAGCGCTGGGGGACGCGCTACACCACCCACGGCAAGGTCATCTGGGCGGAGCAGGTCCTGCACGACGGCGCGTCCGCCGCCGCGGACCAGCCACCGGTCGACTTCCTCCTCGACCAGTTCGACGACCTCGACATGTAGCCCGCGGCACCCGGCCGCGCGGCGCGACGAACACCACCGGCTCCGAAGGCTCAGACCGGCCGGCGGCCCCTGGGCGGCTGTCCGGTGGCCGCTTCCTCGGTGGGCGCCTCGGCCGACTTCACCCGGTGCCGGGGCAGGGTCCGCCGCCGGGGCGGCCTGGTCAGGGTGATCTGTCGCACCACCTGCTGGAAACAGGCCAGGGACGCGAAACTCGGCAGGGCTGCCGCGGCCGTGGCGATGACGTTCTTCGGTGCCTGCGCGACACACAGCGTCATGGCGAACGCGGAGAAGAGCAGGAGCACGCACCAGGAATGAAAGGCCCGGCGCTGGTGCAGCGCCGACCGGAAGACGGACAGCGCCGCCACCAGCCAGGGACCGAACACCAGAAGAGGCCACCAGGGAACGGAGCCGCTCTGGGTCCGGGACGCCGCGACCAACCGCAGCGGGTCATAGGCGATGAGGCCGCCGAAAATGCTCACCGCGGAGGCGATGACGGTCACCATCGCGGCAATGCAGTAGCTGGCGATCCGGAGCCCGTCCGGGCGCTGCCGTGTCCGTACCTTGCGGTGCCCCCGAGGGGCAGCTTTCAGCGGGGGAAGTTCCGCCGTGATTTCCACCAGGGCTTCGCGGGGCGTCCTCGGGGCCGGGTCGACGGGCTGATCCTCATGGCGCGCGGCCGGGATCCTGGCCTGCTGTTCCTCCATGGCGTCCTGCAGCATGAACGCCAGCTCCGCTGCGGGATCCCAGCCCGATTCCGGAGGGATCAAGGGGATCTGAAGGCCGTCCGTGTACTCGGCGCCGAGATCTGGGTAATTCCCCAGTCGCTCGTAATACATGACTCCGCTTGATCATTCCGCCGGTGATTCACAGAACCAGGATTCCGCAGCCCGCCACCGTCTCGAAAGATCCCTTTCCAAGGCACTCATCGCTTCCATGAAGTCCTGGACGATCTCCCCTGTCACCTCCAGTGTGACCGGCAGTCCACCCTTCATAAGAATGCCCTTCGCGGTGTCCGCGCGGGGCGGGGCGGGCAGGTACGTGTAGGAGCCCAGCCGCATGGAACCCGTTGCCTTGGTCATATTCGAAGTAACGCCGCCATGCGGTGATGGGTGCGTGGCGATCGGGTGAAGGATTAGCCGGACAAACACGTTGTGCAGGTATCGGTCGGCCCTATATGTAGTCGGCCGTATATGTAGTCGGCCCTATATGTAGCTGTATGAAGAACCACTCATTCGCAGTCATCCGCCGGGGGGGTCAGTACACGTCGCGGACGTAACGCTTGGCGATCTCCCTGAGGGCCCGGTCGACGTCCTTGGCCATGCGGGGGCGTCGCCGCAGAGGTAGAAGTGGGCGCCGTCCCGCAGCCACGACCACAGCCGGTGTGGCGGGGTCGGCGGGCGGGCGGAGGTGCGGTGCCCGCTGGACGCGGACCGGGACGGGCGTGCCGGGCTCGGCGTCGGCGTCGGCGTCGGCGTCGGCGTCGGCGTCGGCGTCGGCGTCGGCGTCGGCGTCGGCGTCGGCGAGGAAGGGGGAGCACACGCCCCGGCGGGGGCGGCCGGCCAGGTTCTCGTAGCGGACGACGGAGAGGGTCGGCGACACCTGGTGAGGGTCGGTCAGGTGGCTGGACGACATCGAGTACAGGCGGGGCTGCAGACGGCCCAGGACCTCCGCCCACTCCTCGGCCCCGGCCCGGAGGCCGAACTCGGCGACCAGGTCCACGGCCTGGCGGCCCCAGGACCACCGGGCCAGCTCGCCCTTGTTGTCCGGGCGCAGGAGCTTGCGCAGCTCGCGCGGGTCGCGGGCGCGGTCGGCGGCGAAGCGCAGCAGGGGGTCCGGCCGGCGGATGTGAGCACCGGCCCGCCCGGGGCCTGTGGAGCCGGCCCCGACTGGCTAATGTGCAGGCGTGACGACCGAGTTGACCCTGCTTCCCCGAGTCGCCTGCCGTGGGCGGGAGATCACCGCGCCCCGGCTGCGCGGGCTGCTCGCGCTGCTCGCCGAGGATCTGCGCGGCGGGTGCAGCACGGGCCGGCTGGTGGAGGGGCTGTGGCCGGACGAGCTGCCGGAGCGGCCGGGCAAGGCGGTGCAGGTGCTGGTGTCGCGGCTGCGGGCGCAGGTGGGTGCCGAGCTGGTCGTGAGCACACCGACGGGCTACCGGCTGGCTCTTGAGGAGGCGTGGGTCGACAGCTCGGCGCTGCTGCTGCACGAGGCGGCGAGCACCGAGCGCGCGCGGGCCGGGGATCACGCGGGCGCCCTGGAGCGGGCCGAGGCGGGGCTGGCGCTGTGGGACGGGAGCGGCGGCGCCGGAGCCGGGGAGGAGCTGCACGATCCGGTGGCCGCGCTGCGCCTCGCCCGGCTGCCCGCCCTGCGCTCGCTGGCCCGGTCCCGGGCGCTGGCCCTCGCCCGGCTCGGGCGGCGCGAGGAGGCCGCCGCACCGCTGGCCGACCTGGCCCGGGAGCTGCCGCGGGACGAGGAGGTGCTCGCGGAGCTGCTGCGCTGCGAGGCGCGGACCACGGGGCGGGCCGCGGCGCTGACCCGGTACGACGCCTACCGCCGGCGACTGCGGGAGCAGCTGGGCACCGATCCCGGGCCGGGGCTGCGGGCCGTGTACCAGGAGCTGCTCACCGCCGACGCGGCGCCGGTGCGGCATGGCGTGCCGCACGAGCCGAACCCGCTGCTGGGGCGGGAGGCCGACGTCGCCGCCGTGGCCGGGCTGCTGCGCGGCTCCCGGGTGGTCACCGTCGTCGGGCCCGGCGGGCTGGGCAAGACCCGGCTCTCCCACGCGGTGAGCCGGGCCGCCGAGCAGCCCGTGGTGCACTTCGTCACCCTGGCCGGTGTCACCGCCGACGACGACGTGGCCGGTGAGGTCGCCTCGGCGGTCGGCTCCGGCGACGGCCGGCAGCTCGCCGGCGGCGGGGACGCCGTGAGCGGGGTGATCGGCGCGCTCGGCGCCGGGCCCGCGCTGCTGGTGCTGGACAACTGCGAGCACGTCGTCGCGGGTGCCGCCGCGCTCGTCCGGGCCCTGGTGTCGCGGACCGGCAAGCTGCGGATCCTGGCCACCAGCCGGGCCCCGCTGGGACTGACCTCGGAGTCCGTGTACGCCCTGCCGGAGCTGTCCCGGGCGACCTCGGTGGAACTCTTCCTGCAGCGGGCACGGGCCGCCCGGCCCGGGGTCGAGCTGCCCGCGGACGAGGTCGCCGAGATCTGCGGCCACCTGGACGGGCTGCCGCTCGCCGTGGAGCTGGCCGCGGCCCGGGTGCGGGTGCTGTCCGTGGCCGACATCTCCCGCCGGCTCAGGGACCGGTTCGCGCTGCTGCGCGGCGGCGCCCGTGACGCGCCCGAGCGGCACCGCACGCTGCGGGCCGTCGTCGACTGGAGCTGGAACCTGCTGGAGGCCGACGGCCGGGCCGCCCTGCGCGCCCTGTCCGTCTTCCCCGGCGGCTTCACCGAGGACGCGGCCGAGCACGTCCTCGGGGACACCGGGGACGCGCTGGAACTGCTGGAGCAGCTGGCCGGCCAGTCACTGATCAAGGTCGGCGACAGCCCGGCCGGGGTGCGCTTCCACATGCTGGAGACGCTGCGGGAGTTCGGCGCCGCCAAGCGTGCCGAGGCCGGTGAGGAGGAGGCGGTCACCGGCCGGTTCCTGTCCTGGGCGCGGGACTTCGGCCGCGCCCACCACGACGTGCTGTTCACCGGCGACGCCGTACCGGCGTGGCTGCGCATCCGGGCCGAGCAGGACAACCTCGTCCTGGCGCTGCGGCACGCCCTGACCCGCGCCGACGGGCCCGCCACGGCCGCCGTCACCGCCGTACTGGCCTCCCTGTGGGCCACCGACTCCAACTACCTGCGGCTCGCCGCCCTCACCGCCGAGACCGGCGGCCCGCTGTCCCGGTTCCGCCCCGGGCCCGAGCACCCCGAGGACGTGGAGACGGCCCGCAGCGCGGCGGCCGTGTGCACCACGAGCCTCTTCATGGGGCGCGGCCCGCACGCCGTACGGCAGCTGGTCACCCTGCGCCGGCTGCCGCCCGCACCGCCGGACACCCTGGTGCGGGCGCTGTCGGTCGTGCTGTGCGCCGTACCGGACATCCGTCCGCCGCGCTACGAGCGCCTGGGCGAACTGTGCGACGGTGACGAGCCCCTGGTGGCGGGCGTCGCGGCCTGCGTGGCGAGCTACGTGTGGGAGTCCCGGCACGAGACGGAACGCGCGCTGGAGTACGCCCGCCGGATGCTCGGCGCGCTGCGGCCGCTCGGCAGCCCGGCCATGCTGCTGCTCGCCTACGGGCGGATCAGCGAGCTGTGCCTGCAGACCGAGCGGGGCGCGGAGGCGTACGACCATCTGCGGGCCGCGCTGGACGCGCTCCGCGAGTTCAGCCGGTTCGGCGACTGGTCGGACTCGGTGGGGGTGCACTGGGGGCTGGTGCTCGCCTGTCTGCAGCGCGGGGACGTGGAGGAGGCGGAGTACTGGCTGGGGCTCGCGGAGCTGGACCAGCCGGCGGAGTCCGCCCGGATCTTCACCGCCGATCTGCCGGTGCGGGCGGAGATCGCGCTGGCCCGCGGGCTGACCGAGCTGGGTCTCGGGCTGTGGCGCCGGGCGGACGCGCGGATACGGTCGGACAGCCTGCTGTATCCCGGTGACCCGTTCGTGGATCCGTGGTCGCTGGAGGTGCGCTCGGCGGCGCTGGCGGCGCACGCGCAGGCCGGCCGGCTGGAGCCCGTGGCGGACCTCGCCGAGGAGCTGCGGGAGCGGCTGCTCGGCATGCTGTCCGGGGCCGGCGGCGAGAGCGCCCCAGTGGAACTGCCCGTGTACGGAACGCTGTTGCTGGCCCTCGGCTTCGCCGGACTGGCCCGGGGCGACGCGGGGGCGGTGCGGCTGGTGGCGCTGGCGGAACGGATGCCGGCGGTACGGGAGTTCCCCACACTGTCCCTGGCCCGCTCCCGGACGGCGGCCGAGAACGCCGACAGGGCGGCGTACGCCGACGCGAGGTCGAGATACGCCGCCCTGGGGCGGGAGGAGCTGCGGGCGGAGGCGCTGAACGAACTGACGGCTCCGCCGGCTTGACCCGTCGGCGCCGCAGCCGACGTCACCGCCGGGGCTCCCGGTTGAACTGCGCCTTGGACCACAGGTAGCCCAGCACGGTCAGTGCGACGCACCATCCGACCGCCAGCACCGCGTTCTTCGTGCCGATCCCGCTGCCCAGCAGCAGGCCGCGCAGGGTCTCGATGGCGGGCGAGAAGGGCTGGTACTCGGCGAACCAGCGGAACCAGCCCGGCATGAGGCTCACCGGCACGAAGGCGCTGCCCACCAGGGGCAGGATCATCAGCGGCATCGCCATGTTGCTGGCGCCCTCGGCATTGGGGCTGGCCATGCCCATCCCGACCGCGATCCAGGTCATCGCGATGCTGACCAGCGCCAGCAGCCCGACGGCGAGGATCCACTCCAGCGGTGTGGCGTTCGGGCGGAAACCGATGGCGAGGCCGATGGCCAGCACGAGCAGCAGGGACGCCATGATCTGGATCACGCTGCCCGCCACATGGCCGATCAGCACCGACGCCCGGGAGATGGCCATGGTGCGGAACCGGGCCATGATGCCCTCGGTCATGTCGGTGGCCACCGTCACCGCGGTGCCGATCGCGGTGCCGCCGATGGTCATGAGCAGGATGCCGGGGAGCAGGTAGGCGATGTACGCGGAGCGGTCCGCGTGGCCCCCGTTGATGCCGGCGCTCATCACGTCACCGAAGACGTAGACGAAGAGCAGCAGCAACATGACCGGGGTGAGCAGCAGGTTCAGGGTGAGGGAGGGGTAGCGGCGGGCGTGCAGGAGGTTGCGCCGCAGCATGGTGAGGTTGTCGCGGTAGGCGTGGCCGGCGGTGCTCATCGGACGGTCTCCTTGTCGTTGGCGGTGCCGTTGTCGGTGCCGTTGTCGGTGCCGTTGCTCTGGGCCGGTACGGGGCTCGCCGTCAGGGCGAAGAACACGTCGTCCAGGTCCGGGGTGTGCACGGACAGCTCGTCGGCCTCGATGCAGGCGGTGTCGAGCCAGTCGAGGATGGCGCGCAGCTCGCGCTGGCTGCCGTCGCTGGGGATCTGCACGGTGAGCGCGTCGTCGTCGCGGGTGGTCTCGCGCAGGGCGGTCGCCGCCCGCTCGTACGCCACCGGGTCGGAGAACCGCAGCCGTACGTGGCCGCCGGGCACCAGCCGCTTCAGCTCGGCGGCGCTGCCCTCGGCGACGATCCGGCCGTCGTCGAGGACCGCGATGCGGTCGGCGAGCTGGTCGGCCTCGTCGAGGTACTGGGTGGTGAGGAAGACGGTGACGCCGCCGGAGACCAGTTCGCGGATGATCTGCCACATGGTGTGCCGGGAGCGCGGGTCGAGACCGGTGGTCGGCTCGTCGAGGAAGATGATCCGGGGGCCGCCGACCAGGGTCATGGCGATGTCGAGGCGGCGCTTCATGCCGCCGGAGTAGGTGGAGGCGGGCTTCTTCGCGGCCTCGACCAGGTCGAAGCGCTCCAGCAGCTCGGCGGTGACCCGCCGGCCCTCGCTCCTGGAGAGGTGGTGCAGGTCGGCCATCAGGAGCATGTTCTCCTCGCCGGTGATCAGCCCGTCCACCGCGGAGAACTGGCCGGTGACCCCGATGGCCGCGCGGACCGCCTGGGCCCCGGCGGTGAGGTCGTGCCCGGCGATCCGGGCCGCGCCGCCGTCGGCGGGGATCAGGGTGGACAGGATGTTGACCACCGTGGTCTTGCCGGCGCCGTTCGGCCCGAGCAGGGAGAAGATCGTGCCCGTGGGCACCTGGATGTCGATGCCGTCGAGGACGGTCTTGTCCCCGTAGGCCTTGCGCAGCCCGGTGGCCGCGATCGCGTGTGCCTGATCCGTCGTCGTCATGTCCCAGAGCGTGCCGCCGGGGCGGTTCAGAACGGCTTCACCGCGGTTTCAGCCGGTTGCAGGGTGCGTCCCGGCCTGTCCGGGGCACCCGCCGCAGGGGAATTAGGCTTCCTTCTGTACGAGATTCGCTTCGGCTGTGAGGGACGCCGCGTTGAACTTCTGGTCGATCTATCAGCATGGCTTCGCGCGCGTCGCCGCGTGCACGGGCCACACCGTCATCGCCGACCCGACCGCCAACGCCGAAGCGGTCCTGCGCCACGCGCGCCGGTGCGCCGAGGAGGGCGTCGCCGTCGCCGTCTTCCCGGAGCTCGTCCTGTGCGGTTACTCGATCGAGGACCTGCTGCTGCAGGACGCGCTCCTCGACGACGTCGAGACGGCGCTCAAGGACGTGGTCGACGGATCGGCGGACCTGCTGCCGGTCCTCGTCGTCGGCGCCCCGCTGCGCCACCGCAACCGGATCTACAACTGCGCGGTGGTCGTCCACCGCGGCCGCATCCTCGGCGTGGCGCCCAAGTCGTACCCGCCGAACTACCGGGAGTTCTACGAGCGCCGGCAGATCGCCCCGGGCGACGACGAGCGCGGCGGCACGATCCGGATCGGCGACGCGACGGTGCCGTTCGGCGTCGACCTGCTCTTCGCCGCGCAGGACGTCCCCGGCCTGGTCCTGCACGCGGAGATCTGCGAGGACATGTGGGTGCCGGTGCCGCCCAGCGCGGAGGCGGCCCTGGCCGGCGCGACCGTCCTGGCCAACCTCTCCGGCAGCCCGATCACGGTCGGCCGGGCCGAGGACCGCAGGCTGCTGTGCCGCTCGGCGTCCTCACGCTGCCTCGCCGCGTACGTCTACTCGGCGGCCGGGCTCGGCGAGTCGACGACGGACCTGTCCTGGGACGGCCAGACCATGATCTACGAGAACGGGACGCTGCTGGCCGAGTCCGACCGCTTCCCGCTCGGGGACCAGTTCGCGGTGGCCGACGTCGACCTCGACCTGCTGCGGCAGGAGCGGCACCGGATGGGCACCTTCGACGACAACCGCCGCACGCACGCCGCGCGCACCGCCGACTTCCGCACGGTGTCCTTCGAACTCGACCCGCCGGTGACCGACCTGGGTCTCAAGCGCCGCGTCGAGCGCTTCCCGTTCGTGCCCGCCGACCCCGACCGGCTCGCCCTGGACTGCTACGAGGCCTACAACATCCAGGTCGCCGGGCTGCAGCAGCGGCTCGCGGCGATCGGCGGCCCGAAGGTCGTCATCGGTGTGTCCGGCGGCCTGGACTCCACGCACGCGCTGATCGTCGCCGCCCGGGCCATGGACCGCGCCGGCCGCCCGCGCAGCGACATCCTGGCCTTCACGCTGCCCGGCTTCGCCACCAGCGACCACACCAAGGACAACGCGCACAAGCTGATGCGGGCGCTCGGGGTCACCGCGGCCGAGCTGGACATCACGCCGACGGCACGGCTGATGCTGCAGGAGATGGGCCACCCGTTCGCCTCCGGCGAGCCGGTGTACGACGTCACCTTCGAGAACGTGCAGGCCGGCCTGCGCACCGACTACCTGTTCCGGCTGGCCAACCAGCGCGGCGGCATCGTGCTGGGCACCGGCGACCTCTCCGAGCTGGCGCTCGGCTGGTCCACGTACGGCGTCGGCGACCAGATGAGCCACTACAACGTCAACTCCGGTGTGCCCAAGACGCTGATCCAGCACCTGATCCGCTGGGTCATCAGCAGCAAGCAGTTCGACCCGGAGACCGGCAAGATCCTGGCCGCCATCCTGGACACCGAGATCAGCCCCGAGCTGGTCCCGGGCGAGGAGATGCAGTCCACCGAGTCCAAGATCGGCCCGTACGCGCTGCACGACTTCACCCTCTTCCACGTGCTGCGCTACGGCTTCCGGCCGTCGAAGATCGCCTTCCTGGCCTGGCACGCCTGGCACGACGCGCACACCGGCGCCTGGCCGCCCGGCTTCCCGGAGGCCGACCGGGGGGCGTACGACCTCGCGGAGATCCGGCACTGGCTGGAGGTGTTCTGCCGCCGCTTCTTCGCCTTCGCGCAGTTCAAGCGCTCGGCCATGCCGAACGGCCCGAAGGTCTCGGCGGGCGGCTCCCTCTCCCCGCGCGGCGACTGGCGGGCCCCGTCCGACGGCAACGCGCACGCGTGGATGCGGGATCTGGAGCGGTTCGACCTGACAGGGTCCTAGGCGGTCACGGCCTCCTGGGCGGTCAGTTGTTCCAGGTCTCGTCGTACGGGTCGTGCGGCACCGGGACCGGCCTGGCCGAGGTGACCGACAGGTACGGGACGGGGCCGCCGTTCACCGGGTCCCTGGCCAGCCGGGGCGTGTAGCCGCCGGTCACCTCGAGCCAGGCGTCCGGGCGGAGCACCGGGGGCAGCGTGCCGGTCAGGGCGATCTTCACCGGCTGGGCGTCCGCCGCACAGCAGTTGAGGGCCATCCGGACCAGGTAGGGCGCGCCCGCGTGGTCCAGGGCGAGGAAGCCGGTGACACGGACGGGGCGGCCGTGCAGGGAGCGGCCGTGGCCGTAGGCGGCGCGGGAGGCGTAGTCGACGACGGAGAGCGGGACCGGGTCGCCGGCGGGCAGGGGGCCGTAGGCGTACGGCTTCTGCAGGGCCGTGCCGGAGCGCAGGGCGCTGTAGGAGCCGAGGGCCGGCGGGGCGACCAGGATGAGCGCGAGCAGGGGGAGCAACAGCAGCCAGGAGATGCGGGGTTCGGGGTGGCTGTGCTGCTCGTGCCGCCGGGCGCGCCGGCGTTCGTACCGGACCGTCGCCAGCGCGGCCAGGACGAGCACCACGCCCGAGGCCAGCAGCAGCGGCTGCAGTCCCGCCTTGACGTAGCGCAGGTACAGGCCGGTGCCGCCCGCGTGCAGCAGGGCGGCGCCGAGCAGGAACATCACGGCGGCCTGGGCGTGGCGGTTCACAGGAGCACCGTCCCGGTGACGACCGCGCCGGCCACGGCCAGCACGAAGGTGGCGGGGGCGAAGCGGAGCGCGAAGGCGCGGCCGAAGGTGCCGGCCTGCATCGCGAACAGCTTGAGGTCGATCATCGGGCCCACCACCAGGAACACCAGCTTGGCCGTCATCGAGAACTGGGTCAGCGACGCCGCGACGAACGCGTCCGCCTCCGAGCAGATGGACAGCAGGACGGCGAGGACGGCGAGCGCGAGGACCGAGACGAGAGGCTGGCCGGCCGCCGCGCGCAGCCAGGTCGCCGGGGTCGCCGCCTTCAGCGTGGCCGCGGCCGTCGCGCCCAGCACCAGGAAGCCGCCGGCGTGCATGACGTCGTGCCGGACCGAGTTCCAGAACGTCTCCCCCCTGGTCGCGCCCTCGTGCGTGCCGTGGGCCGGCGGGCGCAGCCAGTCCGTGCGGCCCAGCCGCTGCCACAGCCAGCCCATCGCGCACGCCACCAGCAGGCTCGCCAGGAACCGGCCCAGCACCATCTCCGGGTTGCGGGGGAAGGCGACGGCGGTGGCGGTGAGCACGATCGGGTTGATCGCGGGCGCGGAGAGCAGGAAGGCGAGCGCGGCGGCCGGGGTCACTCCCCTGCGCACCAGCGCGCCCGCCACCGGCACCGAGGCGCACTCGCAGCCCGGCAGCACCGCACCCGCGACCCCGGCCACGGGGACGGCCAGCGCGGGCCGGCTCGGCAGGGCGCGCGCGAAGAAGGCCGGGGGGACGAACACCGCGATCGCCGCCGAGAGCAGCACGCCGAGGACCAGGAACGGCAGCGCCTGCACGGTCACCGCGACGAACACCGTCGTCCAGCTCTGCATCAGCGGGGTGCCGAGGGCGCCGCGGATCGGGGACTGGGCGAGCACGGCGAGGACCAGCACGAGGGTCAGCACCAGCGGGGAGCTGAGCCGGCGGCCCTCCGTGGACGGCGGTCCGCCGCGGGGGTGCCCGGGATCCCGTACGTCGGCGCCGGGCGGGGCGTCTTCGGTGATGGCCACGGGCGGATACCTCCGGCTGGTGAGCTGCCTCCCCCTCAGTACGCCGGCCGCCCCGGATACGTTCATCTCCTTGCTGGAACCACCCCTCTCCTTGGGGCACTCTTTCCCCTCGTGGCGAGCGTTCCGAATCAAGTGGGGCCCAGGGCCCCGCACATGGTGGTGTGCGGGGACGACGGACTCGCGTACCGGCTGGCCGCCGAGTTGCGCGGCGTCCACGGCGAGCAGGTCACCCTCGTGGTGCCGCCGAACGAGCGGACGGCCAGACCGCCGGTGGTCGGCCGGGCACGGGCCGCGTCGGCGCTGCTGGACCGGGTGGTCAGCGCGACGGTCGGCCGGAGCGGCGCTCCCGCCCCGCCCACCGCGGCCGGCACGGGCGCCGGCAGCGGTGAACGGGTGCTGGAGGCCACCGAGCTGACCGAGGCCGTGCTCGCCGAGGCCGGGGTGGAGCGGGCCGCCGCGCTCGCCCTCGTCCACGACGACGACGAGACCAACATCCGCGCGGCCCTGACCGCCCGCCGGCTCAACCCGCGGCTGCGGCTCGTCCTGCGGCTCTACAACCGGCGGCTCGGCCAGCACATCGAGGAACTCCTCGACCAGGCGGCCGCGTTGGCGTACGGCGACGGCGAGGAGGGTGCGGAGGCGTCCACCACCGTGCTGTCCGACGCCGACACCGCCGCCCCCGCGCTGGCCGCGACCGCCGTCGCCGGAACCAGCAAGGTCGTCCAGACCGAGGGCGGTCTGCTGCTGCGGGCGGTGGAGCGGCTGCCGTCCGCGGACGGGCAGCTCGCCGGCTCCGGGCTGTGCACGCTGGCCCTGCTGTCGGCCAACGACCCGGCGGGGACGGACGGTTCGGCGGGCGCGGAGCACGAGCCGCGGCTGCTGCCGGACGACGACGAGGTGCGGCGGGCCTCCGGGCGCGGGGCCATCGTGCTGGAGCAGGTGTCGTCGACGGGCGGTCCGGAGTCGGCCGCGCCCGGCCGCGGGGTGGCCGGCGTGCCCTCGCTGTCCTCGCTGTTCTCCCGGCGTTTGCGCTGGTCGCTGGCCGGCATGGTGGGCTGTGTGGTCGCGCTCGCCGTCGCCCTGTGGGTGGTGACCCCGGGGATCCATCCGCTCCGCGCCTTCTACCTCACCCTCCTCGACCTGTTCGCGATCGACGACCCCGCCCTCGGGGCGCCCCTCGGCCGGCAGATCCTGCAACTCCTCTCCGGACTCGTCGGGTTGCTGCTGCTGCCGGTGCTGCTGGCGGCCGTGCTGGAGGCGCTGGGCACCTTCCGCACCGCCTCGGGCCTGCGCAAGCCGCCGCGCGGACTCGGCGGGCACGTGGTGCTGCTCGGCCTGGGCAAGATCGGCACCCGGGTGCTGACGCGGCTGCGGGAGCTGAACATGCCCGTCGTGTGCGTCGAGTCCGACCCGGAGGCGCGCGGCCTCGCGACCGCGCGGCGGCTGCGGGTCCCCGTGGTGCTCGGCGACGTCACCCAGGAGGGCGTCCTGGAGTCCGCCAAGATCCACCGGGCGTACGCGCTGCTCGCGGTGACCAGCGCGGACACCACCAACCTGGAGGCCGTGCTGTACGCGCGCAACGTACGGCCCGACCTGCGGGTGGTGCTCCGGCTGTACGACGACGACTTCGCCACCGCCGTGTACCGGACCCTGCGGGCCGCCTACCCGCAGGCGCTGACCCGGAGCCGGAGCGTCACCCACCTGGCCGCGCCCGCCTTCGCCGGGGCGATGCTCGGGCGGCAGGTGCTCGGGGCGATCCCCGTGGAGCGCAGGGTGCTGCTGTTCGCCGCCGTCGACGTGGCCGGGCACCCGCAGCTGGAGGGGCGGACCGTGCGGGAGGCGTTCCGCGCCGGATCCTGGCGGGTGCTGGCCGTGGAGGGGCGGGCCGACACCTCCCCCTCCCATGTGCTGGAGAAGGGGGACCGGGTGGTGGTGGCCGCCACCCGGCGCGGACTCGCGGAACTGCGGTGACGGCCCGGCACTTGCCCCCCGGGGATGCCCCGGCTAGCCCGCCAGGTGCCGTCTGGCGAAGTCCAGCTCCAGCCCCACCTGCTTGATCCGCTCGTCCACCACCAGGGAACCGTGGCCCGCGTCGTACCGGTACACCTCGTGCACCGCGCCCCGCGCCTCCAGGCGCTTGACGTAGTTGTCGATCTGGCGGATCGGACAGCGGGGGTCGTTGACACCCGCCGAGACGTAGACCGGGGCCTTGACCCGGTCGACGTACGTCAGCGGGGAGGACGCCTCGAAACGGTCGGGGACCTCCTCGGGCGTGCCGCCGAGCAGGGTGCGGTCCATGGCCTTCAGGGCCTCCATCTCGTCGTGGTACGCGGTGACGTAGTCCGCGACCGGCACGACCGCGATGCCCACCGCCCACGCCTCCGGCTGGGTGCCGAGCCCGAGCAGGGTGAGGTAGCCGCCCCAGGAGGCGCCGGTGAGGACCAGCCGGGCGGGGTCGGCGAGGCCGGAGGAGACCGCCCACTCGCGCACCGCGGCCACGTCCTCCAGCTCGATCAGGCCGACCCGGTGCTTCAGGGCGTCGGTCCAGGCGCGGCCGTAGCCCGTGGAGCCGCGGTAGTTGACGCGGATGACCGCGTAGCCGTGGTCCACCCAGGCGGCCGGGCCCGCGGCGAAGGAGTCGCTGTCGTGCCAGGTCGGGCCGCCGTGCAGGTCGAAGACCGTGGGGAGCGGGCCGGTGACGCCGGCCGGCCGCTGGACCAGGGCGTGGATACGGCCGCCCGGCCCCTCCACCCAGGCGTCCTCCACCACCACCGACGGCGGGCAGGTCATGCCGGGAGGGTCCAGGACGACACCGCCGGAGGTCGAGCGCACCGCCGGGGGCTCGGCGGCCGACGACCACAGGTACTCCACGCTGCCGTCCGGGCGGGCCGTGGCTCCGGAGACCGTGCCCGGCGGGGTGGGGATGCGGGTCAGCTCCCCGGCCGCCAGGTCGTACCGGAACAGCTCGCTGCGGGCCTCGAAGCCGTGGACGACGAGCAGGGCCGAGCCGTCCGGGTACCACTCCGCGCCGACGTCGCCCGGCAGGTCAAGGGCGAGGTCCGTCTCCTCGCCCGTGGCCACGTCCCACACCAGGGGCTCCCAGCGGCCCCGGCGCTGGTGGCCGATGAGCAGCCGGGTGTCGCCGTCGACGGGGGCGAAGCCCAGCACCTCCAGGCCCAGCTCCTCGGTGCCGCCCCGGGTGTCGTCCAGCTCGGCGACCGCCGAGCCGTCCGGGCGCAGCACGCGCAGCGCCGCGTGCATGGCGTCACCGTGCTCGGTGTGCTCGACGGCGATCAGGGTGCCGTCGTGGGAGAGGTCGCCGACGCCCGCCGACTCGCGGTGCCGGTAGATCTCCACCGGGTCCGCGCCCTCGCGGGCGAGGTGGAGGGTCGTGCCCTCGTCGTCCGTGGAGCGGCCGACGACCGCCGTCAGGCCGTCACGGGACAGGGCCAGGCCGGCCGGATAGGAGGGGTCCAGGCCCGGCACGGCCGGCTCGTCCGCCCCGCCCGCGAAGGGCTGGCGGCGCCAGATGCCGAACTCGTCGCCGTCCTTGTCGTCGAACCACCAGATCCAGGCGCCGTCCGGGGAGAGCACGCCGTCCGTCGTGCCGTTCGGCCGGTACGTCGCCTGCCGCTGCTCGCCCGTCGCCCGGTCCCAGGCGTACAGCTCGTACGTGCCCGTCGCGTTCGAGACGAACAGGGAGCGGTCCGGTGCGTCCTCGGCCCAGTCGGGCAGTGACACCCGCGGCGCCCGGAAGCGCCTCTCCCAGTCCGGCATGTCCGGTGTGTCCGGCGTGCTGCTCTCACTCATGGCCCCAGTCATGCGCCCATACTGCCTGGCCGCGCCGACAATTGGGTGGCGGGTGTGCGCAGCCTGTGGATAACTTTCCGATCATGACCACACCGACCACATCCGCGTCCGTCCCGGAGGGCTGGCGCGAGGACAACCGGGCCATGTGGGACGAGCGTGTGCCCGTCCACGTCGCCGGTGAGTACTACGACCTCGACGGCTTCCGGGCCCACCCGGACGTGCTGCGGGACTTCGAGACGGCCGAGGTCGGGGACGTCACCGGCAAGTCGCTCCTGCACCTGCAGTGCCACCTCGGCACCGACACCCTCTCCTGGGTCCGCCGGGGCGCCGCCCGCGTCGTCGGCCTGGACTTCTCCGCCCCGGCCGTCGAGGCGGCCCGCGCCCTAGCCGCCGGCCTCGGCCACGGGCCCGAGTGCGCCGCCTTCGTCACCGGTGACGTGTACGACGCGGCCGGGACCGTGCCCGAGCCGTCGTACGACATCGTCTACACCGGGCTGGGCGCGCTGTGCTGGCTGCCCGACATCCGCCGCTGGGCCGAGACCGCGGCCTCGCTCGTGGCGCCCGGCGGCTTCCTCTACCTCGCCGAGTTCCATCCGCTCACCGAGTCCCTGGACGACGAGACCGGCACCCGGGTTGTGCGCGACTACTTCCGCCGGGAGGCGGCGGTGTGGGAGGAGCCCGGCAGCTACGCCGACCGGGGCGCCGCCACCGTCCACAACCGCAGCGTGGAGTGGCAGCACACCCTCGGCGACGTGGTCTCCGCGCTCGCCGCGACCGGGCTGCGCATCGAATTCCTGCACGAGCACGACGTGTCGCTCTTCCCGCGCTTCGAGAACTTCGAGGTGCGCGACGGCTACCACCGCTTCCCGGCGGGCCATCCGCGCATCCCCCTGATCTACTCCCTCAAGGCGACCAAGGGGTGACCCGCGGGCGGGCGAGCGGCACCGGAGCCGTACCGTGGAAGGCGTGTACCGGTTTCTGCTGACACCCCGCTGGTGGGGCATCAACGTCTTCGTGCTGCTCGCCATCCCCTTCTGCGTCTTCATGGGGTCCTGGCAGCTGAGCCGGTTCGAGGGGCGCGTGCACGCCAGTGACGCCGCGACCGAGCAGGCCTCCTCCGGCCGGCACGGGACCGCCCGGCCGCTGGACTCGATGCTGCCGGTCGACCAGAGCACCTCGGGGCGCCGGGTCACCGCCAGCGGCCGGTACGGCAAGCAGCTGCTGGTGCCCGGCCGGCGGCTGGACGACAGGACCGGTTTCTACGTCCTCACCCTGCTGCGCACCGACTCCGGCAGGGCCCTGCCCGTGGTGCGGGGCTGGCTGCCGGGCACCGCGGACGCGGCGAAGGCCCCGGCGCCGCCGGCCGGTGAAGTCACCGTCACCGGTGCGCTGCAGGCCTCCGAGACCCCGGGGGACAACGGGGTCAGCGCCCAGGGCGGGCTGCCCGCCGGGCAGACGGCGGCGATCAGCGCCGCCTCGCTGGTGAACCTGGTGCCGGACCGGCTCTACGACGCGTGGGTCACGCTCGACACGGCGGACGCGGGGATGAAGGCCGTACCGGCGACCGCGCCCGCGGGCACCGGACTGGACCTGAAGGCGTTCCAGAACCTCGGCTACACCGGGGAGTGGTTCGTCTTCGCGGGCTTCACGGTCTTCATGTGGTTCCGGCTGCTGCGACGCGAGGTGGAGTACCAGCGGGACGCCGAGCTGGGCCTGGTCCGGCAGGAGCCGGAGCCGGAACCGGAGCCGGTCGCCGGCGCCTGACCGGGGCCGCCCCCGGGCCTACCCCCTGGGCCGCCCCCGGGCCTACGCCCCCGCCAGTACGCCGGTGTAGTAGACGGTCCCCGCGCACTCGCCCGGCACCACCGCGGTGGCCGACGGGGAGCCGTCCGCGGCCGTGTGGGTGATGGAGACGCTGCCGTCGGCCGTGCCGTCCTCCGTCATCAGCTGGGTCGTCGTGCCCGACGAGGTGCTGCCCGTGTCCGCGCCGTCCGTGGCGCCCGGGTCCTGGCTGGTGCTCGGGTCCGGTGACGGGCCGCCCGTGTCGGAGCCGCCGGTGCTGCTGCCGCCGCCGCTGCCGGTGGTGGGGCAGGTCTCGGACGGCACGAACGCGAACTTCTCCAGGTAGGCCGCTCCGGGCTGCAGGACCAGTCCGGAGACCTCCAGGGAGGGGTCGGGCAGGCTGGACGCCGCGTCCCCCGCCACATGGCGGGTGGCGGTGATCTTCGCCGGGTCGGCGGCGCCCTGTGCGGTGGGCGTGACGGTGCCCGGGCCGGAGACGGTGCAGGCGGCGGAGGAGACGTTCACGACGCGGAAGGTGCCGTAGACGATGCCCGCGGTGTCGGGGGCGTCGGCGCTGCCGGTGGCGGAGCCCAGCTGGGCCGCCGTACACAGCGGGACGCCCGTGGCCGTGGTCGCGGACGGGTTGGCGCCGCCGGTCGCGCCGGTGCCGCTGCCGCTGGTCCTGCCCTTGTCGCCGCTCTTGCCGGGCTCCTTGTCCGGCTTGACGCTCGCGCTGCCGGCGCCCTTGTCGCCGCCCGTGTCGGCGCCCTTGTCCTTGCCCGGGCCGGTGCCGCCCTGGGTCTGCGAGGACTGGCCGGCCATGGCGGTGTTGGGGTCGGAGCCGCCGGCGCCGGACACGTGCACCAGCGCGGGGATCGCGGTGCCGACGAACAGGGCGGCGGCGGCCATGCCGACGGCCGCCTGCCGCTTGCGGGCCCGCCGGGCGGGGACGGCCCTGCGCAGGTGGTCCAGGGTGCCGGTGCGCGGCTGGACGTCGTCGACCGCGGAGTGCAGCATCCGCCGCAGGGCCAGTTCGTCCGGGGCGAGCCCGGTGTCCGGCTCCTCGGGGCCCTGCTCGTCGGGGCCGTGGTTCACAGTTCCGTTCCCAGCGTGCGATGACATGTGCTCGTGCTCGTGACTCTTCGTCGGTTCGTGCCAGGCGAAGGGCTCGTGGCGTTCGTGGGAGGGCCGTTCACCGGAACCGCTCCCGTCGGCTCGCTCGCTCATGCCGGTGCCTCCATGGCCACCCGCAGCGCGGCGATGCCACGCGAGCCGTACGCCTTCACCGAGCCCAGCGATATCCCGAGCGTCTCGGCGACCTGGGCCTCGGTCATGTCCGCGAAGTAGCGCAGCACCAGGACCTCGCGCTGGCGGCGCTGCAGTCCCTTCATGGCCTTGATGAGTTCGCGGCGCTCCAGCTGGTCGTAGGCGCCCTCCTCCGCGCTGGCCATGTCCGGCATCGGCTTGGACAGCAGCTTCAGGCCGAGGATGCGCCGGCGCAGCGTGGACCGGGAGAGGTTGACGACGGTCTGCCGCAGGTAGGCGAGGGTCTTCTCGGGGTCTCGGACGCGCTTGCGGGCCGAGTGCACGCGGATGAAGGCCTCCTGGACGACGTCCTCGCAGGAGGCCGTGTCGTCGAGGAGGAGCGCCGCGAGGCCGAGCAGCGAGCGGTAGTGCGCCCGGTAGGTCTCGGTGAGGTGGTCGACCGTGGTGCCGGTGGCCTCGGTCGCCGCGGTGGCCGCGGTGTCGTCGGAGCCGTCACGCTGGCTGGGTATGCGGGCGGGCCGCGCTGCGGGCATGGGCGCGATCACCGGCATGCCGCCGGCCATACCCGGCGTACGCGGCCGGAGCGCCGCGCGGGGCGGCCGGAAGGCCGCGGTGCCGCGGGCCGCACTGAGTTCGAGTACCTCTGCCACGCCAGTTGGACACGTCTCCCCCCGAAAGGGTTGTACGTGCCGGGCGTCACATGTGCGACAACCGACGGTGCCTCAAGTGCCGTCATGCGTCCCGCTCTTCCTTTATGTCCCGTGTGAACGGGCGTCCCCACGCCCAGTTCACGGCGTCCCCGCGCCATGCGTCCCCAGGCCCCGGAAGGGCGACCGCAAAGACGCTCCCCGCCCTGCGCGCGGTTGCGCGGGGCGGGGAGGAAAATCCTCTGTCGTCTTCAGGCCTGGATCAAGTGGTTTGGACCATGCTTCCGACCACACTCTTACGGAGATCCTACAAATGGATCCGCTCCCAGCCGGGTTCTTTTCGGCACGGGGCCCGGCTCAGCAGAACTCCGCCGCCACCAGCTCCGCGATCTGCGCCGAGTTCAGAGCGGCCCCCTTGCGGAGATTGTCCCCGCACACGAACAGCTCCAGCGCGGTCGGGTCGTCCAGCGCCCGCCGCACCCGGCCGACCCAGGTCGGATCGGTGCCCACCACGTCGGCGGGGGTGGGGAACTCACCGGCGGCCGGGTCGTCGCACAGCACCACCCCGGGCGCGGTGGCGATGATCTCCCGGGCGCCGTCGACCGTCACCTCGCCCTGGAACCGGGCGTGCACCGTCAGCGAGTGCGTGGTGATCACCGGCACCCGTACACAGGTCACGGAGACCGGCAGCTGCGGCAGGCCGAGGATCTTGCGGGACTCGTCGCGGACCGTCATCTCCTCCGACGACCAGCCGTCCTCGCGCAGCGACCCGGCCCACGGGACGACGTTGAGCGCGACCGGCTCCGGGAACGGCCCGGTGCTGTCCCCGACGGCCCGCCGCACGTCCCCGGGCTTCGTCCCCAGCTCGGTCCCGGCGACCAGGGACAGCTGGGCCCGCAGCGCCTCCACCCCGGCGTTCCCGGCCCCGCTCACCGCCTGGTACGACGACACCACCAGCTCGCGCAGCCCGAACTCGGCGTGCAGCGCGCCCAGCGCGACGATCATCGTCAGGGTGGTGCAGTTGGGGTTGGCGACGATCCCGCGCGGGCGGGTCCGCACCGCGTGCGCGTTGACCTCGGGCACCACGAGCGGCACGTCGGGGTCCAGACGGAAGGCGGCCGAGTTGTCGACGACGACCGCGCCGCGCGCGGCGGCGACGGGCGCCCACTCGGCGGCGACCTCGTCCGGCACGTCGAACAGCGCGATGTCGACCCCGGCGAAGGCTTCCTCGCTCAGGGCCACCACCTCGACCTCCTCCCCGCGCACGGCCAGCTTGCGGCCGGCCGAGCGCGGAGAGGCGATCAGACGGATCTCACCCCAGATGTCCGCGCGCTGGGACAGGATCTGGAGCATGACCGCGCCGACGGCTCCGGTCGCTCCCACGACCGCGAGCGTCGGCCTGCCGGTCAGTGCCATCAGCGGCCCGTGCCTCCGTAGACGACGGCCTCGTCGGTGTCGGAGTCGAGCCCGAAGGCGGTGTGCACGGCACGGACGGCCTCGGACACGTCGTCCTTGCGGGTGACGACCGAGATACGGATCTCCGAGGTCGAGATCAGCTCGATGTTCACGCCGGCGTCGGACAGCGCCTCGAAGAAGGAGGCGGTGACCCCCGGGTTGGTCTTCATGCCCGCGCCGACCAGGGAGATCTTGCCGATCTGGTCGTCGTAGCGCAGCGAGTCGAAGCCGATGCCCGGCCGGTTCTTCTCCAGCGCGTCGATGGCCTTGCGGCCCTCGGTCTTCGGCAGCGTGAAGGAGATGTCGGTCAGCCCGGTGGAGGCGGCCGACACGTTCTGCACGACCATGTCGATGTTGATCTCGGCATCGGCGATGGTACGGAAGATCGCGGCGGCCTCACCCGGCTTGTCCGGCACGCCGACGACCGTGATCTTGGCCTCGGAGGTGTCGTGCGCGACACCGGAGATGATGGCCTGCTCCACCTTCTGGTCCCCAATCGGCTCACTGCTGACCCACGTGCCCTGAAGTCCGCTGAAGCTGGACCGGACGTGGATCGGGATGTTGTAGCGGCGGGCGTACTCCACACAGCGGTGGAGCAGCACCTTGGAGCCGGAGGCGGCGAGCTCCAGCATGTCCTCGAAGGAGATCCAGTCGATCTTCTTCGCCTTCTTCACCACGCGCGGGTCGGCGGTGAACACGCCGTCCACGTCGGTGTAGATCTCGCAGACCTCGGCGTCGAGAGCGGCGGCGAGCGCCACGGCCGTCGTGTCGGAACCACCGCGGCCCAGCGTGGTGATGTCCTTCTTGTCCTGGCTGACGCCCTGGAAGCCGGCGACGATCGCGATGTTGCCCTTGTCGAGCGACTCGCGGATCCGGCCCGGCGTGACGTCGATGATCCGGGCTTTGTTGTGGACCGAGTCGGTGATGACGCCTGCCTGGCTGCCGGTGAACGACTGGGCCTCGTGGCCCAGGTTTTTGATCGCCATGGCCAGCAGGGCCATGGAGATACGCTCTCCGGCGGTCAGCAGCATGTCGAATTCACGCCCGGCAGGCATCGGAGAAACCTGCTCGGCGAGATCGATCAGCTCGTCCGTCGTGTCGCCCATCGCGGAAACGACGACGACAACCTGGTTGCCGTTCTTCTTCGCTTCCACGATCCGCTTGGCGACGCGCTTGATGCCCTCGGCATCGGCTACGGAGGAGCCTCCGTACTTCTGCACGACAAGGCCCACGTGCGCTCCTCGCTCGGTTCGTTTATGTCGGCTCAGTCTATCGAGCGTCCGAATTCCACCACCGTGCTCCCGCATGGTGAGACATCGTCCGCTCGGACTCGACCCCTGCCCAGGGATCGGCGTACCACGCGAAAAGTGCCCCGGGTCACAATGCCCGGGCCGCGCGATCGGGTCACGTGAGCGCGTCGCGTGTCCGAGCCGCTACTTGCCCGGCCGGATCCCCAGCGGGCCGCCGATCTCCTGTGCCATCACCCGGCCGGCCTCGAACTCCAGGGTCTCGTCGCCCAGGCCGGGCTGGTCGGTGTCGAGGCCGTCCAGCTCCTCCAGGGGCTGGTTGAGGCGGACGTGGATGAGGACCGACTGCAGCGCGCGCAGCACCGCGGAGGCCGTCGGGCCCCAGTTGGAGAAGTAGGAGAACTGCCACCACCACAGGGCCTCCGTGGTGCGGCCCGCGCGGTAGTGCACCATCCCGTGACGCAGGTCGGTGATGATGTCGGCGAGGTCGTCGGAGAGCCGGGCCGGCACCGGGGCCGTGCGGGGCGCGTAGGGGTCGAAGACCTCCGAGTAGACGTCGACGGGGTCCAGCAGCCGGGCGAAGTTCTCCCGCAGCGCGTCCACGTCCGGCTCCGGGCCCGGGTCGGGCTCGTAGCGCTCCTCGGGGACGATGTCCTCGTGGGCGCCCAGCCGGCCGCCGGCCAGCAGGAGCTGGGAGACCTCCAGCAGCAGGAAGGGCACCGCCGATTCGGGCTCGTCGCCCTTCGCCACCTCGGTGACGGCCACCAGGAAACTCTCGACCTGGTCCGCGATCTGGACCACGAAGTCGTCCGGGTTCTGCGACGAGTCGTGCAGCGTGGCGTCAGACATCTAGGAGTCGTCTCCCCTCGAAGGCGCGGCCGAGGGTGACCTCGTCCGCGTATTCCAGGTCGCCGCCCACCGGGAGGCCGCTGGCCAGGCGGGTGACCTTCAGGCCCATGGGTTTGATCATGCGGGCGAGGTACGTGGCCGTCGCCTCGCCTTCGAGATTGGGGTCCGTGGCCAGGATCAGCTCCGTGACCGCGCCGTCGGCCAGCCGGGCCAGGAGCTCCCTGATGCGCAGATCGTCCGGGCCCACGCCCTCGATCGGGCTGATGGCGCCGCCGAGGACGTGATAACGACCGCGGAACTCGCGGGTGCGCTCGATGGCGACGACGTCCTTCGGCTCCTCGACCACGCAGATGACCGAGGGATCGCGCCGGGCGTCACGGCAGATGTTGCACAGCTCCTCCTGCGCCACGTTGCCGCAGGTCGCGCAGAAGCGGACCTTCGCCTTGACCTCCAGGAGCGCCTGCGCGAGCCGCTTCACGTCCGTCGGCTCCGCCTGCAGGATGTGGAAGGCGATGCGCTGCGCGCTCTTCGGACCGACGCCGGGCAGCCGCCCCAGCTCGTCGATGAGGTCCTGGACCACGCCTTCGTACACCGGAAACTGCCCTTCCTGGAGACCTTGCGGTACGTACGGTAGTTGCCCGGGGCCCGCTTAGAAAGGCAGACCCGGAATGCCGGTGCCGCCGCCCAGCCCCTGGGCCAGCGGGCCGAGCTTCTGCTGCTGCAGGGCCTGCGCGTTCTCGTTGGCCGCCTGGACGGCCGCCACGATCAGGTCGGCGAGGGTGTCGGTGTCTTCGGGGTCGACCGCCTTCGGGTCGATCTTCAGCGCCCGCAGCTCGCCCGCACCGGTCACGGTGGCCTGCACCAGACCGCCGCCGGCCTGCCCCTCCACCTCCGTGTTCGCCAGTTCCTCCTGCGCCCGCTGCAGGTCCTGCTGCATCTTCTGGGCCTGCTGGAGCAGCTGCTGCATGTTGGGCTGGCCACCACCGGGGATCACGATCAGCTCCTGCCTCGTCGGCGTTCTTCGTCGCTCTTCAACGTCGTACGCGGGTCGTTTTTCTCCGTCGGAATGAGCCTACGTGGTCCACGCGGCCATCGCCGCGCCACTCTTTCGAGTGAGAATCCGGGCCGTCCTATACCTGATCAAGGCCCTCTTCCGAGCGGAAAAGCGGGGAAAGCTCCCTCTCCGCCACCCATTGGGCGGTAGGAAGGGGGCCGCGCAACGGCATGGAATGTCACGCAACGTGACCGGTCGTGATCAGTAGGGAGTGCCGGGTGGGTCAGCCGGAGATGCAGCCCGAGGGTCCGCCTCAGGACGGGCGGGGCGAGGGTGCGGCCGGGCTGCGGCCGGGCGATCTGACCGGGCGGTCCTTCCCGCTCGGGGACTGGGGCGAGCCCGCCGAGCGGCTCGACGAGCTGTACCGGTGGGTGGAGCGCGGGGCGCTGGAGACGACCTCCTGGTATCTGCGGGACCGGGTGTGGAAGCGGCGCGGCGCCCAGGTGCTGCGGTGCGGCACGGCGGCCGGCGCGGTGGGCGGACTCGGCCTGCCCCTGCTCGACCTGGCGGGGGCGGCCGACGGGGTGGCGCCCTGGGGGTGCCTGGCCCTGCTCCTCGCGGCGGCCTGCGTCGGCGTCGACCGGTTCTTCGGGGTGACGTCCGGCTGGATGCGGGACGTGGCGACCGCGCAGGCGGTGCAGCGGCGGCTGCAGGCACTGCAGTTCGACTGGGCCTCCGAGAGCGTCCGTGAGGTGCTGGGCCCGGCGGAGGGCACGGCGAGCGAGGCGGCGGAGCGGTGCCTGGGGGTGCTGCGGCGCTTCTCGGAGGACATCACGGAGCTGGTGCGCGCGGAGACGACCGACTGGATGGTGGAGTTCCGCACCGGTTCGGCACCGCTGGGCATCCAGGCGGCGGTGGCGTACGTCCCCCGCCAGGAACAGGCGGGCGCCCCGGGCCGCTTCCCCCTCCCCCCGGCGAACGGCTCCCGCCCGAACATGCCCCGGCAGCGCCCGCCGGAGCCGCGCTAGCACGGCCGACGGCCGGCCCGGCCTCGCGGCGGGCTCACTGCTTGCTGTACGTCAGGCTCTCGCCGCCGCCGGTCTTCGCCCGCTTCAGGCTGCCGTCCGGGAGCAGGGTCACCTCCGTGGCATCGCCCGGGGTGCAGGAGGAGGCGGGCTCGCCGGTGGTCACGGTGGACGGGCCGATCCGCAGCGGGCCGTTCCCGCCGGGCCGCTCCGCGAGCCTGGCCGCGAAGACACAGTGGTACGTCCCCCCGCCCTCGGTGGGCCCGTCCGCGACCAGCGTCAGCACCGTGTCGCCGACCTCGCCCTGCCGGATGGTCAGCTCACGGGTGTTGGTGCCGTTGGCGTTGTCGATCGTGGTCTGCCAGGTACCGAGGTAGGCGTCCGGGACCGCACCGTCCGAGCCGGTGGACGAGGCCGGGGCCGGTGAGGTCGGCGTGGCGGTGCCGGGCGGTGCGGAGGTCGCCGAGGGCGCGGTACCGACCGTGCCCCCGCCCTTGTCGTCACCGCCGCCGTTCTTCATCAGCGCGTACACCGAGCCGCCCGCGCCCAGCGCCACCACCAGCGCGATCACGACGAGCAGCGCGGTGGACCGGCCGTTGCGCCGCTCGGGCTCCCGCGGCACCCCGACGGCCGTCGGCCCGTACGGCGGGGTGGAGCCGAGGCCGCCGCCGTAGGGGTGGTACGGCTGCGGGTGCGCCTGCGGGGGGTACGGCTGCTGCGGGTACGCCTGCTGCGGGTGGCCGTGCTGCGCGTACCCCTGCTGCGGATAGCCGTAGGACCCGGACCCGGGTGCCCCGAATCCGGGAGCCGCCGGAGGTGCCGCGGGCGGCGGCGTCTGCCCGGCCACGACGGTGGGAAGGCGATCGACCGCACCGCCCGGCGCCGGCCCCGCCGGCGGGGCCGGCACGCCCCCGCCCCCTCCGTCCCGGACGGCGGCGTGCTCGACCGCCCCACTCCCCGAAGCCGCACCCGCGCCGCCCCCGTTCCCGGAAGCCGCGTCCGCGCCCGCACCGGCCCGCTGCCCGGAAGCCGCACCGGCCCCGTTCCCCGAAGCCGCACCGGCCCCGTTCCCGGCCGCCGCGCCCGCCGACGGGGAGGGCCCGCCGCCGGGGCCGCCCGCACCCGGGGCCGCGCCCGCGCTCGCGCTCTTCCCCGGCGAGGCCCCCGCCTCGCCCTCCGGATCCTCCACCTCCAGCAACTGCACCGCGTGCCGCCCCAGCTGGGCCACCAGCACCCCCGGCAGCCACGGATCACGGGAGCGCCCCCCGGCCACCGTGTCCCCCGCCCCGCTCAGCTCGAGGATCGTCTCCAGCGAGGGCCGGGCCCCGGGATCCTTGCGCAGGCAGCACCGCACCAGATCGGCGATCCCCTCCGGGACCCCCGTCAGATCCGGTTCCTCCTGGGCGATGCGGAACATCAGCGCGTGCACACCGCTGTTCGCGGCTCCGAAGGGCAGCGCCCCGGTCGCCGCGTACGCGAGCACGGAGCCGAGGCAGAACACGTCGCACGCCGGCGTGATGCGGTCCCCCCGCACCTGCTCGGGCGCCATGAACCCGGGCGACCCGACCAGCGACCCGGTCCGGGTCAGCCCCTCGCCGCCCGCCGAGGTCGTCTCCAGCGCCCGCGCGATCCCGAAGTCGATCACGCGGGGCCCGTCGATGGTCACGAGGACGTTCGACGGCTTGAGGTCGCGGTGCACGATCCCGGCCGCGTGGATGTCCTGCAGCGCGTGCGCGAGCCCGGCGGCGAGGATCCGCACCGACCGCTCCGGCAGCGCCCCGTGCTCCCGGCCCACGACCTGCTGCAGGCTCGGTCCGGCGACGTACCCGGTGGCCACCCACGGCACCGCCGCCTCGGTGTCCGCGTCCAGCACGGGCGCGGTCCAGTACCCGCCGACCTGCCGGGCGGCCTGCACCTCCTGCCGGAAGCGCGCCCGGAACTCCTCCTGCGCGGCGAGCTCCTCGCGGACCAGCTTCACGGCGACGGTACGGCCCCGGTCCGAGCGGGCCAGATACACGTGCCCCATGCCGCCCGCGCCGAGCCGCGCCAGCAGCCGGTAGCCCCCGATCTGCTGCGGATCCCCCGGCCCCAGCTTCTCCATGGCGCCCTGCCTTCCCCCCGGTCACGCAACCCCTGCGTGTCCAACGGACCGAGAATAGTGCGGCCGTACCGGGTGCCGCGTGGGACGGCGTCTACGGTTGCGTAACAGGTGTTCCCTGGACAACCTGTCGTGGAATGCCCCCGTCCAGGGAACAGGACGCCGATAGGCCGTCCGCATCGCGGACATTTACCCTCGCCCGCATGACCCCTCAGCCGAATCCCGAAGCCGGTGCCGCAGTGAAGGCCGCGGACCGTGCGCACGTCTTCCACTCCTGGTCCGCCCAGGACCTCATCGACCCGCTCGCCGTCGCCGGCGCCGAGGGGTCCTACTTCTGGGACTACGACGGCAAGCGGTACCTCGACTTCACCAGCGGGCTCGTCTACACGAACATCGGTTACCAGCACCCCAAGGTCGTCGCGGCCGTCCAGGAGCAGGCGGCGACGATGACGACGTTCGCGCCCGCCTTCGCGATCGAGGCGCGCTCGGAGGCGGCCCGGCTGATCGCCGAGCGGACCCCCGGCGACCTGGACAAGATCTTCTTCACCAACGGCGGCGCCGACGCCGTCGAGCACGCCGTCCGCATGGCCCGGCTGCACACGGGCCGCCCCAAGGTCCTCGCGGCGTACCGCTCGTACCACGGCGGCACCCAGCAGGCGATCAACATCACCGGCGACCCGCGCCGCTGGGCGAACGACAGCGGCACGGGCGGCGTCGTCCACTTCTGGGCGCCGTTCCTCTACCGCTCCCGCTTCTACGCCGAGACCGAGGAGCAGGAGACGGCGCGGGCCCTGGAGCACCTGGAGACGACGATCGCCTTCGAGGGCCCGGGGACGATCGCCGCGATCATCCTGGAGACCGTCCCGGGCACCGCCGGGATCATGCTCCCGCCGCCGGGCTACCTCGCCGGGGTCCGGGAGCTGTGCGACAAGTACGGCATCGTCTTCGTCCTGGACGAGGTCATGGCCGGCTTCGGCCGCACCGGCGAGTGGTTCGCGGCCGACCTGTACGGTGTCGTGCCCGACCTGATGACCTTCGCCAAGGGCGTGAACTCCGGTTACGTCCCGCTCGGCGGTGTCGCCATCTCGGGTGCGATCGCCGAGACCTTCGGCAAGCGGCCCTACCCCGGCGGCCTCACCTACTCCGGGCACCCGCTGGCCTGCGCCGCCGCCGTCGCCACGATCAACGTGATGGCCGAGGAGGGCGTCGTCGAGAACGCCAGGAGGCTCGGCGAGACGGTCGTCGGCCCCGCCCTCGCGGAACTGGCCGAGCGGCACCCGAGCGTCGGCGAGGTGCGCGGTGTCGGCATGTTCTGGGCGCTGGACCTGGTGAAGAACCGGGAGACCCGCGAGCCGCTGGTGCCGTACAACGCGGCCGGCGAGGCGAACGCCCCCATGGCCGCCTTCGCGGCCGAGGCCAAGAAGAACGGGCTGTGGCCGTTCGTGAACATGAACCGGACGCACGTGGTGCCGCCGTGCAACGTCACGGAGGCCGAACTGAAGGAAGGCCTCGCCGCCCTGGACGCCGCGCTGACCGTGGCCGACAACTACACGGCGTAGCCGTACCGCGGCTGCCGCCGGGGCGCTGCGAACGCGTAAGGTGACGTGCTCGTAAGACATAGGTACCCGCGTAGATCACGGGTACGACGCACGAGTACGTCACCGACGTGGAGGAGGGGCCCCGCCCATGCCCGGCATCGGCGCTGTGACGCGCAGCACCCTGCGCCAGCAGATCGCGGACGCGCTCCGTGACGAGGTGCTGGCCGGGCGGCTGCGGCCGGGCCGGGCGTTCACGGTCAAGGAGATCGCCGATCAGTACGGCGTCTCGGCCACCCCGGTCCGTGAGGCGCTGGTCGACCTGTCCGCGCAGGGCATCCTCGAGGCCGACCAGCACCGCGGTTTCCGGGTGCCGGAGTACTCCCTCGCCGACTACCGGGACATGATCGAGGCCCGCAGCCTGGTCACCGACGGCATGTTCCAGGCCCTGGGCGCGGGCCACCCCGCCTTCCGCACCCCGCCGGAGGACCCCCGCACCGCCACGGCCCTGGCCACCGTGCGCCGCCGCGGCGAGGAGGCCCAGCGGGCGGCGGCGGCCGGTGACCTGACCATCCTCATCGGCTACGACCTGCGCTTCTGGCGGGAGCTGAGCGCCCTGTTCGGCAACCCCTACCTCGCCGACTTCCTGCACCGGCTGCGCGTGCAGTCCTGGGTCTGCGCGGTGCAGCACCTGCTCCGCCTCCCCGACCTGCGCGGCCGTCTGTGGGCCGGGCACACCGAGCTGGTCGACGCGCTGGCCCGCCGCGAGGCCGAGGCCGCCCGCCGCATCGTCGCGTCCGCCAACGCCCACTCGCTGGCCCTGCTGGAGGGCCTGTCCCGGGACTGAGCGGTAGCGGCGCGGACGAGAGGGTATGGGACCCGCACCGCACCGACTACGCTGCTTTGACCGCTTGCCGTGTGAGGAGCCCTCTTTGGCCTGTGACCTGTGGCTGGTACCGCTCGTCGACGTGTTGTGCCACACCCCGGACAACCCGTTCGCCGAGGAACTCGCGCAATACAACAAGGCGCTGGCCGAGGCCGGGCTTCCACCGGTGCCGGTGTACCAGTACATGCCGGGCCTGTCGGGCGAGGTGGCCCCGGTGGCCGGCTTCGACTACGACGCCCTGCACTTCCTGCGCCGGGCCTATCTGCTCCAGGTGTGCGGTCTGCCGGTGACCCCGGTGGACGAACTGGGCGGCGACTACGAGCAGTTGCTGGAGATGTTCGAGTCCACGGCCCAGCAGTCCCACCTGGTGTGGCACTACGACCACGCGGGCGCGTACGTCCCCGTGGAGTTCTCCGACCCGCTGTCCAACGACGAACTCCTCGCGGGCGGCGGCCCCTTGGGCTCCTCCCAGTCGCTGCTGCGGGAACTGCAGTACGTCGCCCCGGTCATCGGCATCGACCCGGCCAACCCCCCGGCGGCCCCCGCCCCGCCGTCGGGCCCCACGGAGCTGGAGGAACCGGCCGTCCCGGCCCCGTACGACCCCAGCCCCTTCGCCCGTGAACGGCACGTCTGGCTGGGCCTGCACGCGGCGGCGACCCGCTCCCTGGCCCAGGGCTCGATGATCGTCTTCAGCTGAGCCGGACCGCGTCCGCCGGTCCCGGGCGTCGGCCGGGACCGGCGGACGGGGCTCAGAAGGAGCCGGCGTTCAGCGCCTGCTGCAGGTGACGGGTGGTGTCCGGCCCCCACTCGCCGTCGACACCGGAACCCACCTTCTTCTGCAGAGCCTTGATCGTGTTCGGGCCCACCGCGCCGTCCGCGGTCACCCCCAGATAGCTCTGGAGCGCCTTCTTCGTCATCGGTCCGAAGGCACCGTCCACGGACAGCTTCGCGCCGTGCTGGTTGAGCGCGCGCTGCAGCGCGGCACAGGTCGCGGGCCCGAACTGGCCGTCGACCTGGAGCTGTCCGCCGGCCGGCGGACGCGGGGCGGGCGGCTGTGGCTGGGTACCGCCCTTGAGGGCGGCCGCCATCATCGCCGCCGAGGCCGGCCCGTACTCTCCGTCGACCCCCAGGCCGTACTTCGCCTGGAAGGCGCGCACCGCCTTGTCGGTGGCCGGACCGAAGTCACCGTCGACGTCCAGCCCCGACCCCATGACCTTGTTGAGGTTCTGCTGGAGCGTCCTGACCCCGTCGCCCTTGGAGCCCTGGCGCAGGATGCCGTCCGAGGCGGGCAGCGGGTCGGCGTCACCGTAGCTGGGGCGGCCGTACCCGACGATGGTGCTGGAGTTGCGCAGCCGCCGCATGCACTGGTCGCTGGTGTTGCCCTCGATGGTGGTGAGGGTGCCGTTGGAGTGCACCGCCTCGACGACGCCGACGTGGTCGATGGCGCCGATGGACCGGCTGCCGCTCCAGTCGAAGAAGACGATGTCACCGGCGGTGATGCCGCCGGTGCCGTAGTGCCAGCGGCCGCGCGACTGGAACGACTGCGCGTGGGCGACGGTGTAGGCGAACTTGCCGCCGACCGCGCTCAGGTTGTCCGAGTGGGCGGCGGCGTAACTGACCGTCATGTCGCACCAGGCGTCATTCATGCCGTACCACTCGGTGACCTTGTTGTGGTTCGAGCCGGGCGGGTACTCCCCGGTGCCCAGCAGGCTGCGCATCTGCGCGAGCATCCCCTCGACGGACCCCATGTCACACCGCCCCGTTCTCGGGGAGGGCGTCGATGTCGCCCTTGACGACGACGTTCGGGTCCTGGCTCACTCCGGACTGGTCCGGGTCGACGTCGAAGATCCCGGCGCCGCCGCGCGGTTCGACGGGCTTGTCTCCGGCCGCGGCCGTGTTCACGGTCATGCGGTTCCCCCCATGTGCTCCCCCAGGTGGTTGCTCGGTCACAGCGAGGCAGGAACGATTCGCCGTGCCTCGTCATGTCCATGAGTCTGCTGGGCCGGCACGCGGTTGTCGTTGGCGCTGTGCGCACAGTTTCTTGGCACACACCGCCCCCGCCCGCCGAGCGCCCCCGCGCGGAAAGCCGTCGGCGTCGTCCCGTACGCCGCGCGGAACGCCCGGCTGAAGTCGGCCGCCTGCGCGAAACCCCAGCGCGCCCCGATCGCGTGCACCGGCAGATGCCGCAGCCCCGGATCGCCCAGGTCGCGCCGGCACCGCTCCAGCCGCCGGCCCTTGATCCAGGAGGCGACGGTGAGCCCCTGCCGCTGGAAGAGCCGGTGCAGATACCTCGTCGATATGTGGTGCGCGGCGGCGACCCGGTCCGGTGTGAGCCCGCTGTCCCCCAGATGTGCCACGACGTACGCCTGGATACGCGGCAGCAGCGCCGAGTCGCCCGGCTCCTCCTCCAGCAGGAGCCCGACCAGATCGGACACCACGGTGCCGAGCCTGAGCGCGTCACCGGGCCGGTACGGCGCGGCGTCCGCCGCCAGGCCGGCGAGGAACCCGCCCGCCAGCCGGGCCAGCTCGCCCCGCCCGGACACCTCCCGGGCCACGAGGGCACCGCCGGCGTGGGGCGGGCGTATCAGGTGCGCCGCGATCGCCCTGTTCCACGCCCCGGCCAGCCGCAGCCGGTACGGCAGCCCGGAGTCGAGCAGCAGCAGCCCGCCCGCCCCGATCCGCAGGCTCCGCCCCGCCTGCTCCAGCACCAGTTCCCCGTCCTGCACCAGCACCAGGTGCCGGCCGCCGCCGTGCCCGTCCCCCCGCACCTCGGCGGCGGGCCCGTGCACGCAGGACACCCGAACGGCACCCAACTCCCGTACGACGCAGGAGAGCTGCTCCTCTCGGCCCAGGTCCTGCCCCGGTCCCCCGTACCGTCCGCCCAGCGCCTCAGCCCAAGCATCCACGTGTTTCTGTCCCCCTCGGAAAGATCAACTCGCGAGGTTCAAGAGGCAACCAGCCGGTCGTCCGGTTTCATCGGCGGCATGCCGGGATCGGCGACGGAGATCCGCCCGGAGCGCGGGGCGCAGCGGCAGCGTGTGCCCGGAACGGCCGGTGACGGTGGTCCGGTGAGGTGCGGCTCGTCCCCCGGCATTCACCTCCGCGGGACCCGGCGACGCTGCCGCTCGGTCCGCGGAACGACGACGGGCGGCACGCCGACGGCGGCCGCCCGGGGGCGAGGAGGGGGGGAGGACCGGCGAGGAGGGGTGCCGGGGGGGGCGCCGGGTGCACGCCGTGCACCGGGCCTGCGGTGTACGGCGTGCCACCATCTGCGGGCGGGAAAGATCGCCGGGATCCGCGCGGTGAGCGACCGGCCCGGGCCGTTCGCCCCGGGCGTGCGGACCCGGAACGCCCCCGTCTCGGAGGACCGCCCGGCCGGCCCGGGCCTGGCGCGGTCTTCGAAGGCCGCGCCGGGCCCGTCGGGCCCGCCGAGACCGTCCGCCCCGCCGAGACCGTCCCGCTCAGAAGACCGGCGTGCCGGCCTGCGTCAGCTTCCAGTTGGTGACCGCGAAGTCGGCCGGGTCGAGGGTCTTCTTCTCGGTCACGTAGTCGATCATCAGCTGGCGGATCTCGTTCGTCGAGCTGTACGCGATCTCCGCCGCGGCGATGTGCGGGTAGCCGGAGCCGCCGTTCGCGCGGTAGTTGTTCACCGCCACGACGAAGACCTGGTCGTCGGCGACCGGGGCGCCGTCGTAGCTGAGGTTCTTGATCCGCGAGCCCTCGGGCTGGGCGATGTCGATGTCGTAGGAGACACCGGCCGCGGTGTCGTACATGTAGTCCCAGAAGCTGTTGGCGTTCGTGAGGGTCGCGGTGTCGACCTTCGTGCCCGCCGGGACCTGGTGGTAGTACTTCGCCCCGTACTCCAGGTAGTCCTTGAGCTGCGCGCCCGTCAGCTTCTTGCCGTAGAGGGTGTTGTCGTAGATGTAGAGCCCGGCGATGTCCTTGATGGTGACGTTGCCCTGGGGGATGTCGGCCGTGCGGCTGAAGGGGGCGGCGACGGAGATCAGCGGGAGCGCCGCGTCGGCCGCCGACAGGCCCGCCTTCACCGCCTCCGTCTGGACCTTGTGGATGAAGTCCATGATCGGCACGTCCTTCCAGCAGGAGTCCGCCGCCGAGAGGTCGGCGGTGCACGTGCCGACGGCCGTGTTGACGTACTTCACGACCAGCTCGTGGTCGGCCTGCAGGAGCTTCTTGATCTCCGGGTCCTCGTCCACCGTGTTGGGGTTGAGGGTCTGCGCCTTCTTGCCCGTCACCTTCCACTGGCCGTGGTGGAGTTCGAGCTCGAAGTCGAAGACGCTCAGCCGGTAGCCCCAGCAGTACGGCTCGGAGAGCAGGACGTCCTCGCCGGTCTGCTCGTTCTTCACCGTGTAGGACGGGACCTCGACGTGGGTGTGGCCCACCAGGATCGCGTCGATGCCCGGCACCTGCTGGGCGACGAGGTTCGACGCGTTCTCGACGTAGGGCAGTTCGTCACCGTAGGAGGAGGAGCCGTCGAGACCGGAGTGGTCGGTCAGGAAGACGACGTCACAGCCGAGCGCGCGCAGCCGGGGCACGTACTTCTTCGCCTGCTCCACCAGTCCCGGGAACACCATCTTCCCGCTGACGTTGTCCTTGTCCCACAGCGCGATGCCGGGGTTGGTGAGGCCGAGGATGCCGACCTTGATGTCCGGCGCGCCGGGGACGCAGATGCGCTTGACGGTGTACGGCTGGAAGGCCGGCCGCAGCGTCTTCGCGTCCAGCGCGTTCGCGCCGAGCAGCGGGAAGTGACACTGGCTCTCGAACTTCCGCAGCACCTCGATGCCGTAGTTGAACTCGTGGTTGCCGAGGGCGGCGGCGTCGTAGCGCATGTGGTTCATGGCGACGGCCATCGGGTGCTTGGGGCCCTTCTTGCCGTCGGTGCCGGTGATCGGGTCGACGCGCGCGAAGTAGTAGGCGAGCGAGGTGCCCTGGATGATGTCACCGGCGTCGACGAGGAGGACGTGGTCCTCGCCCTTGGCCTCGCGCTGCTGCTTGATGAGGGTGGCCACCCGTGCCACGCCCACCGAGTTGCCCGCCTTGTCGCTGTACGCCTTGTCCAGGTAGTAGTCCCAGTCGAAGACGTGGCTGTGCAGGTCGGTCGTGCCCAGGATGGAGAACGACCAGGTGCGCGGCGCCTTTCCGGGGTGGTGCCCGGCCTCGGCGGCGTGCGCGGTGCCGGCGCCGACGGTCCCGGCGGCGGCCACCGCCGCACCGGTGACGGCCGACTTCTTCACGAACTCCCGGCGGTTCATGGGACTGAGGGGCATGCAAAGCTCCTGGTTCGGGTGGAGTTGGCGGTGTGAGCGGCGGCGGTGCAGTGCGGAGGCTACCCGCGTAGATGCTGCTCGCGCCCGTGATTGCCGGAAACCAGGAAAAGACCATGTCCAGGTCAAAGATGGGTCAGCACGCGACCTGTGCGAACCCTGGGGAAACGGCCGGTTGCCGACAGGGCCGGGTCGGGAACCGCCGGTGTGGCGTACGGCCGGCGCACGAGGTCAGATACGCCCGACGAGCCGGATCTCCGGCGGCCACAGCACTCCGCTCGCCATCAGCAGCGAGGGCCCCAGGTGGACCGGGCACACGCGCAGCGGGGGCAGCCGGTGCCGGACGATCTCGAAGACGGCCGGGTCGGGGCAGTCCGTGCCCTCGGCATCGGCGCCCTCGCCGCCGTAGGGCCCCCGGCACCGCAGGTCCCGGTGGACGCTCATACGTCGATTGTCCACCGGAACACGCGGCCGTGGTTCCTCTACAGGAACGAGTTGATCTCGATCGTCTCGTCCCGGCCCGGGCCCACGCCGATCGCGGAGATCGGGGCGCCGGACATCTCCTCCAGCGCCTTGACGTAGTTCTGGGCGTTCTTCGGCAGGTCGGAGAACGACTTCGCCTTGGTGATGTCCTCGGACCAGCCGGGCAGGGTCTCGTAGACCGGCTTCGCGTGGTGGAAGTCCGTCTGCGAGTACGGCAGCTCCTCGACCCGCTTGCCGTCGATCTCGTACGCCACGCAGACCGGGATCTGCTCCCAGCCGGTGAGGACGTCCAGCTTGGTGAGGAAGAAGTCGGTCAGGCCGTTGACGCGGGTCGCGTACCGGGCGATGACGGCGTCGAACCAGCCGCAGCGCCGGTCACGGCCGGTGGTCACGCCCCGCTCTCCGCCGATGCGGCGCAGCGCCTCGCCGTCCTCGTCGAACAGCTCGGTCGGGAAGGGGCCGGCGCCGACGCGGGTCGTGTAGGCCTTGAGGATGCCGATGACCCGGCTGATCTTCGTCGGGCCCACGCCGGCGCCGGTGCAGGCACCGCCGGCGGTCGGGTTGCTGGACGTGACGAAGGGGTACGTGCCGTGGTCGATGTCCAGGAGGGTGCCCTGGCCGCCCTCGAACAGGACCACCTTGTCGTCCTCCAGCGCCTGGTTCAGCAGCAGGACGGTGTCGGCGACGTACGGCTTGATCTGCTCGGCGTAGCCCAGCAGCTCCTCGACCACCTGGTCGGCGGCGATGGCGCGCCGGTTGTACAGCTTGGTGAGGATCTGGTTCTTGGCGTCGAGGGCCGCCTCCACCTTCTGGTGCAGGATCGACTCGTCGTACAGGTCCTGGACCCGGATGCCGACGCGGTTGATCTTGTCCGCGTAGGTCGGGCCGATCCCGCGGCCGGTGGTCCCGATCTTGCGCTTGCCGAGGAAGCGTTCCGTCACCTTGTCGACGGTCACGTTGTACGGCGTGATGATGTGCGCGTTGCCGCTGATGACGAGCTTGGACGTGTCGACGCCACGCTCGTTCAGACCGCTCAGCTCGGAGAGCAGGACCGACGGGTCGACGACGACGCCGTTGCCGATGACCGGGACACAAGAAGGCGAGAGGATTCCGGAAGGGAGGAGGTGGAGCGCATACTTCTGGTCGCCGACGACGACCGTGTGGCCGGCGTTGTTGCCGCCCTGGTAGCGCACTACATAGTCCACCGAGCCACCGAGCAGGTCGGTGGCCTTCCCCTTGCCTTCGTCACCCCACTGAGCACCGAGCAGCACAAGTGCGGGCACGCGCGTACACCCCTTCCGGGCGGGGCATGTCCAAGGTCGGGGGCGTGGGCGTAAGGTTCACCGCCGCGTGCCACAGCGACCGCCGTTGGTCGCCAACCGTCGGACCGGATGCCCCGGAATAGACGAAGCCCCTGGCGCAATAGCGCAAGGGGCTCTTGCACAAAGATGCTACCCGAGGAAGCGAGGCAGGACCGAGGTGGCGACTTTCGCGACGTCCGAACAGCTGCTGGTGATCATCGACCCGGCGGCACGGCAGGCGGACGGGGAGTCCGTACGGATCGCGAAAGACGTGCTCAGCGCGGGTGCGGCGGCGAAGGTGTGTCTGCCCGAGGGGCCGGAGGAGTTCGCCCGCGCACTGGGCCGACGGGGTTCCCGCCGCCCGGTCGTGGTCGGTGACGACCGGGCCCTGGTGCAGGCGGTGACGCTGCTGCACCGGCGGCGGGAGCTGGCCGGATGCGCGCTGTCGGTGGTCCCGGTGGGTGAGACGGCCCTCGCGGAGTCGCTGGGAGTGCCGGGTGGCGCGGTGGCGGCGGCGCGGGCGGTCCTGGACGGGGCGGAACGACGGCTGGACCTGCTGGTCGACGAGAGCGACGGCGTCGTGCTGAGCACCCTCGGCATTCCGCCGGCGCCGGTGCGGGCGGCGGCCGCCGCGCCGGTGCCGGTGGCTTCCGGCCGCACCTGGTACCGCTCCCTGGTCCGCACCCTCGCCCCTCGCCCGCCCCGCCTCTCCTCGATCCCCTCCCCCGGCCCGGCCCGGCTCCGGGTGGAGGTCGACGGACGGACGGTCGTGGACCTGGACCATCCGCTGGAGGCGGTGACGGTGACCCCGGGCACGGGAGGCCACGCCGAGGTGGAGGTGCGCCCGCTGTCCCTGGGCGCGGAGGCGACCCCGCTCCGGGCCTCCGGCCGGGCGGTGACGGTCACCGGCACGGATTTCCGCTACCGGGCGGACGCGACGGTCTCCGGCCCGGTCCGCAGGCGCACGTGGCGGGTCCTGGAGGGGGCCTGGGGCCTGGTGCTGCCTTCAGCTTGAGGCGGGGGCCCCGAAGCCCGCGGTGCCGAGGGTGCAGCCGAAGGGCGCGGGGATGTGCAGCTCCTCACCGAAGGGCCTCGTCTCCCGGGACTCGTACCCCTTGGGCGAGGGATCCCAGAAGACGGTGGCCCTCTTCTCCTGCATGTCGAGGACGAGGTAGACGGGAATGCCCGCCCTTCCATAGACGGCGACTTTGTCCGTCAGGTCGTCGTCCCGCGTGGAGGAGGACGTCAGCTCGGCGACCAGGGCCAGGGCCTCGCCGTCAAGACGGTTGCTGTCCGTCTCGAAGACCTGCTCAGGGGCAACGTGAATGTCCGGGCCGTATGCCCGCTCGTCGCCCGGGAAGACATACAGGAACGGCGCCGTGTCGATGACGTGACCCTCTGGCAGGTGCCTCGCCAACTGCGTGCACACCAGCCTCATCACACGGGCGTAGTAGCCCCTCGACCATGGCGACAAGACGATGCTCCCCCTGATGACCTCGGCCTTGAAGCCGGGCATGTCCAACTCGTCGAGGGCGTCGACCAGCCACTCGAAGCTGACGGGCTCGCTGCCGCCTCTTGTCGGTCGCTCTGTCATCGACGTCATGATGCGCCCTCCCACGCACGCGAACCAGTCACCACTCGGCGTAGTCGGACGATCACTCCCACACGTGCCGATCCGAGAAACTGCCCACTCAATGGTCTGGTGACAAATATTTAACTGGCCCGACCCCTTCCCGGGCCCCTTCTTCGTCGACCATGCTGCTCCATCAGGACCCACGCACCGGACTCGGAAGGGGCCACCCGATGGCAGTGGACGAGGGCGTCGCCCCGGCGGCGAAGACGGATGAAGAAGGAACGATTCATCGGCTGAAACCCAACGCCGTGGGACTGCTCGGCGTGGTGTTCATGGCCGTCGCCACCGCCGCGCCGATCACCGCGATGACCGGCAATGTGCCCTTCATGGTGTCGGCCGGGAACGGGATCGGGGCGCCCGCCAGCTATCTCGTGGCAATGGTCGTCCTGGCAATCTTTTCCGTCGGTTTCACGTCGATGGCGAAGCACATCACGTCCACCGGCGCGTTCTACGGATTCATCTCGTACGGTCTCGGGCGCACCGCCGGACTCGCCTCCGGCCTGCTCGCGACCTTCGCGTACGTCGTCTTCGAGCCCGCGCTGATCGGCATCTTCTCCACCTTCGCCACCACCACCCTCAAGGACCAGACGGGCCTGCAGGTGCCCTGGTGGTCCTTCGCCGTCCTGATGCTCGCGATCAACGCGGCCGGCACCTGGTTCGGGGTCAGCGTCGCCGAGAAGCTGCTGGTGGTGCTGCTCGCGACCGAGGTGACCGTCCTCGCGGCGATGGCGCTGTCCGTCGCCTTCCACGGCGGCGGCCCGCACGGCTTCACCTTCGCCCCGGTCGACCCGGTCAACGCCTTCAAGGGCACCTCCGCCGGCCTCGGCCTCTTCTTCGCCTTCTGGTCCTGGGTCGGCTTCGAGTCGACCGCGATGTACGGCGAGGAGTCCCGCGACCCGAAGCGGATCATCCCCAAGGCGACGATGATCAGCGTCCTGGGCGTGGGCGTCTTCTACGTCTTCGTCTCCTGGATGGCCATCCTCGGCAACGGCGAGACCGAGGCCGTCCGGGCGGCCTCCTCCGCGAACCCCCTGGCCATGTTCTTCAACCCCACCGAGCGCTACGTCGGCCACTGGGCGGTCGACGTGATGCAGTGGCTGATGATCACCGGCTCGCTGGCCTGCGGCATGGCCTTCCACAACTGCGCCGCCCGCTACCTGTACGCCCTGGGACGGGAGGGCGTCCTGCCGTCGCTGCGGCGGACCATCGGGCGGACCCACGCCCGGCACGGCTCCCCGCACATCGCCGGACTGGTGCAGACGGCCGTGAGCGCGGTCCTGATCGGCGCCTTCTGGATCGCGGGCAAGGACCCGTACACCGGCACGTACGTCCTGCTCGCCATCCTCGGCACCATGGCGATCCTCGTCGTCCAGGCCGTCTGTTCCTTCGCGGTGCTGGCGTACTTCCGCTCCCACCACCCCGAGAGCCGGCACTGGTTCCGCACCTTCACCGCGCCGCTCGCCGGCGGCATCGCGATGCTCGCCGTCGTGGTGCTGCTGGTGTCCCACATGGGCGCGGCCGCCGGGCCCGAGTCCGGCTCGCTGGTGCTGAAGGCGACCCCCTGGCTGGTGGCCCTGATCGCGGCGGCCGGCGTCGGCTGCGCCCAGTACCTCAAACGCCGCGCCCCCGAGCGGTACGCGCTGCTCGGACGGACGGTGCTGGAGGAGACGAAGGAGAGGTGAGCGGGGTCAGCGGGCGCCGCGCTGCTCCCGGTACGCCCGCCAGCGCTCCATCATCTCGGCCACGTCCCGCTCGATGAACTCGAAGAAGTCCAGCGTCTCGGCGAGCCGGCGCCCCGCGGGTGTGTCCGCCCCGAGGCTGCTGACGCCCTCGCGCAAGGCGTCCTCCCAGCGCTTGATGATCGCCTCGCGGTTGGTCAGCGCCTCGTACCACTGGTCGCTGTGCACCCGGTACCGCTCCCGGCGCGATCCGGGCTCCCGCTCCCTCGACACCATGTGGACCTGTGCCAGATAGCGCACGGCGCCGGAGACGGCCGCCGGGCTGACCCGCAGCTGCTCACCCAGCTCGGCCGAGGTGAGGGCGCCGGTGTCGGAGGCGAGCAGGGCGGCGAAGACCCGGGAGGGCATGCGCGCCATCCCCGCCTCGACGAGCTGCGCCGCGAAGTGCTCCACGAACCGCGAGACCGACTCCGGATCCCTGTCTGCGCTCGACTCCGTCATGCGCCCACCCTAACGGAGGTTCATCTCATTCCTTAACTTCACAAATTACTGAAAGAAGCGTACGTTCTGAGGGCATGACGAAGGCAATCACGGTCTGCGGGCTGCACAAGTCCTTCGGCCGCACCCCGGCACTGGACGGCCTCGACCTGGACGTCGAGGCCGGTGAGGTGCACGGCTTCCTCGGCCCGAACGGCGCCGGGAAGTCGACCACCGTCCGGGTCCTGCTCGGAATGCTCCGTGCCGACGCGGGCGCCGCGCAGGTACTGGGCCGCGACCCGTGGCGGGACGCCGTCGAGGTGCACCGCCGCGTCGCCTACGTGCCCGGCGACGTCACCCTGTGGCGGAACCTCACCGGCGGCGAGGTCATCGACCTCTGCGGCCGGCTGCGCGGAGGCCTCGACCGGCGGCGCCGCGCGGAGCTGATCGACCGCTTCGAACTGGACCCGACCAAGAAGGGCCGCACCTACTCCAAGGGCAACCGGCAGAAGGTCGCGCTCGTCGCCGCCTTCGCCTCCGCCGTGGACCTGCTGATCCTGGACGAACCGACCTCGGGCCTGGACCCGCTGATGGAGGAGGCCTTCCAGGCCTGCGTACGGCACGAGCGGGACCGGGGCCGTACGGTCCTGCTGTCCTCGCACATCCTGAGCGAGGTCGAGGAACTCTGCGACCGCGTCAGCATCGTCCGGGCCGGCCGCACGGTCGAGAGCGGGTCACTCGCCGATCTGCGCCACCTGACCCGGACCAGCGTGTCCGCCGAACTCGCCGGCCCGCCGGGCGGCCTCGCACATCTGCCGGGCGTCCACGACCTCGACGTCCGGGGCCGTCGCGTCCGGCTCCAGGTCGAAACCGACCACCTGGACGCGGTCCTGAGGACGCTGACCGAGTCGGGCGTACGGTCCCTGACCTCGACGCCGCCCACGCTGGAGGAGCTGTTCCTGCGCCACTACCACGACCTCGACGAGGTGTCCCGATGACCACGCTCACGGTACGGGCGCCCGGCACCACGCGCGAACTGGCGGGCACGGCGACCTTGTTGCGCCTGGCCCTGCGCCGCGACCGGGTGATGATCCCGGTGTGGGTCGCGGTGAACGCGCTCATGGTCCTCTCCATGCCGGGCACCCTGACGCACCTGTACGGCACCCCGGGCCAACGGGCCCGTCTCGTGCTGCAGTTGAAGGCGGACGCCTCGTTCCGGGCCCTGATCGGACCGGTCTTCGACACCTCGGTCGGGGCACTGACCGCCTGGCGCGTGGGGGTCTACGCCGCCGCGCTCGCCGCCGCTGCGAGCCTGCTGATCGTCGTACGGCACTCCCGGGACGAGGAGGAGAGCGGCCGGCAGGAGCTGGTGGCGTCGGGACGGGTGGGCCGCCGGGCCTCGCTCGCGGCCGCGCTGCTGGCGGCGGCCGTCACCGACGTACTGCTGGCGTTGCTGGTCGCGGGCGGGCTGGCCGGGCGGGGGGCGTCCGGTGCGCTGACGTTCGGCCTGGGCCTGGCAGGCGTCGGCATGGTCTTCGGCACGATGGCGGCGATCGTCGCGCAGCTGACGGAGAGCGCCCGTCTCGCCCGGGGCCTGACGGCGGCGGTCCTCGGGGCCGCGTTCGTGCTGCGCGCGGCGGGCGACGCGGCGACGGACGACGGCTCGTCGGTGCTGACGTGGCTGTCGCCGCTGGGCTGGCTGGAGAACCTGCGTCCCTTCGCGGACGAACGCCGGTGGGTTCTGGCCGTGTTCGCGGCGGCCACGGCCGTCCAGGGCGGCGTGGCCTGGATCCTCGCCGGGCGCCGGGACCTCGGCATGAGCTTCCTCCCCACCCGGCCCGGACCGGCCACCGGCCGTCTCGGCACGGCGGGCGCGCTGGCCCGGCGGTTGCAGCGCGGCAGCGTGCTCGGCTGGTCGGGCGGCTTCTTCGTCGCCGGGGTCGTCTACGGCGGGCTCACGGACGGAG
Source organism: Streptomyces sp. NPDC051133 (assembly GCF_040682635.1). Classification (NCBI taxonomy): domain Bacteria; kingdom Bacillati; phylum Actinomycetota; class Actinomycetes; order Kitasatosporales; family Streptomycetaceae; genus Streptomyces; species Streptomyces sp. NPDC051133. The sequence continues at coordinate 146,887 of NZ_JBFBBK010000012.1, forward strand.
CGACCGACCTGCTCGGCGACAACGGCAACGCGCGGAAGATCGTCGAGCGGATGGGCGGGCAGAGCGGTCTCACGGACGCCTTCCTCGCCTCGATGGCCGGCCTGCTCGGCCTGGTCGCGGCCCTGTACATCGTCGCCTCGGTACTGCGCCTGCACGGCGAGGAGACCTCCGGCCGGGCCGAACCGGTGCTGGCGTGCGCGGTGGGGCGGCTGCGCTGGGCCGCGAGCCACCTGGCGATCGCCTTCGCGGGCTCGGCCCTGATCATGCTCCTGGCGGCCCTGGGCCTGGCGGTGGGCTACGGCAGGCAGGCGGGCCCGGTCCTGGGCGCGTGCCTCGTCCAGCTCCCGGCGGTGTGGGTGATCGGCGGCCTGACGGTCCTGCTGTACGGCCTCGCACCCCGGGCGGCGCCCGCGGCCTGGGGCGTCGCCGTGGCGGTCCTGCTGATCGGCTGGGTGGGCCCGGCTCTGGACGCACCGCGGCTCGTCCTGGACCTGTCCCCGTTCGGGCATCTGCCGAAGCTGCCGGGCGGGCGGATGCGCTGGGAGCCGGTCCTGGTCCTGCTGGGGCTGAGCGGGGCGCTGGTGACCGGTGGGCTGGCGGCGTTGCGGAGGCGGGACCTGACCGTCTGAGCGCCGCCCGGCGTGCGGGTGATCACCTCACCTCGACGCTCAGCCCCTCCAGCCCCCGGATCACGAAGTTCGGCTTCCGCTCCGGCTCCCGCGCGCATGCCAGGGTCGGGGCCCGCTCCAGCAGGGCCGTCATGGAGGCCGCCAGCTCCATGCGGGCCAGGGGCGCACCGATGCAGTAGTGGATGCCCGCGCTGAAGGAGATGTGCGGGTTGTCCTCGCGGGCGAGGTCCAGGCGGCCGGGGTCGGCGAAGACCGCCGGGTCGTGGTTGGCGGAGCCGAAGAGCATGGCGATCTCCGAGCCCCTCGGGATCACCGTGCCGTCGATCTCGATGTCGTCCAGCACCCAGCGCTCGAAGAGCTGCAGCGGGGTGTCGTAGCGCATCAGCTCCTCGATCGCGGACGGGATCAGCGAGTGGTCGGCGCGCAGGGCCGCCAGCTGGTCCGGCGCGCGGAACAGGGCCCACCAGCCGTTCACCGTGGCGTTGACCGTCGCCTCGTGCCCCGCGTTGAGCAGCAGCACCGCCGTGGAGATCATCTCCTGCTCGGTGAGCCGGTCACCCTCGTCGTGGGCCGCGATCAGCCCCGAGATCAGGTCCTCCCCCGGCTCCTTGCGGCGCTTTGCGATCAGCTCCCGCAGATACTCCGAGAACTCCACCGACGCCCGCACCGCCCGCCGCGCCGTCCGCCCGGACGGGTTCAGCTCGTACATCCCGCAGATGTCCGCCGACCAGGGCCGCAGCTGCCCCCGGTCGCCCTCCGGGATCCCGAGCATCTCGGCGATCACCGCCACCGGCAGCGGCTCCGCCACGTCCGTCAGCAGATCACCCCCGCCCTCCCGGACCAGCCCGGCCACCAGATCCCGCGCGAGCCCGTGCACATACGGCCTCAGCCGCTCCACCGTGCGCGGCGTGAACGCCTTCGACACCAGACGCCGGATCCGGGTGTGGTCCGGCGGCTCCAGGTCGAGCATCCCGTGGTCGTTCAGCGTGTGGAACGGCTCGTGCTCCGCCGGCGGCGCGGCCCGGCCGAACTCCTCGTGCGTGAACCGGTGCCGGTACGTCCGGCCCAGCCGGCGGTCCCGCAGCAGCGCCGAGACGTCCGCGTGGTGCGGGACGAGCCACTGGTCGGTCGGCTCGTACCGGATCACCCGCCCGCGCGCCCGCAGCCCGGCGTAGACCGGGTACGGATCGGCGACGAACGCCGGGTCCCAGGGGTCGAAAGCGAGGTCGGTGTGGCCTGCCATGCGGGGACGCTAACGCCTCGCCCCGGTGTCTGACCAGGGATGCGAACCCGCCACGTCAGCCGGGGGTCACCAGACGCGCCTCGTACGCGAACACCGCCGCCTGGGTGCGGTCCCTGAGCCCCAGCTTCACCAGGATCCGGCTCACGTGGGTCTTTATCGTCGACTCCGCCACCACCAGCCGCTCGGCCATCTCCGCGTTCGACAGGCCCTGCGCGATCAGGATCAGCACCTCCGTCTCCCGCTCCGTCAGCTCCCCGTAGGCCGCGTGGGCCGGCGCCATCAGGCGCGGTGGCTCCGAGAGCCGCGAGAACTCCGTGATGAGCCGCCTGGTGACCGAGGGAGCCAGCAGAGCCTCGCCCGACGCCACCACCCTTACCCCGTCCGCCAGTTGACGCGCCGAGGCGTCCTTCAGCAGGAAGCCGGAGGCGCCCGCCCGCAGCGCCTGGTACACGTACTCGTCCAGGTCGAACGTGGTCAGCACGAGCACCTTCGCCGCCGCGTCCGCCGCGACGATCTCCCGGGTCGCGTCGATGCCGTTGAGCTCCGGCATCCGGATGTCCATCAGCACCACGTCCGGGGCGAGTTCCCGCACCCGCTCGACCGCCTCCCGCCCGTTGACGGCCTCGCCGACGACCTCGATGTCCGGCATCGCGTTGAGCAGCACCGAGAAGCCCTCGCGGACCATCATCTGGTCGTCCGCGACCACCACACGGATGGTCATGCGTCACCCTCGCCGGCAGGCACCGCGGCCGGCACCGGCAGGAACACCGTCACCTCGTAGCCTCCCTCGTCCGTCGGGCCCGCCGTCATCTCGCCGTTCAGCATCGAGACGCGCTCCCGCATGCCCGTGATGCCGTGCCCGGCGCCGGGCGAGGCCTTGACCAGGTGCGGGGCGGGCGGCGGGCCGCCCACGACGCGCAGGCCCAGGCCGCCGAGGACGTACCCGATCTCCACCCGCGCCGCCGCCCCCGGCGCATGCCGCAGGCTGTTGCTCAGTGCCTCCTGCACGATCCGGTACGCCGACAGCTCCACTCCCTGCGGCAGTTCACGCACCGCGCCGGTCACCGCCTTCTCCACCTCGAGACCGGCCTCCCGCACGTTGGCGAGCAGACCGTCCAGGTCGGCGAGGGTGGGCTGCGGCGCGTCCGGGGCCTCGTAGTCCTCCGCCCGGACCACGCCGAGGACCCGGCGCAGCTCGGTCAGGGCCGCCACCGCGTTCTCCCGGATGGTGGCGAACGCCTTCTCCAGCTCCGGCGGCGGGTTCTCCACCCGGTAGGGCGCGGCCTCGGCCTGGATGGCGACCACCGACATGTGATGGGCGACCACGTCGTGCAGCTCGCGGGCTATCGTCGTGCGCTCCTCCAGCAGGGTGCGGCGCGAGCGCTCGTGCTCGGTCACGGTCAGCTGGGCGGTCACCTCCTGCTGGGCCTGCCGGCGGGTGTGCCGGACGGTGACGGCCAGCAGGACCAGCGCGGAGAGGATCAGCATCGGGGCGACGTTGATCTCGTAGCGGCCCATGCCGAAGAACGTCACTGCCCAGAAGCCGTACATCGCGGTCAGCAGCCACATGTACGCGGCGGTGCGCGGGCGGGTGCGTATCGCCACCACCGTGAGCACCACCAGGTGGGACACGAAACTGCCCGGCAGCCAGGGCCAGGTGTCCCAGCTGCCGGCGGCCACCGCGGTGACCGCGCTCGCCCCGAGCGACACCCAGAAGGAGCCGACCGGACGGGCCAGGGTCAGCAGGACCGGGATCAGCGCGAGCACCCCGCCCACCAGCTGCGCCACCCCGCGCTCGGAGAAGCTCGCGGCGTTGGCCAGCATCGCCACCACGCCGGCGGCGACCACCAGCGCGTGCGGGGTCCAGCGCGCGGACTCCCGCATGCGGCCGGGCAGACGGCGGGTGAGCGGGCCGTCGACGGCCATGGGGGGCAGCGGGCGGTAGGCGAAGGCGTCCTGGAACAGGTCCCGCAGGGCGTCGGCGACCAGCCGGAGCTCCGGGCTGCGCGGCCTGCCGCCCGCCCCCGGCGGTGTCGTCTGCGTGTGCGTCGTCTGGGTCACGTGGAAAACGGTAGGCCGGGGCCCGGCCGCGGTCGTCACCTTGGAGAGGGGTTCTCGGGGGTCCCTCTCAGGTACTACGGGCCTTCCGGGACCACGCTTCCTTCGGGGGACGCGCGCGGACGGGGCGGGAGTCACCGGCCGCCAGGGCGTACCAGACCGGACTCGTAGGCGTGGATCGCCGCCTGGGTGCGGTCGCGCAGGCCCAGTTTGACCAGGATCCGGCCGACGTGCGTCTTCACGGTCTGTTCGGCCACGACCAGCCGCTCGGCGATCTCCGCGTTCGACAGGCCCTGCGCGATCAGCGCCAGCACCTCCGTCTCCCGCTCCGTGAGGTCGCCGACGCGCTGCTTGAGCGGGACGCGGTGGTCGCCGTCCATGCGGGAGAACTCGGCGATGAGACGGCGCGTGATGCCCGGGGCGAGCAGCGCGTCGCCCGCGGCGACGACCCGCACCGCCTCGGCCAGCTGGTCCGCGGAGGCGTCCTTGAGCAGGAACCCGGAGGCCCCGGCGCGCAGCGCGTCGTACACGTACTCGTCCAGGTCGAAGGTGGTCAGCACCAGCACCTTCACGGCGGGGTGGTCCGCGGTGATGCGGCGGGTCGCCTCGATGCCGCCGAGCTCGGGCATCCGGATGTCCATCAGCACGACGTCCGGGGCGAGTTCGGCGGTGCGGGCGATGGCGTCCAGGCCGTCCACCGCCTGCCCGACCACGCCGATGTCGGGCTGGGTGTCGAGCAGCACGGTGAATCCCTGCCGGACCATCTGCTGGTCGTCGGCGATGAGTACGCGGATGGGGCCGGCGCCGCTCGTCATGGGCTCTGTTCTCCTGTCGGGGGCGGGGCGGGCGAAGGCACGGACGGGGTGCCGTCCCGGGGCAGGAAGGCGGAGACGGCGAAGCCGCCGGCCGGGGTGCCGGCCGCGGTGACGGTGCCGCCGAGCATCGTCGCGCGTTCCCGCATGCCCAGCAGTCCGTGGCCGGCACCCGGGGAGGGCGGGACGGGCCGATGCGGGCGGGAGTTGGTCACCGCCAGGCGAAGACCGGACGGAAGGTGGGTGACCTCGACGCACACCCGGGATCCCGGCGCGTGCCGCAGTGCGTTGCTCAGCGCTTCCTGCACGATCCGGTAGGCCGACAGCTCCACCCCCGGGGTGTAGGACCGCGCCCTGCCCTTGAACTCGGTGGTCACGTCCAGGCCCGCGGCGCGGGTGTTCTCGATCAGCGCGTCGAGCCGGTCGAGGGTGGGCTGCGGGGCGTCCGGCGCCGCTCCGGTGTCCGAACCTCTCAGGCCGTAAGGGTCCTCGGGGTTCTCCGACCGGAGCACACCGAGCACCCTGCGCAGCTCGGTCAGCGCCTCCAGTGCGTTCTGCCGGATGCCCTGCAGGTTCTCGATCAGCTCCGCCGACGGCTGCTCGACGAGGTGCGGGGCCACCTGGGCTTGGATGGAGATGACCGACATGTGGTGGGCGACCACGTCGTGCAGCTCACGGGCGATACGGCTGCGCTCCTCCAGCACGGTGCGGCGGGCCCGTTCCTCGGCGGTGAGCGTGGTCTGCTCGACGAGTTCCGCGCGGGCCACGCGCCGGCCGCGCACGGCGACGCCGAGGACCACGACGACCGAGGAGAGGACGACCGCGATCACCCCGGTCGGCGTGTAGTCGGACGCACCCCACAGGCCCTGGACGACATAGGTGAGGAACGCGGTCACGGCCAGGGCCTCGGCGGACGCCCGTGTGCGCACCCGCAGAGCGAGGAGCAGCATGACGGCCATGTGCCCGATGATCCCGGCCGGCGACCAGGGCCAGGTGAAGTCGTGGGCATCCCCTGCCCGCAGCTGGCGCCGCACCTCCACGGCCCCCGCCAGCATGGCCGCCGTGGACATCCACCACGCCGGAACGGGCCGCCGGAGCGCGAGCACCACGGCACCACCCTGCGCGAGCCCGATGAGCAGGGCGAGTTGTACACCCACGCCCCCGTTGGAGCCGAGCTGCGCGACCGCGCCGAAGGACACCCCGAACGCGACCAGGCACAGCAGGCCGTGCGGGAACCAGCGCAGCCACACCGAGGGCGGCAGGGGGTCGGCACGGAAGGTCCACAGGTCGTCGTGCAGCACCCTCAGCCAGCGCCGGATCGGGCCCGCGAGCATCGCGAACAGCCGGTGGCCCCCCGTTCCCGTCACGGGGACCACCCTAGACAACACGGCGGACCGCACGCCCGGCCTTCTCGTCCGCGCTCCGGTGCACACTCACCACCCGCGACCGTCCGCCGCCGGGGACACGGGGACCTTGTTCGTGGTGGCGGAACGCCGTCCGGCACAGGGCCAGGGTCAGGGCGAAGAAGGGGAGCCACGCCAGGCGGTGGGCCACCCAGACCAGGGAGTCGGGCAGGGTGTGCAGGCCGGGCAGGCGGCGGCCGGTGAGGAGGGCGGCGGCCGTCGTGGCCATCAGGGCCGTCTGGTGCCAGAGGTAGATCGTCATCGCCGACAGGTTCACCACAGCTGTCGCCGCCCACGCGAACGGGCGCTCCATCGCGCGGCGCAGACGGTCGCGCAGCAGCAGGGCCAGACCGCACTGGGCCAGGCCGAAGGTGACGGCCGCCAGGGTCGGGGGGTCGAGGTTGGAGACCCGGGCGCCGGGGACGCCGACCATGGACGCCGGGTAGCCCGCGGCCAGGACGAGGACCGCCGTGGCCGCCGTACCGCCGCACAACAGGACCCATCCCGAGCGGCGGCCGTCCAGCTCGCCCCTCGCCCAGGACGCGCCCAGGGTGTACGGGACGAGCCAGCCCGCCGCCACGTTGATCCAGCCGAGCCAGGACGGGCCGACGTGCAGCCCGAACCGGAGGACGTCCACGTGCAGGACGACGGCGAGCGGCCACAGCGGGCTGAGCCGGACGAGGAGCGGGGTGGCGGCCGTCAGGGCGGCGAGGACCAGGAGGAACCACAGCGGGGACAGCGCCAGTTGGACGAGGGCATGGATCGTGGCCGGCGGGGTTCCGGTGAGCAGCAGGACCGCGGTGGCGACCGCCCACAGGCACAGCAGGGCGGCCACCGGACGGAGCAGGCGGGTCAGGCGGGCGCGCAGCCACTGGGCGTACGTCCCGCCCCGCGCACGGGCCGAGGCGAGGCTGCGGACCGCCACCTGGCCGCCGACCAGGAAGAACACGGCCAGGGTCTGCAGGAGCCAGGAGATCGGGGCCAGCCAGGGCATGTGCTGCAGCGGGCTCGCCGTGTGCAGGCCGCCGTCCTCCGCCACCAGCGCCGTCACCAGCCAGTGGCCCAGGACGACACCGAGGATGGCGAAGGCGCGCAGGGCGTCCACCGCGCGGTCCCGGGAGTCGGGGGTGGCGTGGTGGATGCGGTGGGCGGACCTGCGCAGGGCGCGGAACGGAGTCGGGTCAGGCACGGGTCACCTCCGAGGCCTCGCCGAGGGTGATCCGGGCCAGGTTGGCGAGGGAGGCCGAGCCCGGGGTGAAGTAGCCGCTGTGGCCGGCGTCGGCCGCGTCGAAGACCCGGGCGCCGAAGGCGCGGGAGACCGGGTCGGTGCCGAAGCCGATGGTGGTGCCGAAGAGGTGCGCGCTGACGTGTGGCACGTGCGCCACCCAGTCGTCGCCGCCCCGGGCCGCCCAGATCCGGGCGTTGCTGTGCAGGGCGGTGACCGAGTCCGCGCCGGTGCCGGGGCTGCCGACCAGGGCGATGTCGTCCGCGGCCGTGCCGGGGGCGGCCTGGCCGCAGACGACCGAGCCGTAGGAGTGGCAGAGCAGGGAGATGCGGGCCCGGGCGGGGGCCGTGGCACGCAGGTGGCGTACGAAGGCCCGGAGTTGGGGGGCGGCCTCGTCGGCGCGGGCGGTGGTGGTCACCGTGGTGCTGACCGTCGCCGGGGTCCGGTAGCCGAGCCAGGCGATGACCGAGACGCCGGTGTGGGGGGCGGCCCGCTGGGTGAGGTCGGTGTACAACGCCGCTGCCGCCCGCCGGAAGCGGGGGTAGGTGTCCAAAGAGGTGTCCGAGCCGGGCACCAGGACCGCGATGCGGTCGGCGTGCGGGAGGTCGCCGAGGACCTCGGTGGCCTGGCCGGGGCCTCGGCCGTCGAAGGTGAGCAGCCGGCGGGCGGGGGAGGCCAGCGCCCGGTCGGCTTCGGCACGGTGTACGTCGCCGTCGTCGGCGGCCATGCGGGCGGCCTCGGCGGCGTCGGCCCGGTTGGCGGCGTACGTCTGCTGGAGGGTGCCGGCGGAGAGCGGGGGAAGTACGGCCGGGGCGGGGGCCGGGATCCGGGGGCGTACGGCTCCGGCGAGGGGGACGGTCACGGCCGCGGTGAGGAGGGCGGCGAGGAGGGCTCGGCGCCACCTTCCGGGGCGGCGGGCGGACTTCGCCCGCGATCGCGCTCCCGTCCGCACCCACCGCGCGGCCTTCGCCGTCGGGCGCGGGCGGCCCACGCGGGACGCCTCCGCCTCCGCCACCCCCACCGTCGCTAGTTGCGGCTGCGGCTGCGGCTGCGGCTGCGGCTGCGGCTGCGGCTGCGGGGAACGAACGGTGTGCCCCATGGTCGGCTTCCTCTCAGTCGGCCCGGCCATCGGGCTTGCCTGAGAAGGAAGTTAGGGATCGAAAGGCGTCGTCGGCGTCACGCCTGGGAGCTGTCCTGCCAGGTAGCTCTCAGGTACTACGGGTATCACCGGGCCCCGCCCCCGGGGAGCGCCGCGCGTGCTGCCGGACCGTTTCTCACCAGGCCAGTTGGGCGATCTCCTCCACCACCACCGCGCACGCGTCCGCCGCCGGGTCGATCAGCGGGAAGTGGCCCACGTCCTCCAGCAGGGTCAGCCCCACCATCTCCCCCGCCTTCGCCGCCGCCTCCGCGTACGACTCGGCGACCGCCTGCGGCACGTCCAGGTCCTTACGGCCCTGCACCAGCGTCGTCGCGATGCCCGTCGGGAGCAGCAGGGCCGGGTCCGCGTAGGGGCGGCGCCCGGCGAACGTGTCGTGCCCGCCGAGGAGTTGCAGGGACGCGTGCTCGCAGACGCCCAGCTTCTCCGCCACCTCGAAGTCGGCGATCGGGGCGAGCGCGACGACGCCCCGGAGCGAGGCCGGGCCGTCGGTGCGCCAGGGCGCGTCCGGGGGGAGGACGTGCCGGGCCGCCGCCCAGAGGGCCAGGGTGCCACCGGCCGAGTGGCCGGTGAGGACCGTGCGGCGCGGGTCGGCCTGCGGAAGCGCCTCGCGGACCAGGGCCGGAAGGGCGTCCAGGGCCGCCGCGACGTCGTCGAAGGTGTCGGGCCAGCGGCCGGCCGCCGGGGTGTGCGCCCGGTCCGTCTCGCCGCTCTGTTCCGGGACAAGGGGGGTGTCGCCGCCTCGCCGGTACTCGACGTTGGCCACCGCGAAGCCCCTGCGGGCCAGATGGTCCGCGAAGGGGGTGATGTGCCGGCGGTCGTAGCGGGCCCGCCAGGCGCCGCCGTGCAGGACCACCACCAGCGGGGAGAGCGGGGCGGGAAGGGCGGGGTCCGGGCCGGAGCGGGGCGCGTAGAAGTCGATCACCTGGTCGGGGTGGGCGCCGTAGGCCACGGTGACGTCGGGGTCGACCGGCGGGTGCGAGAAGGCCGACTCCTCCTCGGCTGCGGCCCGGGCTGCTGCGGCGTCGTCCGGCATGCTCCAACCTCTCGGCGATGGAACGGATTTGGGGTGTGGCGGACCGGGCCAAGGAATCTTCGTCGGCCGTTGGCGGGGACGGTACCAGGCCGATGACATGCGCGGACATGGGGATGTCACGCAGGGTGAGGGTTAAACGGTTCTGGGGGGATCCATGGATGAGGGCGCGGGGAGCCGGGGGCGTGCGGGAGCGGGGGCAGGGGGCGCGAGGCATCCCTGCCCCGCCCCGTCCCCGCCCCTACCCCCGACGCATCCCTACGCCAGCACCTCGCCCAGGATCCGGGCCGCCCGTTCCACGTCCGCGAAGCCCACGTACAGCGGCGTGAATCCGAAGCGGAGGACGTCCGGGTGGCGGAAGTCGCCCACCACCCCACGGGCGATCAGCTCCTTCATCACCTCGCCGGCGTCCGCGCAGCGCAGCGCGACCTGGCTGCCGCGCTCCTCGTGCCGTTCCGGGGTCACGGACTCCACCCGGCCGGGCTCGGTGTACGCGGACACGCAGTGCAGGAAGAAGTCCGTCAGGGCGAGGGACTTCGCGCGGACCGCGTCGATGCCGACCTCGTCCCAGACCTCCAGCGCCGCCTCCAGGGCCAGCATGGAGAGGATGTCCGGCGTCCCGACCCGGCCGCGCAGCGCGCCCGGCGCCGGGGCGTAGGACGGGCTCATGCCGAAGGGCTCGGCGTGCGAGTTCCAGCCGGGGAGGGGGGAGTCGAAGCGGGGCTGCAGGTCACGGCGGACGTACAGGTACGCCGGCGAACCCGGGCCGCCGTTCAGGTACTTGTACGTGCAGCCGACGGCCAGGTCGACCCCGTGCTCGTCCAGGCCGACCGGCAGCGCGCCCGCGCTGTGGCACAGGTCCCAGACCGCGAGGGCGCCACGGGCGTGGATCGCGGCCGTCAGGGACGGCAGGTCGTGCAGCCGGCCGGTGCGGTAGTCGACGTGGTTCAACAGCACCGCCGCCGTACGGTCGTTCAGGGCCTCGGGCACCTCCGCCGGGGTGACGGCCCGCAGGGTGCGGCCGGTCAGGCGGGCCGCCGACTCGGCGATGTAGCCGTCCGTGGGGAAGGTCGTGGCGTCCACCAGGAGCTCGGTCCGGTCCTCGCCCGCCATCCGGACGGCGGCCACCAGCGCCTTGAACACGTTGACGCTCGTGGAGTCGCCGACGACGATCTGGCCCGGTGCCGCGCCGACCAGCGGGGCGATCCGGTCGCCGATCCGCTCGGGCGCGGTCCACCAGCCGCTCTCGTCCCAGGAGCGGATGCGCAGGGCGCCCCACTCGCGGCGGACGACGTCCGCCACCCGGTCGGGGACGTTCGCGGGCAGCGCGCCCAGGGAGTTTCCGTCGAGGTAGACCACCTCGTCCAGGACGAAGCGGGACCTGAGCGGTGCGAGCTCGTCCTCCGCGTCCCGCTTCTCGGCCTGCAGTGCCGGCTCAGACATGGGACCTCGCCGTCCACAGCTCCGGGAAGACGTTCTTGCGGGCGCGCTTCTCCAGCCAGGCCACGCCCGCGGAGCCGCCCGTGCCGGCCTTGGCGCCCATCGCGCGGCGGGTGGCCACCAGGTGGTCGTTGCGCCAGCGCCAGACCAGTTCGGCCACGTCGGTCAGCGCCTCGCCGAGGCGGGTGAGCTCGGCGTTCTGGTCGCCGGCGTAGATCGCCGCCCAGGCCTGTTCGACCTCGTCGCAGGGCTCGTAGCGCCGGGAGACGTCCCGGCGCAGCACGGAGTCGGGGATCGCGTGGCCGCGGCGGGCCAGCAGGCGCAGCACCTCGTCGTAGAGGCTCGGCTCCTGCAGCGCCTTCTCCAGCTCCGCGTGCACGCGGGGGGCGCCGCGGTGCGGCACGAGCATGGACGCGGACTTCTCGCCGAGCAGGAACTCCAGGCGCCGGTACATCGCCGACTGGAAGCCGGAGCCCTCGCCGAGGGCGGAGCGGTAGGCGTTGAACTGGGCCGGAGTGAGCTGGCCGAGCGGCGTCCAGGAGGCGTTGAGGGCCTCCAGTTCCCGTACGGAACGCTTCAGCGCGGCGACCGCCGTGGGCACGTCGTCCGAGCGGAGTGCCGCGGCGGCCGTCTCCCACTCGTGCACGATGACGGTGAACCACAGCTCCATGACCTGGGTGGTCACCAGGAAGACCATCTCTCCGGGGTCGTCGGAGAGGGTCTGCTGGAGGTGGGTGAGCACGTCCGCCTTGACGTAGTCCTCGTACGGTGTCGTCCCCGCGAAGTCGAGGTGCGGGTCGACGGTCGAGTCGAGATGCGGGGTCTCGGGCTCAGCGGCCTCGTGGGGGTGAGCCTTGTGGGACATCGCTGTCTCCTGTTGTTACTCCGGGTAGCGGTCCGCCCCTGCCGATTCCGGCACGGGGGCCCCGGTCCCCACCCGGAATCCTCCGCAATCGCCGAGGAAACGGCAAGGCCCGTCCGCTGCCGGACGGGCCCCTGCCCGTGCCACGGGACGGTCAGCCGAGGGTCTGGGCCGCCGTGGGCGAGGAGTCCTTCAGGAACTGGCTGCAGCGCTCGTACTCGTCCTGCTCGCCGATGGTCTGGGCGGCGCGGGCCAGGCCGTGCAGGGCGCGCAGGAAGCCGCGGTTCGGCTCGTGCTCCCAGGGGACCGGGCCGTGCCCCTTCCACCCGTTGCGGCGCAGCGCGTCGAGACCGCGGTGGTAGCCCGTACGGGCGTAGGCGTACGACTCCACGACCGCGCCGCGCTCGAACGCCTCGTCGGCCAGCTGGGCCCAGGCGAGGGAGGAGGTGGGGTACTTGGCGGCCACGTCCGCCGGCGCGGTGCCCTGGGCGAGGAGGTCGCGGGGCTCCGGGTCGTCGGGGAGGTGGGTGGGGGGCGGGCCGCCCAGGAGGTTCTCGTGAATCGTCATGGGGTCCAGTCTGGCCCACGCGACGGTGTCCCGCGGTGCCCGGTTCTCCGGGGGCGCCCACCTGCGTCGATGTGCGGCTCCTGCACCGGTGTGCGGCTGCGCACCGTGACCGCCGCCGGCCACCACGCGCCCGCGGCCGAAAGCCCCCTGCCCGCCCCGCCCCCTGGCCGCCCCGTCTCCTAGCCGCCCCGCCGCTCCCCCTCCAGCGGTGGCGTCGTCACGTTGCCGTGGCAGCGGCACTCCGGGTGACGGCAGTCCGGGGCCGGGCGGCGGACCCGGGTGAAGGCAAGCACCGAGCCCAGGACCAGCACCGCCGCCAGCATCGGCATCGCGCGGTCGAACGCGGCGTCGAAGGCCGTCGGGCTGCGGTACGCCTCCGGGCCCATCCCGGTGAGCAGAGGGAGCGCCGCGACGGCCACCAGGCCCGCCACTCGGGCCGCCGCGTTGTTGATGCCGCTCGCCAGCCCCGCCCGGGAGGCGTCCACCGAGGCCAGGACCGTGGCCGTCAGCGGGGCGACCAGGGTGACCATGCCGGCGCCCATCACCAGCAGGGCCGGCAGCACGTCCGTGACGTAGTCCGCGTGGGGGCCCACCCGCAGCATCAGCAGCAGCGCCGCCGCACAGAGCAGCGGGCCGACCGTGAGCGGCAGGCGTGGCCCCGTGCGGTCGGCCAGGGCGCCGGAGCGGGAGGAGAACAGCAGCATCAGGGCCGTGGTCGGCAGCAGGGCCGTACCGGCGGCCAGCGGCGAGTAGCCCGCCACCACCTGCAGCTGGAGCGCGGTGAGGAAGAAGAAACCGCCGAAGGCCGCGTACACGCACAGGGTGACCAGGTTGACCGCCGTGAACTGGCGCGAGGCGAAGATGTCCGGCGGGAGCATCGGGTCCGGGCGGTGCCGCTCGACCCAGACGAAGGCCACGGCCGCCGCCAGGCCCGCCGCCCCGGTCAGGGCCACCGCCACGGTGCCGCTGCGCGCCTCGATGAGGGCGTACGTCAGCAGGGCGAGGGAAAGAGCGCCGAGCGCCGCGCCCAGGACGTCGAAGCGGCCGTGGGCGCGCTTGTCGGCGGACTCGGGCACGTGCCGCAGGGCCACCGGCACGCACAGCAGGGCCAGCGGCACGTTCAGCAGGAACACCCAGCGCCAGCCGGGCCCGGCCACCAGCCAGCCCCCCAGGAACGGGCCGACCGCCGCGCCGATCCCGCCGAAGCCGGACCAGAAGCCGACGGCCCGGCTCCGGTCGTCGGAGTGGAAGGACGACTGGATGAGGGCGAGGGAGCCGGGGGTGAGGAGGGCCCCGCCGATGCCCTGCAGCGCCCGCGCCGCGATCAGTACGACCGAGTTCGGGGCGAGACCGCACAGCAGGGAGGACGACGCGAACCAGACGACCCCCAGCACGAAGATCTTCCGGCGGCCGTAGCGGTCCCCCAGCGAACCGCCGAGCAGGATCAGGCCCGCCAGCGTGACCATGTACGCGTTGACCGTCCACTGCAGGGCGGCGAGGCCGGCCCCCAGGTCACGGCCGATGCTCGGGAGCGCCACGTTGACGACGGTCGAGTCCAGCATGGCCATGCTGGAGCCGAGGACGGTGGTGAGCAGGATCCACTTGCCCTGGGGCGAGGCCAGCCGGACGTCGGGCATGGTCCCAGGTATACAGCGGGCCCGGCGGCATGGACAGCCGCCGGGCCCGCCGTGGGGTACCGCTTACTTGATCTTGTTGCCCGCCGAGCGCAGGTTCTGCGTGGCCTCCAGGACACGCGCGGCCATGCTCGCCTCGGCCAGCTTGCCCCAGGTGCGCGGGTCGTAGGCCTTCTTGTTGCCGACCTCGCCGTCGACCTTCAGGACGCCGTCGTAGTTCTGGAACATGTGGGCCGCGACCGGGCGGGTGAAGGCGTACTGGGTGTCCGTGTCGAGGTTCATCTTCACGACGCCGTTGTCCAGCGCGGTCAGGATCTCCTGCTCGGTGGAGCCGGAGCCGCCGTGGAAGACGAAGTCGAACGGGGACGCCTTGCCGAACTTGGCGGCGACGCCGTCGTTCAGCTCCTTCAGCAGGTCGGGGCGGAGCACGACGTTGCCGGGCTTGTACACGCCGTGCACGTTGCCGAAGGAGGCGGCCAGCAGGTAGCGGCCCTTCTCGCCCAGGCCGAGGGCCTCGGCGGTGCGGATCGCGTCCTCGACCGTGGTGTAGAGGGAGTCATTGATCTCGTGGGAGACGCCGTCCTCCTCGCCGCCGGTGGGGGTGATCTCCACCTCAAGGATGATCTTGGCGGCGCGGGTGCGCTCCAGCAGCTCCTGGGCGATCTCCAGGTTGTCGGCGAGGGTCTCCGCGGAGCCGTCCCACATGTGGGACTGGAACAGCGGGTTCCGGCCGGCCTTCACGCGCTCCTCGGAGATCGCGATCAGCGGGCGCACGTACCCGTCGAGCTTGTCCTTCGGGCAGTGGTCCGTGTGCAGCGCGATGTTGACCGGGTACTTCTCGGCGAGGATGTGCGCGTACTCGGCGAGCGCGACCGCGCCGGTCACCATGTCCTTGCTGTACTGGCCGCCGAGGAACTCCGCACCACCCGTGGAGATCTGGACGATGCCGTCGCTCTCCGCCTCCGCGAAGCCGCGCAGCGCCGCGTTCAGGGTCTGGCTCGAGGTGACGTTGATGGCCGGGTAGGCGAACTTGCCTGCCTTCGCCCGGTCGAGCATCTCGTTGTAGACCTCGGGGGTTGCGATGGGCATCTGTCCGCTCCTTGTGTTGCGGGTTGGCTTGGTGCGTTACGGCCCTGACCTAGACCTGGGGGGCGACGTCATCGTCGCCCCCATCTTTCCAGACATGGACCGCTGGTCCATGCGTCGGACAAGTCCAGGTCAATCCGCGTCGTCAGTCCAGACCCAGTTCATCCTTCGAGAAGGCGAACCGGTACGGAACGCCCGCGCCGGCCTCGATCTTCTCGGCGGCACCGGTCGCCCGGTCCACGATGGTCGCGACGGCGACGACCTCCGCGCCGGCCTCGCGCACGGCCTCCACGGCGGTCAGCGGGGAGCCGCCGGTGGTGGAGGTGTCCTCGACGACGAGCACGCGCCGGCCCGCGATGTCCGGGCCCTCCACACGCCGCTGCAGGCCGTGCGCCTTCGCCGCCTTGCGGACGACGAACGCGTCGAGCTTCTTCCCGCGCGCGGCGCCGGCGTGCAGCATGGCCGCGGCGACCGGGTCGGCGCCCATGGTGAGACCGCCGACCGCGTCGAACTCCAGGTCGGCGGTCAGGTCGAGGAGCACCTGGCCGACCAGCGGGGCGGCCTCGCCGTCGAGGGTGATGCGGCGCAGGTCGACGTAGTAGTCGGCTTCCAGACCCGACGAGAGGGTCACCTTGCCGTGCACCACGGCCTTGTCCTTGATCTGCTGCAGCAGCGCGCCACGTACATCCGTCATGCCGACCAGCTTAAAGGCGCCGCCATGTCCAGGTCGTCGTCGCCTCCAGCGGTTCCAGCGGGGTGACCAGGCGCGGGAGGGTGTTCAGCCCGTTGGGCGGACCCGTCTGCGGCTCGACGCACACGGCCTCGGCCTGCTCGTCGTAGACGACCACCCACTCCTCGCGGCTGGTCACCTTCAGCTCCAGCTGCTCCGGCCAGGTGAGGGTGACGTCGACGCCGTCGGGCATGCCGAAACAGTCGTCCCAGGGGCCGGGGACGGGGTCGATGCGGTTGCCGGTGGGCAGGTGGTCGGCGCCGCGCTCCTCCTGCCAGGCGGGCGTGAAGTCGAGCGCCGCGTCCTGGCCGCCGAGGTTGCGGTTGAACCACGGGTGCCAGCCGATCTGCGCCGGGAAGGAGTCGTCCCGTGCCTCGACGGACATCGTCAGCGTCAGGCTGTCCTCGGTGAGCGTGACGACCTGGGTGACGCGGCCGCGGTGCGGCCAGGGGTCGACGAGGTCGTACGTGATCACCGCCTCGCCCTCCGAGGCGCGCGCGACGCGCCAGGCGCCGTCGCGGGCGGTGCCGTGGATGGCGTGCGGCGGGGAGTTCAGCGGCATCTGGCGGACGGTGCCGCCGTCGAGGAAGCGGCCCTCCCGGATCCGGCCGCACCAGGGGACCATCGGGAAGCAGCCGAAACGCGGGCCCTGCCTGAGCAGTTCGAGGGATCCGACCCTGACTCCACCGATACGGCCCCCGTTGGCGGGGGTGAGGCGTACTTCCGCTTCGCCTGCGGTCAGCGTGATGGCTTCGTTGCTCACGGGACGACAGTACTGGGGCAGGGCCGGCCGGCACTCCGGGTGCGGGCGCGTCGGGCGCGCTCAGCGGCGTTTGCGCAGGGCCCTGCCGACGACGATCGCGGACGCCACCACCAGGGCCGCCGCGGGAGCCGCCCAGCGCAGGGCCGAGGTCGCCGAGACCGCCTGGGGTGCCGGGACGGGCGCGTAGCGGCCCCGCGGGGGCGCGTGGTCGACCTCCTCGGCGCTGCGGCCGATCATGGTCCGGCGGGCGTGCGCGGCCTCGGCGGGGGGCTCGCCGGTGTCGGCGAAGTTCTCGGCGGGCCGGTCGGCGGCCGACGCGCCGGTGCCGCCGGCACCGTCCTCCGCGCCCTGCACGCCCTCCGCGCCCGCCGTGTCCGCGCCGGCCCCGTCGCCCTCGTCGTCCCCCTCGCCCTCGTCGGCCTCCGGGTCCAGGGACGGCGGGCGCACGTCGGTGTCGAAGACGGAGACGTGGTCCTCACGGGCGTCCGCGTCCTCGCGTGCCTCCGCGCGCCCGGCCCCGGCCTCGCCCAGCCCCTCCAGGAAGCGGCCCAGCAGCCTGGTCGCCGCCGAGGTCACCGCCTCCGCCGGCAGTTCCGCGATCCGGCCGTCCGCGTCCGCCGTGCCCTCGGCCGTGACCGTCGTACCGCCCTCGGTCTCCGCGAGGCGCAGGGTGAGGGCGAGCTTCACGGCACCGGTGCCGCGGGCCTCGGTGGCGTCGCCCTCGACCGCGTACGTGCCGTCGTCCCGGGGCGTGATCCGCAGCGCCCCCCGGTAGGTGACGGAGTGTCCGCCGACGCGCAGCTTCAGCCGCCCGGCGACGGGTTCGGCACCGGCGTCCTGCTGCAGGCCGGGGATCGCGCGGGCGACGCGCGCGGGGTCGGCGAGGGCCGCTCCGAGTCGCTCGGCGGGAACCGGAACGAAGACCTGGTGCTCCATGTCCGCTGAGCCTACCCACCGGTGGCCGGAACGTACCCTCCCGGGAACGGGGTCCGTGGTCAGTACCGGGGATGCGCCAGTGTCGAGGCGGCCAGCCCCGCGACCCACGTCCGCCGCGCCGCCCTCCCGTCCGCCGCCAGCCCGGCCTGCGTCAGGGTGTGCGGGTGCCAGGGGTCCAGGCGCAGCGGGGGCGGGGTCCGGCCGGGAGCCGCCAGCAGGAAGCCCCAGTCGTGCGGGGCCCCGGACTCGCCCGCCGAGCGGTCGGGGCCCGCCGGGAAGCCGGAGTCCTGGCCGAGGACCCGGTAGGGGGAGACGGCGAAGCCGGCCGCGCGGAGGGTCGCGGCGACCGTCCAGAAGACATGGCGGCGGGTGGTGAGCCGGCCCGCGTGCACCACCAGCCGTCCGTCGGGGGCGAGGGTGCGGCGGGCCAGGCCGTAGAACTCCTGCGAGTACAGCTTGGTGCTGGCGGTGATGCCGGGGTCGGGCAGATCGGCGATCACGACGTCGTACGCGCGGGCGGGTGCGCCGCGCAGCCAGCCGAAGGCGTCGGCGGTGGTGACGTGGACGCGGGGGTCGGCGTAGGCGTGGCCGTTGGTGGCGGCCAGGCCGGGGTCGTGGCGGGCCAGGCGGACCAGGCCGGGGTCCAGTTCGACGATGTCGACGCGGCGCACCCCGCGGTGGCGCAGCACCTCGCGGGCGGCCAGGCCGTCGCCGCCGCCGAGGATCAGCACGCGCGCGTGGGGACCGCCGGACAGGGCGGGGTGGACCAGCGCCTCGTGATAGCGGTGTTCGTCCCGGCCGCCGACCCGGAGACGGCCGTCGAGGTAGAGGTCGAGGGGCCTGCCGTGGGTGCCGCCGGTCAGGACGACCTCCTGCACGCCGGTCTGTACGGCGACCCGGACGTCGTCGCCGTACACGGCGCGCCGGGCGGCCCGTTCGAAGTCGCCGGCGAGGGCAGCGGCGGAGGCGAGGACGCCGAGGACGGTGAGGCCGACGAGGAGCAGGGTCCAGCGGGCCCGGCGGGTGAGGTCACGGCGGAAGAGGCCCAGCACCAGCGCGCCGCCCGCGACCACGTTGACCGTGCCGGTCAGCAGGGCGCCCGTCAACTGGCCGAAGAACGGCAGCAGGAGGAAGGGAAAGGCCAGGCCGCCGACGAGGGCGCCGACGTAGTCGGCCGCGAACAGGTCGGCCACCGCGCCGCCCGCGTCCTGCCGGCGGATGCGCTGGATCAGCTCCATCAGCAGCGGGACCTCGGCGCCGATGAGCAGTCCGATGGCGAGCGAGAAGGCGACCAGGAGGCAGCGCGGCCCCTCGGTCCACATCCCGCCCCAGCCACCGGTCCAGGCGAACACGGCGTACAGCGCCATCGCGCTGCACCCGCCGACCAGCGCGAGGGCGGTCTCGATCGCGCCGAAGCCGGCCGCCGCGTGCCAGCGCAGCCGCTTGGCGCCGAGCGAGCCGACACCCATGGCGAACACCATCACGGACAGCACGACGGAGGACTGCGTGACCGAATCGCCGATCAAGTACGACGCGAACGCGACGAGTTCGAGCTCGTACACGAGTCCGCAGGCCGCGCAGACGAAGACGCACACGAGGACCAGGAACCGCCCGGTGCCGGGCCGGACCGGCAGCCGTGCGGGAGCTGTCCAGGACGGCGGACGGACCGGGGGCGCGGGAGCGTGCGGTTCGATCACTCTGAGACGTTACGTCACACCCTCGGTACGCTTCGTCACCCACACGTGTGGATCTGCGGGCAGTTGACGCGTACCGGGTTTATGTCGCCCTAACTCCGTTGTGCCGCCTGCCTACGTGCCCCGACCCGGGTGCGGGTGGCCACCAACTGCCCGTCCTGCGGGTAGGCGTGCCAGGTGCGCCAGTGCACCTGGCCCTCATGCCGCTGCGCCAGCATCGCGGTGAACGCGTACGGGCTGCCGGGGAAGACGCCGGCCAGGCCGTGCGGATGGTCGGAGACCAGGTCCAGCAACTCCTGGGCGCGGCCCGCGAAGGAGCCGGGGGTGAGGACCTCGACGCGGGCGGCGAACTCGTACTCCCAGTCACCGACGCGCTTGGCGACGCCGAGAGGCAGCGGGGTGCTGGAGCCGGGGATGCAGGCGACCGTTTCCGAACAGCTGCCGCACTCCTCCTCCAGGAGCACCTGGTGGGACGCGCCGAGCAGTCTCAACTGCAGTTTCGCCCCGGCGAGTTCCAGATCCAGGGTGGCCAGCGCGGGCAGCGGCTCGCGCCCCAGGGTCCAGGCGAGGTCGGCAGCGCGCGTATCGGTGTAGGAGGTGTTCAGGGTCGTGAGCATGGGTCGGCTCCGCTAACACGCGATGAAGGGGAGATCGGCCATGTCAGCCCAGCCGGCCCGGCCGGGTGGGGGCTCTGGGAGGACGTCCGAGGGGCTGCGTTGGCGATTTAGAGGGAATCATGGACAGTGGCACCGCCACAGCGTTTTTACCCAACTTCGTGGGGTTTCCATCCCTCAGAGGGCTACACAGCTCAACTGTTCAACCATGGCGTGCGCCGGGCGCGCGCACCCAGGGGGCAGGCGCCCGCCGGAACCTCCGCCGGCAGGCGCCCGTGTGCGGCCCGGACACGGCCCCCCGCAAGCCCGGCCGCCCCGTGTCAGCTGCCTCCCCCGCACCCGCCGCCGCCTCCGCCGCACGACGAACCGCCGCCGCACGAGGACCCGCCGCCGCAGGAGGACGACCCCCCGCAGGAGTGCCCTCCGCACGAGTGGCCCCCGTGCCCCCCGTGGTGGCCGCCGTGGTGACCGCCGTGGTGGCCGCCGGACGACGACCCGCCGTCTCCCGCTCCGGCCCCCGCGCCGGCCCACCAGCTGCCGCTGCCGTCGTACGACGACGAGGACGAGTGCGGGTACGACGACCGGTGGGACCGGACCCGGCCGCGCTTGCCGGGCGGCACCCCCGCCCGCCGCTTGCGGTTCCCGCTCCCCAGCGCCCTGATGGTCACGAGCGCGGCCACCACCAGGATGAAGCCGATGATGCCGACGGCCATGGCGTCACCCTCCTTCCGTTCCCCCGAAGCGGCCCCCCGTGGGCGCCTCGCCTGTACCGCGTCCCGCGCGGTGACCTGGGGATGCCCGGCCGCCTCGACGGGCAAAGCAGAGTTGAGGAACTCCAGAGCTTGGGCGGAGGATGGCCGGCATGACCTCCACCGCGCGCCCCCACCTCAACCGCCGGCTCGCCGAGTTCGGGACGACGATCTTCGCCGAGATGTCCGCGCTCGCCGTGGCCACCGGGTCGATCAACCTGGGCCAGGGCTTCCCCGACACCGACGGCCCCGAGGAGGTCAGGGAGGCGGCCGTGCGGGCGCTGCGCGACGGCCGCGGCAACCAGTACCCGCCGGGCCCCGGCATCCCCGAGCTGCGCACCGCGGTCGCCGCGCACCAGCTGCGCCGCTACGGCCTGGCGTACGACCCGGACACCGAGGTGCTGGTGACGGCGGGCGCGACGGAGGCCATCGCGGCGGCACTGCTGGCGCTGGTCGAGCCGGGGGACGAGGTGGTGGCGCTGGAGCCGTACTACGACTCCTACGCGGCGAGCATCGCGCTGGCGGGCGGCGCGCGCGTGCCCGTGACCCTCCGGCCGCACGACGGCGGCTTCCGCCTCGACCTCGACGAGCTGCGCGCCGCGGTCACCGACCGCACCCGCCTGCTGCTGATCAACACCCCGCACAACCCGACCGGTACGGTCCTCACGCGCGCGGAGCTGGCCGCGATCGCCGAGCTGGCGGTGGAGCGTGATCTGCTGGTGGTGACGGACGAGGTGTACGAGCACCTGGTCTTCGACGACGCCGGGCACGTGCCGCTCGCCACGTTCCCCGGGATGCGCGAGCGCACGGTGAGCATCGGCTCGGCCGGGAAGACGTTCTCCTTCACGGGCTGGAAGGTCGGCTGGGTGACGGCCGCGCCCGAGCTGGTCACCGCGGTCCGCTCGGTCAAGCAGTTCCTGACCTACGTCTCCTCCGGCCCCTTCCAGTACGCGGTCGCCGAGGCGCTCGCCCTGCCCGACGCCTACTTCGAGGAGTTCCGCCGGTCCATGCTGGCCCGACGCGACATCCTCGCCGAGGGGCTGCGGGAGGCCGGCTTCGAGGTCTTCACACCGGCCGGCACCTACTTCATCACCACCGACATCCGCCCCCTCGGCGAGAAGGACGGCTTCGCCTTCTGCCGCGCCCTGCCGGAGCGGGCGGGCGTGGTGGCCATCCCCAACGCGGTGTTCTACGACGACCGCGAGGCGGGCGCACCGTTCGTGCGGTTCGCGTTCTGCAAGCGGGAGGAAGTCCTCCGGGAGGCGGCGCGGAGGCTGCGGGCGATGTGACCGCCCCGCGGGGGGTGCGGGGAACCGCGCGAACCGCACCCTCCCGTACGCGACACAGGTGAACCCGTACCGCACTCGGACGTCGCCTGCTCGCATCGGCGGCCCGCCCCTTGCAGGGTGCGGAGGTGTGACCACCCACGCCAGCACCGTCCTCGCCCCGACCGTCGCCACACCACAGCCGGCGCCCCAGGAGCGCACCGGCCCGTCGCTGCTCCGCGCGAGCGGGGTCGCCGTGGGCCTGTTCCTGGGCGCCCGGCTCGCCGGGGTGGCCGTGCTCGCCCTCGTCGTCCCGGCCGGCGGCCGGCACCCCCTCGCGCTGCTCGGCCGGTCCTGGGACTCCGTCTGGTACCTGGCGATCGCCGCGCACGGTTACGGCCACGACCTGCCCTCCCGCGTCCCGGGCGAGCACAGCGATCTCGCGTTCTTCCCGCTGTACCCGGCGCTGGTGCGGACGGTGACCGCGCTGGTCCCCCTCGGCGGGGGCGCCGCCGGGCTGCTGGTGTCCTGGACCGCGGCCGTCGTCGCCGCCGCCGGTATCCACGCCGTCGGCGCCCGGCTGCACGGGCGCGCGACCGGTGTCGCGCTGGTGGTGCTGTGGGGGCTGCTGCCGCACTCGGTGGTGCTGTCGATGGCGTACACCGAGCCGCTGCTGACCGCGTTCGCGGCCTGGTCGCTGTACGCGGTGCTGGCCGGGTCATGGCTGTGGGCGGGCGCGCTGGCGGCGCTCGCGGGGCTGTCCCGGCCGAACGGGTTCGCGGTCGCCGCCGCCGTACTGGCCGCCGCCGGTGCCGAGGTGTGGCGGCGGCGCGGCCGGGTTTCCCACAGGCTGTGGACGGGCGCGGCGCTCGCCCCGCTGGGCTGGACGGCGTACGTGCTGTGGGTGGGCCGGCGCAAGGGGAACCTGCTGGACGGCTACTTCGAGGTGCAGCGGCAGTGGGGGTCGCGGTTCGACCTCGGGCGCGGCTCGTGGCAGTTCGTGCGCGGGCTGCTGCTGAACGGCCACCGCATGGTGTTCCCGATGGCGCTGGTCATCGTCGCCGCGGGCGTGCTGCTGTACGTGCTGCTGCTCCTGGAGCGGGCCCCGCTGCCGCTCGTCGTGCACAGCGGGGTGCTGCTGCTGATCGCGCTCGGCGGGTCGGGCTACTTCGAGTCCAAGCCGCGGTTCCTGCTGCCGGCGTTCCCGCTGCTGCTGCCGCTCGCCGGGGCGCTGGTACGGACGGCGAGAGCCCGGCCCTGGCACGCGACGGTGATCGTCGCGGCCCTGGCCGGGCTCAGCTATGTCTACGGCGCGTACCTGCTGGTCTTCGCGCGCGCGCCGCTGTAGGCCCCGCGGCGGGGGTTACTCGCCCTCGTCCTCGGGCTTCTCCGCTTCGTCGACCTCCTGCTCCAGGCCGAGCTGCTCGACCAGCCACCGGTCGAACTCGATCGCGGCCCGCACCCAGCTGACCGTCGACGAGACGAAGTGGTTGATGTCGACGCCCGTGCCGATCAGCATCTGGGCCTCGCCGATCAGGCGGACGGTGCCGTCGTCGTGGGTGTGGGTGTACACCTTGGGCCACAGGGTGCGGCGGTTCCAGTCGTCGACGGACTCCAGCAGCGCCGTCTTCTCGTCGATCTGGTGGGGGCGGTCGTAGAAGGTCCGCACCGAGAAGACCGCCTGCTCGTCGTCACCGCGGAACATGAAGTACGTGCGGAACTGCTCCCACGGCGCCGCGAGGTCACCCTCCTCGTCGACGACGTACTTCAGCTCCATCTGGTCGAGGAGCTGCTTCACGAGATCCTGATCCGGGACGACGGGGCCCGCCGGTCCTTGGGGCTGCGGTTCGGGCTGGCCCCCGAAGTTCGGAATCGAGGACGGGTCGATGCTCACCGTATTTTTCCCTTCATGCGGATTCCGCCATCCTCCCCCACGGGGGGAGGGGGGAAGCAAGCCCCGACGCCGCCTGTCAGCCGACGGCTGACATGATCGGGCTGACCGGCCGGGCGGCCGGCCGGCGAGGGGGGGCGGTGTGGTCGGGCGGAAGCTGGGAAGAGCCGCTGTGATCACGGTGATCGCGGTGTCTTCCGCCGTGGCCGTGATGTGGCTGTTCTCGACCTTGGTGAAGCTCGTGTTCTCCTACGCGCTGGACACGAGCCCCAAGGACGCGTCCTGCGCCCAGGCGCTCGCCTTCGGCGGGGCGAAGCTGCCCGAAGGGGCGTACGACGAGCACTGCACCGTGGAGGCCTGGCTGGACACCTCCTACGACGCCACCTTCCGGATGCCGAGGGACGGCGTGCGCGACTGGCTGAAGGCCACCTATCCGCACGCGCCGGAGCCGCACTCGGAGTACTGCGACGACGGGGCGGACGTGTGTCTGGATCTGACCGGCGGCGGCCACGACGCGCCGCCGGCCGGCGCAGACGCCAACGCGGTGGAGGTGGACGTGACGTACGAGGGCCACGGCCGGGCCCTCGTACGTTTCACGGCCTACACCGTGTGAGCGTCACAGCGTCTTCCCCGTCGCCGGGCCCACCAGCAGCCCCTCGCCGAAGCGGTCCACGCGGACCGTGTCGCCGTCCTCGATCTCGCCGGAGAGGATCTCCTTGGCGAGCCGGTCGCCGATGGCGGTCTGCACCAGGCGGCGCAGCGGGCGGGCGCCGTAGGCCGGGTCCATGCCCTCCTCGGCGAGCCAGGCCAGCGCCTGGGGCGTGACGTCCAGGGTGAGCCGGCGCTCGGCGAGCCGCTTGGCCAGGCGGTCGATCTGCAGCCCGGCGATCCGCTCCAGCTCGGGCTTGGTCAGCGCGGAGAAGACCACCAGGTCGTCGAGCCGGTTGAGGAACTCCGGCTTGAAGGAGGTCCGGACGACCTCCAGCACCTGCTGCTTCTTCTCCTCCTCGCCGGTGACCGGGTCGACCAGGAACTGACTGCCCAAATTGGAGGTGAGCACCAGGATGGTGTTGCGGAAGTCGACCGTACGGCCCTGGCCGTCGGTCAGCCGGCCGTCGTCCAGCACCTGGAGCAGGATGTCGAAGACCTCGGGGTGGGCCTTCTCCACCTCGTCCAGCAGGACCACGGTGTACGGGCGCCTGCGCACCGCCTCCGTCAGCTGGCCGCCCTCCTCGTAGCCGACGTACCCGGGGGGCGCGCCGACCAGCCGGGCCACGCTGTGCTTCTCGCCGTACTCCGACATGTCGATGCGGACCATGGCCCGCTCGTCGTCGAAGAGGAAGTCGGCGAGTGCCTTGGCGAGTTCGGTCTTGCCGACGCCCGTCGGGCCGAGGAAGAGGAAGGAGCCGGTCGGACGGTCGGGGTCGGCGATACCCGCGCGGGAGCGGCGCACCGCGTCCGACACGGCCCGTACGGCCTCGGTCTGGCCGATGAGCCGCTTGCCCAGCTCGTCCTCCATGCGCAGCAGCTTCTGCGTCTCGCCCTCCAGCAGGCGGCCCGCCGGGATGCCGGTCCAGGCGGCGACGACGTCCGCGATGTCGTCGGAGCCGACCTCCTCCTTGACCATGGTGTCCCTGGCGACCTCTTCCTCGGCCTGCGAGGCGGCCTGAAGCTCCTTCTCCAGCTGCGGGATCTCGCCGTAGAGCAGCTTGGCGGCGGTGTCGAAGTCGCCGTCGCGCTGGGCCCGTTCGGCCTGTCCGCGCAGGTCGTCCAGGCGCTCCTTCAGCTCACCGACCCGGTTGAGGGACTGCTTCTCCTTCTCCCAGCGGGCGGTCAGGCCCCGCAGCTCCTCCTCCTTGTCGGCGAGGTCGCGGCGCAGCTTCTCCAGCCGGGCGACGGAGGCCGGGTCGGTCTCCTTGGCGATCGCCAGCTCCTCCATCTTCAGCCGGTCGACGGCGCGCTGGAGCTCGTCGATCTCGACCGGGGAGGAGTCGATCTCCATGCGGAGCCGGGAGGCGGCCTCGTCGACGAGGTCGATGGCCTTGTCGGGGAGGAAGCGGGAGGTGATGTAGCGGTCGGAGAGGGTGGCGGCGGCCACCAGCGCGCTGTCGGCGATCTGCACCTTGTGGTGGGCCTCGTACCGG
Source organism: Streptomyces sp. NPDC051133 (assembly GCF_040682635.1). NCBI lineage: Bacteria > Bacillati > Actinomycetota > Actinomycetes > Kitasatosporales > Streptomycetaceae > Streptomyces > Streptomyces sp. NPDC051133. The sequence goes on from NZ_JBFBBK010000012.1 coordinate 172,822, forward strand.
CCCTTCAGGCCGCGGAGGATCGCGATGGTGTCCTCCACCGTCGGCTCGGCGACCAGCACCTGCTGGAAGCGGCGCTCCAGCGCGGGGTCCTTCTCGATCCGCTCCCGGTACTCGTCCAGGGTGGTGGCGCCGACCATGCGCAGCTCGCCGCGGGCCAGCATGGGCTTCAGCATGTTGCCCGCGTCCATGGCCGAATCGCCGCCGGCGCCGGCCCCGACGACGGTGTGCAGCTCGTCGATGAAGGTGATGATCTGCCCGTCGGAGTCCTTGATCTCGGCGAGGACGGACTTCAGCCGCTCCTCGAACTCACCGCGGTACTTGGCGCCGGCCACCATGGCGCCGAGGTCCAGCGCGACCAGCCGCTTGTCCCGCAGCGACTCCGGCACGTCCCCCTTGACGATCCGCTGGGCGAGCCCCTCGACCACGGCGGTCTTGCCGACGCCGGGCTCGCCGATGAGCACGGGGTTGTTCTTCGTACGGCGGCTCAGCACCTGCACCACCCGCCGGATCTCCTGGTCCCGGCCGATGACCGGATCCAGCCGGCCCTCGCGGGCGGCGGCGGTGAAGTCGGTGCCGAACTTCTCCAGGGCCTTGTACTGGCCCTCGGGGTCGGCGGTGGTCACGCGGCGTCCTCCCCTGGCCTTCTTGAAGGCCTCCAGCAGCTTCTTCGCGTCCGCGCCCTGCCGGGCGAGCAGCTCACCGGCGGCTCCGCCCTTGGCGGCGATGCCGATCAGCAGGTGCTCCGTCGACAGGTACTCGTCACCGAGGTCCTTGGCCCGCTCGGTCGCGTCGGCGATCACGGCCAGCAGCTCGCGGTTGGGCTGCGGCGGCGCCACGGTGGACCCGGTCACGCTGGGCAGCCCGGCCAGCAGCTTCTCCGCGCCCGCGCGCACCGCGGCCTGGTCGGCCTCGACGGCGGCGAGCAGGTCGGTGATGTTCTCGTTCTCCTGCCCCTGGAGCAGCGCCAGCAGCAGATGAGCGGGGGTGAGGTCCGGGTGCCCCTCGGCCACGGCGCGGTTGCTCGCCGCATTGATCGCGTCCCGGCTCCGGTTGGTCAGCTCGGCGTCCACGTCGTCCGTTCTCCTCCTCGGCCACAGTTCCCACTGCTGACTTCACCAGCGTACACAAAGTTGAGTCCATTCCGCTCAAGGTTCGGGCGGGAGCGCCTCCAGGGCTAGGTTGCAGGCATGGCCTCGCACTCCGTAGACCCGGCTGCCCCGGACGAGCCCTATCTCGCCTTCTGGCGGGAACGGCACCTGTGCACGCTGACGACCCTCCGCCCCGACGGCAGCCCGCACGTGGTGCCGGTCGGGGTGACGTACGACCCCGGGACGCGCACGGCCCGGGTGATCACCGGCGGATCGAGCGCGAAGGCCGGCCATGTGCGCGCGGCCGGGCCCGAGGGCGCGCGGGTGGCGGTCTGCCAGGTGGACGGCCGGCGCTGGGCGACGCTGGAGGGGCGGGCGCACGTACGGACGGAGCCGGAGCGGGTGGCGGAGGCGGAGCGGCGGTACGCCGAGCGGTACGAGCGCAAGCCGTCGCCGAATCCGGCGCGCGTGGTGATCGAGATCGCGGTGGAGCGGGCCCTCGGGCACGGCTGATCGGCGTTCGAGCGCCGAGCGACGACTTTCGGCCACTGTGAAAACGTGTGCATGCCGTGAAATGTCCCCGCAAACTGCAGCGGCGTCACCGTGTTCAGGTCACGGTGACGCCGCTGCGGGGGGAAGCACCTGAGCGATCTTTTACGACGGGGGAATCGCGTCAGGCACTGCGGGGGGTGGCCGAGATGGTCCTCAGGTCCGCGTCCGACGGCTCGCTGAGCCGGTGGTCCCGCTGGTCGAGGTTCACAAAGATCATTCCGTACCGGATGGCGCAGCGCACCGGCTGGGGCGCTCCGCGCGGCTTACGCAGGCACCGGAACGCCCGCACGTCGCCGTCCTCGTCCCGCGTGACGACGACCGGTTCACCGAACACGGTCACCATCAGCGAGTCACCACTGTGGGGGATGGCGGTGACCAGGTCGATGAAGTGCCAGCCCGAACGGTAGGCGGTGGCCATCTCGCGGCGGAAGGAGCGGTCGTCGGGTGGAGTAGTCACATCAGCCCCCTGAACTGTCCGCTGCATCCACACCAGCCGTGGACACGGCCACTGCAGGCCACTTACTGTCCGCTCGAACGTCACCCTTCGCACCGACTGGGCCACTCAGCACTCCAAGGGCCACAACGGCGGAGAAGGTGGCGACAAGGATCGAGCGAAGCACTCTCTTGCCCATGGTCGGCTTCGTCCTCACTTGAAGGTCCCCTCTTCCCCCGTCTGATAAGACGATGGCTCATTCAGGCACATCGTGACCACACAATCAGTGCATCATGTTCCTGCATGTTCAGGACCCTGGGGGGTGGAGATTTGACACCAAATCGGACTAAGACGGCACATCCCCATGGGGTCACCGAGCTGTGCGAGGAGGGCGGCCGTCTCTACGCCCATGCACTGCGTGCCGGGCGTGTCCCGCGCACCGATGCGGAGGCCGCTCCGTGCCTGGTGGAGTTCGCCCTGCTCCACCCTGACCCGGACGACCCGGACTGGCTGCGCCCGGTGCCCCCGGCGGTGGCCCTCACCCAGCGACTGACCCCCATCGAGCGCGAGATAGCCGACCGTAGACGGTCCGCAATCGAACTGTCCGATCTCTTCGAGCCGTTTCTGGCCCTGAGCACCCACGTCGCGACCGCCACTCACTCCATCACGGTGCTCGAGGGCAGCGACCGCATCAACGCCGCCCTCGACCTGGCCACGGCCGAGTGCCAGACCGAGATGCTCACCGTCCAGCCCAGCAACCGCTTCACCGAGCGTACGGTCAAACAGGGCCTGGAGCGCGACACGGATCTCGTGGACCGGGGTGTCCGGATCCGTACGCTGTACCAGCACACGGTGCGCTACAACCTCAAGCAGCTGGCCTACGTGGCGCAGCTCGCCAACGGCAAGGTGGAGTACCGCACCATCGACGAGCTGGTGGAGCGCCTCATCATCTGCGACGAGACCGTCGCCTTCATCCCCATCCGGGACGACCAGCAGGTCGCCCTCGAACTGCGCCACCCGGGTCTCGTGCGCTACCTCGTCAAGGTCTTCGAGTTCATGTGGAGCCGAGCCGTCCCCCTGAGCGCCGGCGCGCCCTACGAGACCGCTCCCGACGGCATCACGGAGATCCAGCACTCCATCGCCAAGCTCCTCATCGAAGGCCATGTGGACGAGGCCATCGCCCGCCGCCTCGGCATGAACGTCCGCACCTGCCGGGCCCACATCGCCAAGCTCGCCCAGGCCCTCGGCAGTGGCAGCCGGGCCCAACTCGGGTACCTCATAGCCCAGTCGGGAATGCTCGAACGGGACCAGTGAGCGATGTCCGCGCCCGTGCCGGGCACCGGGCCGCTCACTCAGGGGCCGTGAGCGCCGTGGCCGGCAGGCCGCGGGTGCGGCCGTCCAGGCCCACCTGGGCGATGCGCACGCCGAGCTGAGTGCGGCTGGCGGCGCCCAGGGTCTCGGAGAGTCGGGCGATGTGAGCCCGGCAGGTACGCACGCTGATGCCGAGCCGCTCGGCGATCACCGCGTCCTGGTGGCCCTCCGCGAGCAGCGCGGCGATGGACTGCTCGCGATGCGAGATGCCCTCGATGCCGGTGTCGGGGAGCGGGGCGGTCAGCGGGATCGCCAGCCGCCACAGCCGCTCGAAGACCGTGACGAAGTATTCGACCAGCGCCGGGTGACGCAGCTCCAGGGCCATCGTGCGCTCCGCGTTGGCGGGGATGAAGGCCACCGTGCGGTCGAAGAGGATGAGGCGGTCGATGACCTCGTCCAGGGTGCGGGCCTCGACCGTGTCACCCATCAGTTCCAGGTAGTTGAGCAGACCCTGGCCGTGCCGGGCGACGTGCGTGTACAGGTCGCGCATCCGCACGCCCCGGCCGCGCAGCGCCAGCGCCCGGTGCAGGCCCTCGGTGAGCTCCGCCTCGCGCCGGATGCCGCCCGGCTGCACGGTGAGCACCTCGGTCGTGCACGCCTCGGTCGCCTCGTCCATCGCGGCCTGGATCCGGGAGAGCCCGTCCAGGACCCGGATGGCGCTGCCCTCGGCCGTGGCGGGCGCGTGCGGCTGCCGGCCCAGCCCCGCGTACCACTCGAATGCGGCCACCGCCGAGCCCACCCGCCGCTGACTCGCGCTGACCTCGTCGTAGACCCCGCGCAGCAGCCTGGTCATGACCTCCTGCGGGGAGGTCGGCACCAGCCAGTCCATGTCGTCGGGGTCGGGGTGCAGCAGGGCCAGCTCCAGCAGGCAGGGCACCGCCTCGGCGTCCGTACGCGACACCCGTCCCCGTCGTACGGCCCGGGAATACACGCGATCCCCGGCCCCGCACAGTCGGTCGGCACCGTGTGGATGCTTCTCCGTCCCGCGCCCGGCCATCGCCCATTCCACCCCCGGTGTGCTGCCACTTCCGCAGCGCAACTATGCGCGGCGTCGTCCGGGTCCGCAACACGACTCCCCCCAACGGGGCTGCCGAAAAGGGGTGTTACGCCCTGTTTTCGCCCAGGCTCCGGGCCTCGCATTGCAAGAAGATGACGGGGGCGGCCGCCGGGGCCGCGTCACAGCTCACCGCGACCCCGGGGCGCCGCCCTACTTGAGGCCGATCGCCGCGCAGGCCGCCTTGTACTTGGGCGTGCAGATGTCGTCCAGCGTGTAGATGCCGTCCGCGACGACCGTGGCCTTGATGTTCTTCCTGGTCAGCGCGCTCACCTGGACCAGCTTGGACGGGATGTCCTTCTGGGTGGGGCTGTCGACCTTGTCCTGGGTGAGGGCGTCGAACGCGATGTCCTTGCCCTGGACCTTGGCGACGGCCATCTGCGCGGCGGCCTGGGCCTCGTCCGGGTAGGACTTGTAGACGCTCATGTACTGCTCGCCGGACACGATCCGCTGGACCGCGTCGAGTTCGGCGTCCTGGCCGGTGATCGGGGGCAGGCTGGTGACACCGGCCGCCTTCAGGGCCTTGATGACACCGCCCGCCATGCCGTCGTTGGCGGCGTAGACACCGGCGATGTTGCTCTTGCCGATCTTGCCGATCGCCTCGGCCATCTCGGCCTCGGCGTTCTCCGGCTTCCAGTCCTTGGTGTCGTAGGTGTCCGCGATCGTCACCTTGCCGTTCAGCTCGGAGAGCGCACCCTCCTTGAACTGCTTGGCGTTCGGGTCGGTGGGCGAACCGTTCACCATGACGATCTTGTTCGAGGTGTCGGCGCCCGACCCGAGGGCCTCCAGCAGCGTACGGCCCTGCACCTCGCCGACCAGCTCGTTGTCGAAGGAGAGGTACGCGTCGATCGGACCCTCGGCGAGCCGGTCGTACGCGATGACCGGGATGCCCGCGTCCTTGGCCTTCTTCACCTCGTCGGCGATGCCGTGCGAGTCGACCGCGTCCAGCAGGATGATGTCGGCCTTCTCGTCGATCATCTCCTGCATCTGCGCGGTCTGCTGGGAGGCGTCCGCGTTCGCGTTCTTGTAGTCGACCTTGCCCTGGTTCCTGGTGAGCTCGGCGACCTGCGACTTGATGATGGGGTAGTCGAACTTGTCGTAGCGGGTGTTGGCCTTCTCCGGCAGCAGCAGACCCACGGTGACGTCGTTGCCCTTGCTCGGGCTCGCGCTCGCGCTGTCCCCCGTCGCGTTCAGCATGCCGCAGCCGGCGAGCGAGAGGGTCATCGTGGACGCGGCCACGGATATGGCGATACGACGCATTCGGGGGCTCACTTCAGGTGCGTTCCGGACGTGGGCGCTGCTATACGACCCAGGTGTCTGAAAAGACAACGCGGACGCCACACCCGGCGTCAAGAAGAACTACTTAACGAGTCCGCAACACCACGCTCCGCTGCACCTGTGAAGGGCAAGCGAAATCACCTTCAAACTCTCTTTACGGACCGTCCATTCAAAGGGACTTCATGGACCGGCAAAGATCAGGACAAACGGCAGGGGCCGGAAGGACGCCCGTCCCGCCGGCCCCTGCCGTGTGCCACTCGGCTGGAACTCAGTCCTTCTGCTGCTGCCGCTTGGGCCGCCACACCACCAGCGCGCTGGTCTGCTGGACCTCCTGGTACGGAACCAGGTCACGCCGGTAGGAGGCGTGCACGGCGGCCTCGCGCTGCTGCATCGCGGCCGCCGCGCCGTCCAGGGCCGCCTGAAGCTCCACGAGGCGGGCCTGCAGGGCGGCTACCTGGTTCTCCAGTTCGATGATGCGCTTGATACCGGCCAGGTTGATGCCCTCGTCCTGCGACAACTGCTGCACCTGGCGGAGCAGTTCGATGTCGCGGGCCGAGTACCGGCGGCCCCGGCCCGCGGTGCGGTCCGGGGAGACCAGGCCCAGGCGGTCGTACTGGCGCAGCGTCTGCGGGTGGAGTCCGGAGAGCTGGGCCGCCACCGAGATGACGTAGACCGGGGTCTCCTCGGTCAGTTCATACGGCCCGCGAAAATTGTCACTGCGTCGACGGCCGTCCATCACTCTCAAGCTCCCTTCGCGGCCTCGAACAGCTCCGCCCGCGGGTCCTCGCCCGCGGTCGCCTCGCGATACGCCTCCAGTGCATCACGAGCCTTCCCCGACAGGTCCTGCGGAACACTCACCTCTACGGTGACCAGCAGGTCCCCGCGGGTGCCGTCCTTGCGGACCGCGCCCTTGCCCCGGGCCCGCATGGTGCGCCCGTTGGGCGTGCCCGGAGGAAGCTTCAGGGTGACCGCCGGGCCGCCGAGGGTGGGAACCCGGACCTCGCCGCCGAGAGCCGCCTCGGGATACGTCACCGGGACGGTGACCGTGAGGTTGTCGCCCTTGCGCCCGAAGACCGGGTGCTCGCCGACGTGCACGACCACGTAGAGGTCGCCCGCCGGTCCGCCCCGCTCGCCGGGGGCGCCCTTGCCGCGCAGCCGGATCCGCTGCCCGTCGGTGACGCCGGCCGGGATGCGGACCTGCATCGTGCGCGACGACTTGGCGCGCCCGCTGCCCTTGCACTCCAGGCAGGGGTGCTCGGCGATCAGACCGCGGCCCTTGCAGTCGGGGCAGGGGTCGGTGAGCGAGAAGCCGCCGCCCGAACCCCGCGCCACCTGGCCGGTGCCGACACAGGTCGGGCACACGCGCGGTGTGCCGTTCTTGTCGCCGGTGCCGGAACAGGCCTTGCAGGGCGCCTGGGAGGACATCCTGAGGGGCACGGTGGCGCCCTCGATGGCCTCCGTGAAGCTCAGCGTGACCTCGGTGTCGATGTCCTGGCCCCGGCGCGGCTGGGTACGGGTGGTACCCGCGCCGCCGCCCCGGTTGAACAGGCCCCCGAAGACGTCGCCGAGTCCGCCGCCGAAGCTTCCGCTCTGGGCGTTCCCTCCCCCTCCGAAGAGGTCGCCCAGGTCGAAGTTGAAGGAGCCGCCGCCGGCGCCCGGCCCGGGGCGGAAGCCGCCGTTGCCGAACAGGGCGCGTGCCTCGTCGTACTCCTTGCGCTTCTTGGGGTCGCCGAGAACGTCGTTCGCCTCGGAGATCTCCTTGAAGCGCTCCTCGGCCTTGACGTTGCCCTTGTTGGCGTCCGGGTGGAACTCGCGGGCGAGCTTCCGGTACGCCTTCTTGATCTCGGCCTCGGTGGCGTCCTTGGGGACGCCGAGGACCTTGTAGTAGTCCTTCTCGATGAAGTCCTTGGTGCTCATCCCCGACGCCCCTCCTTCCCCTCAGTGGTGTTCACGTCAGCCCTCGTCCGGGCCACCGCTCTCCTTGTCGTCGGCCTTCTTCGCCTCGGAGGTCTGCTCCTCGGCGCCCTCGGCCTTGACGCTCTGCGCGCCGGGCTGCGGCTCGGCGACGGCCACCCGCGCGGGGCGAATGGTGCGCTCGCCGATGCGATACCCGGGCTGCAGGATCGCCACGCAGGTCGTCTCGGTGACGTCCGGCGCGTAACTGTGCATCAGGGCCTCGTGGATCGTCGGGTCGAAGGGCTCGCCCTCCTTGCCGAACTGCTGCAGGCCCATCTTCGCCGCGACGGTCTCCAGCGACTCGGCCACCGACTTGAAGCCGCCGACCAGTTCGCCGTGCTCCCGGGCGCGGCCGATGTCGTCGAGCACCGGAAGGAGCTCGGTCAGGAGGTTCGCCACGGCGATCTCCTTGACCGCGACCCGGTCGCGCTCGACGCGTCGGCGGTAGTTCTGGTACTCCGCCTGGAGGCGCTGGAGGTCCCGCGTGCGCTCGTTCAGCGCCGTGCGCACCTGGTCCAGCTGGGCGACCAGACCGGCGCTTTCGTTCGCGTCCCCGGCCGGGGCCGCCCCCTCCTCGGAGGAGGCGGCCTTCGGCTCGGCGTCGTCAGAGGTGGCGCCGGAGGGGACGTCGGGCTTGTCTTCAAAGCCCGGAGTCTCCTCCGTCACGCGGCACCGTCCTTGCGCTCGTCGTCCACGATCTCGGCGTCGACGACGTCGTCGTCGGCCTTGGCCTCACCCGCGCCGGCACCGGCGTCACCGCCGGCGGCGCCCTGCGCGGCCTGGGCGTCGGCGTACATGGCCTGGCCCAGCTTCTGCGAGACGGCCGCGACCTTCTCCGTGGCGGAGCGGATCTCGGCGGTGTCCTCGCCCTTGAGCTTCTCCTTCAGCTCGGCGACGGCGGACTCCACCTCGGTCTTGATCTCGCCGGGGACCTTGTCCTCGTTGTCCTTGAGGAACTTCTCGGTCTGGTAGACGAGCTGCTCGCCCTGGTTGCGGGTCTCGGCGGCCTCGCGGCGGGCGTGGTCCTCCTCCGCGTACTTCTCGGCCTCCTGGCGCATGCGGTCGACCTCGTCCTTCGGCAGCGAGGAGCCGCCGGTGACGGTCATCTTCTGCTCCTTGCCCGTGCCCAGGTCCTTGGCGGTCACGTGCATGATGCCGTTGGCGTCGATGTCGAAGGCGACCTCGATCTGCGGGACGCCACGCGGCGCCGGCGGCAGACCGGTCAGCTCGAACATGCCGAGCTTCTTGTTGTAGGCCGCGATCTCGCGCTCACCCTGGTAGACCTGGATCTGCACGGACGGCTGGTTGTCCTCCGCCGTCGTGAAGATCTCGGACCGCTTGGTCGGGATCGTGGTGTTGCGCTCGATGAGCTTGGTCATGATGCCGCCCTTGGTCTCGATACCGAGGGACAGCGGGGTGACGTCGAGGAGCAGGACGTCCTTGACCTCGCCCTTGAGGACACCGGCCTGGAGGGCGGCGCCGATGGCGACGACCTCGTCCGGGTTGACGCCCTTGTTGGCCTCGTTGCCGCCGGTCAGCTCCTTGACGAGCTCGGCGACGGCGGGCATACGGGTGGAGCCACCGACGAGGACGACGTGGTCGATCTCGTTGATGGAGATGCCGGCGTCCTTGATGACGTTGTGGAACGGCGTCTTGCAGCGCTCCAGCAGGTCGGCCGTCAGCTGCTGGAACTGGGCCCGGGTGAGCTTCTCGTCCAGGTGCAGCGGGCCCTCGGCGGACGCGGTGATGTACGGCAGGTTGATCGAGGTCTCCGTGGAGGAGGACAGCTCGATCTTGGCCTTCTCGGCAGCCTCACGCAGACGCTGCAGGGCCATCTTGTCCTTGCCGAGGTCCACGCCGTGGCCGGCCGCGAACTGCTTGACCAGGTAGTCGACGACGCGCTGGTCCCAGTCGTCACCACCGAGGTGGTTGTCACCGTTGGTGGCCTTCACCTCGACGACGCCGTCGCCGATCTCCAGCAGCGAGACGTCGAAGGTGCCGCCACCGAGGTCGAAGACGAGGATCGTCTGGTCGTCCTTGTCGAGGCCGTAGGCCAGCGCGGCGGCCGTCGGCTCGTTGACGATGCGCAGGACGTTCAGACCGGCGATCTCACCGGCCTCCTTGGTCGCCTGACGCTCCGAGTCGTTGAAGTACGCCGGGACGGTGATGACCGCGTCGGTCACCTTCTCGCCCAGGTAGGCCTCGGCGTCCCGCTTCAGCTTCTGCAGGATGAAGGCGGAGATCTGCTGCGGGTTGAAGTCCTTCCCGTCCAGCTGGATCTTCCAGTCGGTGCCCATGTGACGCTTCACGGACCGGATCGTCCGGTCCACGTTGGTCACGGCCTGCCGCTTGGCGACCTCTCCGACGAGCACCTCACCGTTCTTCGCGAAGGCGACGACGGACGGCGTGGTCCTGGCACCCTCGGCGTTGGTGATGACGGTGGGCTCGCCGCCCTCCAGAACGCTGACGACGGAGTTAGTCGTGCCCAGGTCGATGCCGACCGCACGTGCCATGGTTGATTCCTCCAGCTGACTTGAGTGGAACAGGCTCAAGTGTGCATGAGCGGGTCCGCCGGGTCAACAGACCTGAGTCACCAGGGCTCAACTCTTATCCGTTCCTTATGCGCAAGTGCCCGGTGAAAGTCCCGCTGACCTGCGTCGATGCCGTACGTCGCGGTGGCTGGACAGGGATGCGAAGGAGTACGAGAACGGCGCACAGAGCCCCACCCGCCACCCATAGAGCAGCCCCCTGCCCCGTCCAGCCGGTGTCCACGAGCACCCCGACGAGTACCGCCGAGAAGGAGCCCGCGCCCAGCAGGACGACGGATCCCTGCGGGGTCAGTCCGAGCCGGCGCAGCCGGTGGGCGAGATGGTCGGGGCCGCGGCGCAGCAGCGGTCGGCGCAGCAGCAGCCGGGTGAGGACCACCAGGACCGCGTCCGCGACGGCGAGCGCTCCGACGCAGAACGCCACGGCCGCACTCGGCCCGATTTCGTACCCCGCGCGCGTGAGGACGACGGACGCCGACAACAGGAAGCCCGCGAAGAGCGAGCCGCAGGCGCCCAGACCGATCCGCGCGGGATGCCAGTTGTGCATCAGGAAGCCGGTGAGCGCGGCGGCGAGCACGCTCAGCAGGACGGCGAGCCCGTCCATCACCTCGGCGGCCGCACAGGCACCGACCCCGAAGGCGGTGATCACCCCCACGGTCCCGGCCAGCCCGTCCGCGTGGTCGAGCCCCCTGAAGGCGAGGGAGGCGAGGACGATCCAGACGACGGCGAGGATCCCGCCCCACACACCCGTCTCGTCGTAGGGCACCACACAGGCCGCCGCCACCGTCGTACCGGCGACGAGCACGCGCGCGCGGAGCCGCCAGACGTCGGCGATGAGACCGAGAGCGGCCACCGCGGCGGCGGCGACGAGCAGCTCCGCGACTCCTTCGCCGAGCGGCGCGACCCGGGTCCACTCCCCCGTCCAGGCGACCAGACAGGTGACGGCCACCACGGCGAGCCCGCCCAGCAGCGGCAGCGGCCGCTGGCGGCGCCGGTCCACCACTCCGGCGCGCAGGGCGGGCAGCCGGAGCAGTGCCGCCAGCACTGCGGTCAGGAGGAGGGCGGCGGTGGCCGCCGCGATGCCGTAGAGCACGGCTCTAAGGTAGGGGCGAATGTAGCAATTCTGGATGAATAACACGATCGGATTGCCTGCGGCATGATGACGGAGGCAGCCCTCAGCGACCCAGATCACCCCGCGCTCGGCTGCATCCCGACGGAAGATGGGGGTAGTCTCAGACGGACTGCATAAGTTACCGCTTAGTAATGTCGATCGGTAAGTCGCTCGGTTAATTCGAGGCCGCCTCAGGAGCCCCAATGCAACTCGCCGCGATCATCGTGTCGCTGGTCCTGATCGTGGTCGGCGTGGCACTGTTCGGCCGCGCCCTCCTCCAGATCTTCAACTTCATGCGCCTCGGCCAGCCGGTGCCGGCCGGAGCGCGGACCAACGACCCCGCGCAGCGCACCCTCACCGTGGTCAAGGAGTTCCTCGGCCACACCCGGATGAACCGCTGGGGCGTCGTCGGTGTGGCGCACTGGTTCGTGGCGGTGGGCTTCTTCACCCTGCTGCTGACGATCGTCAACGCGATCGGACAGCTGTTCAAGGCCGACTGGATCCTGCCGATCATCGGCGAATGGGCGCCGTACAACATCTATGTCGAGTTCATCGGCACGATGACGGTCGTCGGCATCCTCGTCCTGATCGTCATCCGCCAGCTGAGCCACCCGCGCAAGCCGGGCCGCAAGTCCCGCTTCGCCGGCTCCAACTTCGGCCAGGCCTACTTCGTCGAGGCCGTCATCCTCATCGTCGGCGTCTGCATCTTCATGCTGCACGCCCTGGAGGGCGCCCAGCACCACGTCGACGGCTACGAGGCCTCCTTCTTCATCTCCTACCCGGTGGTGTCGTGGCTGAAGGGCATGGACGTCTCCACGCTCCAGAACCTCACCTACTTCTTCGCCGGACTGAAGATCGCGACCTCGTTCATCTGGATGATCACGGTCGCCCTGAAGACCGACATGGGCGTGGCCTGGCACCGCTTCCTGGCCTTCCCGAACATCTTCTTCAAGCGCAACGCCACCGGTGAGACCTCCCTCGGCGCGCTGCTGCCGATGACGTCCGGCGGCAAGCCGATCGACTTCGCCGACCCCGGCGAGGACGACGTCTTCGGTGTCTCCCAGGTCGAGCAGTTCTCCTGGAAGGGCCTGCTGGACTTCTCCACCTGCACCGAGTGCGGCCGCTGCCAGTCGCAGTGCCCGGCCTGGAACACGGGCAAGCCGCTCTCCCCGAAGCTGCTGATCATGTCCCTGCGGGACCACGCCCACGCCAAGGCGCCGTACCTGCTGGCCGGCGGCGGCAAGACGATGGAGGGCGAGGAGAAGGCCTCCGAGGAGCAGCTGGCCGGCGTCCCCGCCGCCGCCCTCGCCGAGGCCGAGCGCCCCCTGATCGGCACAGCCGAGGCCAACGGCGTCATCGACCCCGACGTCCTGTGGTCCTGCACCACCTGCGGCGCCTGTGTCGAGCAGTGCCCGGTGGACATCGAGCACGTCGACCACATCGTCGACATGCGCCGCTACCAGGTCATGATCGAGTCCGCGTTCCCGTCCGAGGCGGGCACGATGCTCAAGAACCTGGAGAAGAAGGGCAACCCCTGGGGCCTGGCGAAGAAGCAGCGCCTGGAGTGGCTCAAGGAGGTCGACTTCGAGGTCCCGGTCGTCGGCAAGGACATCGAGGACCTCACCGAGGTCGAGTACCTGTACTGGGTCGGCTGCGCCGGCGCCCTCGAGGACCGCGCCAAGAAGACCACGAAGGCCTTCGCCGAGCTGCTGCACATCGCGGGCGTGAAGTTCGCGATCATGGGCGGCGACGAGAAGTGCACCGGCGACTCCGCCCGCCGCCTGGGCAACGAGCCCCTGTTCCAGGAGCTCGGCATGGAGAACGTCATGGCCCTGAACACGGCGTTCGGCGAGGAGCTGGACGACGACGGCAAGGTGGTCCCGGAGTCCGCCAAGCCCAAGTCTTCGAAGAAGATCGTCGCGACCTGCCCCCACTGCCTCAACACGCTCGGCAACGAGTACCCGCAGCTCGGCGGCGACTACGAGGTCATCCACCACACCCAGCTGCTGCAGCACCTCGTCGACGAGGGCAAGCTCATCCCGGTGACCCCGGTCGAGGGCATCATCACCTACCACGACCCGTGCTACCTGGGCCGCCACAACAAGATCTACACGCCCCCGCGCGAGATCATCGGCAAGGTCCCGGGCCTGCGCAACGAGGAGATGCACCGCCACAAGGAGCGCGGCTTCTGCTGCGGCGCCGGCGGTGCGCGGATGTGGATGGAGGAGCGGATCGGCAAGCGCATCAACAACGAGCGCGTCGACGAAGCCCTCTCCCTCAACCCCGACATCGTCTCGACGGCCTGCCCGTTCTGCCTCGTCATGCTGACCGACTCGGTCAACGGCAAGAAGAACGACGGCAAGGCGAAGGAGTCGATCCAGGTGGTCGACGTCGCCCAGCTCCTCCTGGACTCCGTCAGGACCCCGGCCCAGGACGACGAGCCCCCGGCGGGCACGGCCGAGTCCGAGAACGAGCCCGAGCCGGAGCCGGTGAAGTAACGGCACCCCTCAAGCCGACGGCGCCCCCTGACCCGCACAGGCAGGGGGCGCCGTCGTGTGTGCGGGGTCAGTCCGAATGCTCCCCCCGCCGCCCCCGGCTCGCCGCGACACGCAGGGCGTCGTCGAGAGCCTGCGCCAAGCACTCGGCCAGGAACTTAAGTTCGCCCGGCGGAGCGTCGGGCAGCATCTCCCGCGCGTGCTCCAGGAGTTGGCCGCCCATGCCCAGCTGCACGGACTCCGTGGCGTCGGCCAGCCGGGACAGCGGGCCGTCGTGGTCATCGGTGATCAGGTAACACGGCTTGCCCTCGGCACCGGCCCAGGGCAGCAGACGCGGCGGCAGGTTCATGCGGCCTCCCCCACGTGAGCGGCGGTCACGTACGGCCGTGCGAGGCGGTGAGCCGTGACGTCCAGGGGTGTGTCGACGCCGTACGGACTGCGGGGAAGGGGCAGCGGACGGGAGTCGGTCGGGCGGGGTTCGATGTACGTCGGCCGCTCCCTTCCGGGCGGGAAGAGCAGGAAGCCCGCCCGTGCGGCGAGACGGCGGATAAGGTCGGTCATGTCATCAGCTCCGGTTCACGCAGCAGCTGGTGGCCACGCCCCGGGACGGCTGCAACCGTCGCCGGGGCACCGTTTGTTCGCGGTCTACCGCAGTCTACCGCGGTCGCGCGGTCTACCGCAGAGTTTTAGCGTCAACCGCATGACCCCCGATCTCGACCGCACGCGCCCCGTCTGGCGTCAGGTGGCCGCGGCCATCACCAGCCGCATCGCCGATGGCGAGTACCCCGTGGGCGCCCGTGTGCCGTCTGTCGTCGAACTCTCGGCCGAGTTCGGCATCGCGACCTCGACCGCCCAGAAGGCCTTGGCCCACCTCAAGTCCGAGGGGCTCATCCGGGCCGAGGTCGGCCTCGGCTCCTTCGTGGCCAAGCGCCCCGACGACGACCAGGAGCCGTCCGCCTGAGACGGCTCCACGGCGGGGCGCTCGCGCCGCTCGGTGTCACGCTCCCTTCGGGGCCGCCTGCTGTACCACCTCGAAGGACCACAGCGTCGAACCGGAGGCAGCCGGACGGGGGCGCTCGGCGCCCTCTGCGCCGCCCTGGTGCGCGGCCTTCATCGGGCCCTCCATCCACGCCTTGAACGACTCCTCGTCACGCCAGCGCGTGTACACGAGGTAGGTGTCGGTGCCCTCGACGGGGCGCAGCAGCTCGAACCACTCGAAGCCGTCGGAGTTCTCCACGGCGTGGGCTCGCGAGGCGAACCGCTTCTCCAGCTCCTCCCGCTGCTCGGCGGGCACGGTCAGCACGTTGATCTTCACTACGGTCATGGCACCATCCTGGCCCACGCAATGCGCGAACGAGGGCAGCGCCTCCTGTGGAACCCGGCCGCCGTCGCACCCGTCTTACAGAATTACGGGTGTCTCGTACAACCCTCAAGCATCCCCGCGGGTCTCTTGATCGGCGACCTCCCGGTGAACCGTGGGACAACTCACGACGAACACCGGCGGTCCGCACCCCATCGACTGCGGATGTCAGCCAGGCATCCCCCGCATGCCGCAGGAGACCGCATGCACACGCACACGCGAATCGCCCTCGCGACGGCCGCAGCGGCCGCGCTGACGGGCGGTCTGCTCACGTTCGCCGCCTCGCCCGCCTCGGCCGCCGACTCCTTCAAGGTCGCGAAGGCCGACTTCAACGGCGACGGCATCGGCGACGTCGCCAACTCGGCGGCCGGCGCCTACGTCAGTGGCCACAAGAACGCCGGCCAGGTCGTCGTCCTGTACGGCAGCTCCACCGGAGTGTCCTCCGCCAAGCGCAACACGATCAGCCAGAACACCTCCGGCGTCCCGGGCGCCGCGGAGGACGGTGACTTCTTCGGCGCCGAGCTGGCGTACGCCGACTTCAACGGCGACGGCTACGACGACCTCGCCGTCGGCACCCCGGACGAGAAGGTCGGCACCGACACCAACGGCGGCGGCCTCGCCATCCTCTGGGGCTCCCCGAGCGGCCTCACCGGCAAGGGCATCGACGTGCCCGACCCGGCCGCCTCCTCGCACGACTTCTGGGGCAAGGACCTGGCCGCCGGCGACTTCGACGGCGACGGCAAGGCCGACCTGGCCGTCGGCAGTTCCTCCAGCACCCTCTACCTCTACAAGGGCGGCTTCACCACCACGGGTGCCTACGGCAGCCGCACCACCGTCAAGCCGCCCATCGTGTCCGGCACCAACGACGACCCCTTCGGTCCGATGAGCCTGACCGCCGGCGACGTCAACGGCGACGGCCGCACCGACCTGGTGGTCGACGGCTACGAGACGCAGACGAAGTACGGCTGGAACACCAACTACTGGCTGCCGGGCAGCGCCAGTGGCCTGAGCGGCTCGACCGCGAAGGCCCTCAAGCCCGGCATCGTCACCGCCATCGGCGACATCAACGGCGACGGCTTCGGCGACATCGTCAGCGGTGCCGGCTGGGACTCCACCACCGACGACGGCACCCACGTGCCGGACTCCTCCGACGGCGGCCGGGTGAACGTCACCTACGGCTCGGCGTCCGGCCCGGCCTCCACGACCGGCATCAGCCAGAACACCGGCAGCGTGCCCGGCACCTCGGAGAAGGGCGACTCCTTCGGCTGGGACCTGGACCTCGGCGACATCAACGGCGACGGCTACCAGGACCTCGTGGTCAGCAGCCCCGACGAGGACATCGCCGGTGTCACCAACACCGGCATGGTCACCGTGCTGTACGGCTCCGCGTCCGGTGTGAACACGGCCTCCGGTGCCCAGTCCTTCGAGCAGAACACCACGGGCGTCCCGGGCAGCAGCGAGAAGAGCGACCTGTTCGGCGCCGACGTCAAGCTCGACGACGTCACCGGTGACGGCCGGGCGGACCTGCTCGTCGGCTCGTACGAGAACAGCGGTGACGGCGCGATCACCTACCTGCCGTCCAACGGCTCGAAGATCACCACGAGCGGTTCGCGCGCCTTCGGGCCGAGCACGGTGGGCGTCTCCACCACGGGCACCCCGCAGTTCGGCGCCCTCTTCGCGGACTGAGCCGCCGCAAACCCCGGGGGTTCCCCGAGGAACCCCCGGTCCGGCGGCTGACGATCCCTTAGGGGATGTCACAGGTCGGCCGCAAAGCCGGGCCCGGACCGCCGGGCCCGGCACACCGCTCTCCGGGACCAGGTACGTTCGATGACGTGGCTGGATTCAGGAACGGACGCGGGGGTCGGAACGACCGTGCCCCCCAGGGACAGCAGGCGCCGCAGGGACCGTACGGCCGGCCGGGACCGTCGTACGGACAGCAGGGACCGTCGCGCGGGCAGCAGGGGCAGCGGCACGGGCAGCCCTCGGGGCCGTCGTACGGGCAGCACCCGAGGCCGTCGTACGGCAACCCGTCGGCGCCGCAGCCGCCGTACCCGCAGCAGGGGCAGCCGTACGGCTACCCGGGCCCGCCCGGCGACGGACCGGAGTACTTCGGCGACGACGGCGCCCATCCGGGCGGTGGCCGGGGCCACGACCCGTACGCGGCGAACAACCCGGGCCACACCCAGGCCTTCTCGGTCGACGAGGCCGCCGGTTACACCCAGGGCGCGACCTACCAGTCCGGCTCCGCCGCCGTACCCGCGGCACCGCTGGGCCCGCCCCTGCACTGGAAGGAGCTGCTGAAGGGGATCGTCCTCTCCCCCGACCAGACCTTCCTGCGCATGCGGGACTACACCATGTGGGTCCCCGCGGTGATCGTCACCTTCCTGTACGGCCTGCTCGCCGTCTTCGGCTTCGACGGCGCCCGCGCGGACGCGATCAACGCCACGCTCTCCAACGCGGTCCCGATCGTGCTGATCACCGCGATCGTGATGGTGCTGGGCCTGTTCATCCTGGGCGTGGTCACCCACACCCTGGCCCGCCAGCTCGGCGGCGACGGCGCCTGGCAGCCCACGGTGGGCCTGTCCATGCTGATTACGGCGCTCACGGACACGCCCCGCCTGGTCTTCGCCATGTTCTTCGGCGGCGACGCCGGCTTCGTCCAGCTGCTCGGCTGGGCCACCTGGATCGGCGCGGGCGCCCTGCTGACCCTGATGGTCTCCCGCTCGCACGACCTGCCCTGGCCGAAGGCGCTGGGCGCGTCGGCGATCCAGCTGATCGCGCTGCTGTCGATCGTGAAGCTGGGTACGTTCTGACGGTCGCGCTCGCGAAAGGGCCCCCGGCGTCCTCGCCGGGGGCCCTTCACGTGCCCGGAGTCTCGCAGCTCAGCTGTTCGAGCGTTTGGTAAGGCGCTCAACGCTTGAACGCGCCCTTGGTCTGTTCTTTCGTTCCCCGCGCCCTGCCCCGTGCTTCGAGGGCGGCGCCTTTCGCTGCGAGGGCTTCTTTGTGTACCGCGTGGGCCGCCTTCCGCACGGTCTTTCCGACGATCTGTTCGGCCTTCGCCTTGGCCCGTTCTCCGGCGCTCATCTCAGCACCTCCGTGGGATCTCACTGGTCGTGTGCCCCTGGCGATAAGGGGTGAAAACCACCTGGCGGGTGAGATCATCCGTGGATGGCAGGTTTCACAGCCTGTGCCTCGTGAAGCCTGTTCATGACGACGACTGGTACATGGGCAGCCTGTACGACGACGGCGGCATCGACTGTTGGACAGCCTACGACGATCTGTACGAGGCACTCCGGGGCCTGTAGCGCCGACGCAGCCCCCACGCCCTGAACCGGCTGCTCACGAAGATGCCGACGCCGACGGACAGTGCGATCAGGAGGCTCGAAGCCCCACTGTCCAGGGTCATGTGACGGCCTCGGGCTGCCGAGGACCCCAGAAGGACGACGAGCGCAGCGAGAGTCGCGGCTGCCACGGCAAGGGCGATTGCCATTTCAGCCCACCACATCGCCCGTGTCGGTCGATTCGTCATTCCGTATCCAGGAAAGCGCAGGTCAGAGCGCTTCCTTGTTCTCCTTCGGCGCCTCGCCCGACTTATGTACCGGAGGTAGGACACTCCACGGGAAGTTGATCCAGTCGTCCGTCCGCTTCCAGACGTACTCGCACTTCACGAGGGAGTGGGACTTCTCGTAGATCACCGCGGAGCGCACCTCGGCGACGGTGTCGAGGCAGAAGTCGCGCACCAGCTTGAGCGTCTTGCCGGTGTCGGCGACGTCGTCGGTGATGAGGACCTTCTTGTCGGAGAAGTCGATGACGTTGGGGACGGGCGCCAGCATGACCGGCATCTCCAGGGTCGTCCCCACCCCGGTGTAGAACTCCACGTTCACCAGGTGGATGTTCTTGCAGTCGAGGGCGTAGGCGAGGCCGCCCGCGACGAACACCCCGCCCCGGGCGATGCTGAGCACGATGTCCGGCTCGTAGCCGTCGTCGGCGATGGTCTGCGCCAGCTCGCGGATGGCGCCGCCGAACCGCTCGTAGGTCAGGTTCTCCCGCACGTCACTCATGCTGCTTCAGCCCTCACACCTGGGTCCGATGGAAATTGACGTAGGACCGCGAGGCGGTCGGCCCGCGCTGCCCCTGGTAGCGGGAGCCGTAGCGCTCGCTGCCGTACGGGAACTCCGCGGGCGACGACAGCCGGAACATGCACAGCTGGCCGATCTTCATGCCCGGCCACAGCTTGATGGGAAGCGTGGCGAGGTTGGAGAGCTCGAGGGTGACGTGTCCGCTGAAGCCGGGGTCGATGAATCCGGCGGTGGAGTGCGTGACGAGGCCCAGCCGGCCCAGCGAGGACTTGCCCTCGAGGCGGGAGGCGAGGTCGTCGGGCAGCGTGATGACCTCGTACGTCGAGGCGAGCACGAACTCTCCCGGGTGGAGGATGAACGGCTCGTCCCCCTCCGGCTCGACCAGGCGGGTCAGGTCGGCCTGCTCGACCGACGGGTCGATGTGCGGGTACCGGTGGTTCTCGAACACCCGGAAGTACCGGTCCAGCCGGACGTCGATGCTCGACGGCTGCACCATGGTTTCGTCGTAGGGATCGATCCGTACCCGCCCGGCGTCGATCTCGGCCCGGATGTCCTTGTCTGAGAGAAGCACGTAGCGAGGATACGCAAGGCGCGCGGAGCCGTGACAATCGCGACGACTCCGCGCGCCTGGTGTTACCGCGCGACTACTGCGGGTCCGCTGCCGCCGCTTCTATCCCTGCTTCTCCAGGGCGACCGGCACCACGCTGCGGAGCCGGGCGCACCGGGGACACCTCATGAGCCGGCCGGGGCCGAGCCGCTCGGCCTTCTGCATCGGGAACGAAGCGGTGCTGAAGACGTGCCCGTCCGCACAACGGACGACGGTGCGTTCCATCAAGTCCCTTAAGTCCCTTCCCCAAGAGGCTCGTCGGGCTGACTCCCCCGACGACAAAAGCCACATTACGGGATCAAAGAGACGACTCTCCAGGCGGCACTCCGGCCCCGCCCGGACCCTCTCCCAGGCCTCCACGGTACGCCTCAACTCACCCCGCCCGCAGTCGGATCCCACCCTGAGAGCGACTCAAACCTCCGAGGTTCGAGCACCGCGACTCCGCGATGATGTAAAGTGAGCGAGCGTCCGGACATCGACTGCAGAAAAGGTCCTTTGTCCGTACTTACGCGGGTGTAGTTTAATGGTAGAACATCAGCTTCCCAAGCTGAGAGCGCGAGTTCGATTCTCGTCACCCGCTCCAGAGAGAAACCCCAGGTCAGCGGCCTGGGGTTTGTTTGTTGTCTAAACCATTTTGAGGGCTCCGTGCCCTCCGCGTGCCCTAAGTGCAGGTCAACCCCTCCCTTCAGGAGCGTATGGGCGCAGGTCGAGGCGACAGGGCGCCCGACCGTCTCGAATACTGAGATGCATTTTCGGTGACCTGGGTCACAGTGCGAGCAAACGGCGGACAAGTCGCCTACGCAAACAGGGACTTGCTGCCCGATGACCTGCTGACAGCCGCGCGAGCACCGCTTCGACCGTTCCGCCCTGCCGGTGTCGGTCGGTGGTCCACAATGCGCGGCATGTCCACCAGGTACACCCGCTCCCGACGCCGCCGTCCAGCCCCGCGGTGCGGGCGCCACACTCAGAAGGGGAGTCCGTGCAAGCTCCCCCAAGAGATAGGCCGCGGCTGCCGCCATCACGCCACACGGGCCGAGCGCGAAAGCGCGGAGGCAGAGGCCAAGGTCCGAGCCGAGAGGGCACGACAGCGGGCGGAGCGGGAGCGGAAGAGGATTCGCGCCGCCCTCGCTCTCGTCGCCTTGGCGCTGGTGGCGGGTTTGGGCTCCTGCGCGTGGGACTCCTGGAAGGACGACGGGCGTGAAGCCGCATGCAGCCCGCTCAGAACCAAAGCGCGCATGCTGAGCGACAAAGCGCAGGCGGTTCGGATCCCTCTCGTGTCGGCCATAGACCCGAGCATCCTCGACCTGCAGCTCGGCCTCGAGTTCCCGGACGACCTTGGAGACCTCAACGCCACTTCGGCCACCGAGCTGGACATCTCGGCGGCGTACAGAGAGAAGCGTGAGCTGGCTGGGCAGGCGGCGCAGGTCGTCCTCGACCACCGGGATTGCTTCAACGACCTCTACGCAGATCAAGCCTCCCGCATACAGCGGTCCCCTGCGGAAGTCAGTGAGGTAGTGATGCCTTCACCCGCACACTGCCGTGACGGATGGCCTTCTACGTCCATCGGACGACAGGGGGCGTGTTCCCATCACGGCGGCGTCGTTCCTGGAAGTCTGTGGGCCACGCTGCTTTTCAACTAGTGCAGCGCCGCATTGATCTTGCGGGGGTCTGTGTCCCGCTGTCAGCAGACGAAGGGGCTGCTGACAGCGGGCAGTGATGTGTCAGTTCCTGACGAGCACGGTCGCGTGGGCGGATAGCGCGGTGTTGACCTCTGCTGGATCGAAGGCTGCGGGGCCGAACTGGTCGGCAGAGTCAAGGCCCAGCCATTCCAGGCGGTCTTCGTGTTCTTCGTGGTGGGGATCGGCAAGGATCTCGATGAGGTAGTCGTAT